>JANXRE010000028.1 GCA_025353165.1 Acidobacteriota bacterium | reverse complement strand
CATCGGTCACGTCTCGCCCGAGGCGCTGGCCGGCGGCCCGATCGGCAAAATCCTGGACGGCGACATGATCGAGATCACGGTGGATCGCGTCCGCCTGGAAGGCTCCGTCAACCTGATTGGCCCCGATGCTGCGGCGCTGCTGGCGGCCAGATCGCCGCGAGCCGATCTCGCGCCGGACCCCGGGCTGCCGGACGACACGCGCCTGTGGGCCGCTCTTCAAGATATCGGCGGCGGCGCCTGGGGAGGCGCGGTATTCGATGTCGACGAGATTCTGCGGGTCCTAGCCGCGGGCCAGCGAGCGCTCGGACGCGAGTAGTTTGAACTCACCGGCCTGCGATCTTGACGTAGCTCGGCGATCCAATGATCGCCCTGCGCTACGAATAATTGACCGTTGCCCATCAGCCGACGAAACGGTTTGTACTATTTAGAGCCCCCATTTTCCGAGCTCGACTGGAAGGAGATCGCAGGCTCCAGTTCCTGTCGCGCCCACCATTGAATAGTGCGCATCCGACAATGCTATGATATTGCGAAGGCATGAGTTTTGGATTCCGTAAGGGTTTCAAGTCAGGTCCGTTTCGGATGACGCTCTCAAAGTCGGGTGTGAGTATGTCCGTTGGTGCCGGCGGCGCGCGGCTCACGGCGGGTCCTCGCGGCACGCGGGTGTCGTTTTCGAAGGGCGGATTCTACTATCGAACCCGGTTGGACATTCCGCAGAGACGGAATACTAGTTCACAGGTTCCGACTACCCCGGCGGAAGCGGTGGAATTCCCTCGTCCAGTTGCCCCAGCACCATCGGAACCTCCGCCCGGTATCCAGATCGTCCCTGAGGCTTTCGGCGATACGACATCCGACGCCGTTGTGAATGAAATGAATAGCCGGCTCAAGAGTCGGAACTACGCAATTCCGGTTGGCGTCGTGATTTCCGCAGGCCCTCCAAAAAAATTGAGAGAAAAGCCAGAAAACCGTACCAATACTTAGCGAGGCAAGCACCATGACATCCTTGTCGATCCGCGCTGCTGTCATCATCGCCGGGTTCGTGAGCACTGCGTTCGCACAGCGTCTATCGGATTCGGATATCGAAGCCGCCATGAAGCGGGGGGCCGAGACCAGCGGGAAAAGGCTGTGGGACGAAATCAAGAAGAAGCAACAGTTCCGAATTAATCGCGCGGGGTTCGGCGATCCCATCGAAAAGAAAATCACGGTACTGAAAGCTCCAGATCGGATTGCCTTGGAAGCCGCCAATGCTAAGAGGCAGATGCGCCGGTTGACAATCGAGGAGGTCAAGGCGCACTTTCCGCTCGGTGTCGTCGAGGTGCTGGTGGAAGCGAACTGCTACAACAATCTGTACGCGGGCAGCCTCCCCGCATGGGGCCCTGAGGGAGGCGTTCATCTTGTCCTGAAGGTCGGACAGCAGGTCATCCAGCCATCAGAAGAACGTACCGGCCGCTCGGATGCCATTTCCATACTCCCACAGGAACACGGGTTTGTGACGGCGCAAGGAAATGTCGTAACCTACACGCCCCTGTATCGGTCCGCAATCTACGAGCGTGCTTCCCAACGAGCGTGGTTCACGTTTCCGGAGCCACCAGATACCTCCGAGCGCATCACTGTCGTGGTGATCTCTGGCTCCGGCAAGATCAAAGAAAAAGAGCTTGACGCCTCCGTGTTCAGGCTCTGACTCGCAATCGCAGGATTTTGTCGCGCTGCTTACAACAACGGAACATGTGCTAAATTCTTGAAATCCCAGAAATACAAAACGAAGCCCAAGCCCTAGAAGTTATTGATATGGCACTAGTTGGCCGACGCAAGCCCGGGATATGCTTCCGCAAACCAACCCAAGCTCTCGCCAACTCTCTTACCGCGCCCGGAAAAAACTCGCTCTGAAACTCTAGTCACACTAGCGGTGCTCGGATGCCAGCAACTTCTCTTTGCGCCCGACGCCCCAGCGGTATCCGCCCAATTCGCCGCCGGTGCGCACCACACGATGGCATGGCACCACCACCGCGACCGCGTTCGTCGCGCAGGCGCGGGCGACGGCGCGCGTCGCCGCAGGGTTGCCGATAGCCGCCGCAACCTCGCGATAGGAACGAGTCTCCCCCGCCGGAATGGACTGCAACTCCCGCCAGACCCTCATTTGGAAAGCGGTGCCGCGCACATCCAACGGCAGACGTGACGCTCTCCTCTCGCCGTCGGCCAGCGACCGGATGGCCGGCACGTATTCCGGCAGGTCTTCGCGGACCAGGAACGCGTTCGCAAACTCGTCCTGCAGTTCGCGCTCGAGCGCTTCGGCCCCATCGCCAAACGCTACGCGGCAGAGGCCGCGCCCGGTAGCCGCGGCCAGGGTCCAGCCGAGCGATGTCTCGAACGTGGAGTAGCGAATCCGCAGTCCCCGTCCTGCCGCACGATACTCGCGGGGGGTCATCCCTAAGGCAGCGGCTCCATGCTCGTACAGCCGGCTGGTCGATCCGTATCCGGCATCCAGCATCGAATCCGTCACGGAGGAACCGTCGCGGAGGCCGGATTTCAGGCGCTCGGCGCGGTGCGCGCGGATATACTCTGCGGGCGACATCCCGAACTCCTTCGTGAATCGCTTCTGGAAGTGAGATGGACTCAAGCCGGCCACGCCCGCCAAGGACTGGAGCGTCAGTCGATCGTCCAGGTGAGCATGGATGAAGTCGGCGACGGCCTCGAGCGGCTTCTCCAGCGGACGGCAGCGCAGGCACGGGCGGAAACCGGCAGCCTGCGCGGCTTTGGAATCGGAGAAGAATCGAACTCGATCCCGGTGGGGCCGCCGGCTGGGGCAGGACGGGCGGCAGAAAACGCCTGTCGAGGTAACGGCATAATAGAAATGGCCGTCCTTATTATCATCGCGTGCCTGAACGGCTGTCCACAGAGTGTTTTCATCCATCGCGAATTCAGTTTAAGGCTTTCCCATCGTGCAGAATATCCGAATCATGCGATCAGAGTGTTTTTTCGCCGCCGCGTTTGCGGCAGCCCTCGCCGTTGCCCAGATACCGGCCCAAGTCCAGCCGGCGTTGGATCATATCTCGGCCAACGGCCTGAAGGGCAACGTTTCGTTTCTCGCCTCCGACCTGCTGCAGGGGCGCGCGACGCCTTCCCCAGGCCTCGATATTGCTGCGGAGTTCGTGGCCGCGCGGTTCCGCGCAGCCGGGCTCGAGCCGGCGGGCGACGATGGCTATTTCCAAACGGCTCACATGCAGCAGGTGCAGGCGGATACGACCGGCTTCAAGCTCCAGATTAGCGACGGTAAGGACACGGTGGACATCGGGCCGGACGCCGCCGCCATACAGACATTTACGGCGCTCGATCTGAACCATGTCGCGGCGGTAAAGAACCGCGCAGCGGATCGCAAAGGCAAAGTGGTGTTTGTTCCGGCCGGCGATCTCCGGTCGGCGACTGCGATGCGGGACCTCCGTGCCTCCGGCGCGGCGCTGGCCGTCATCACCGGTTCCCGGCCGCGGGCGGCACCCAGGCTGGCCTCGCCGGAAGACCGCGCGGAGAGTGTCCCGATCGTCTTCGTCGCCTCCGGCGCCGTCGCAACGATGGTCAAGAACGCCCAGTCGCTCACGGTGACGGCGCACATCGCGGCTCCCAAGGAGAAACCGGTCACGCTGCGGAATGTTGCGGCTGTCCTCCGGGGATCGGATCCGATATTGAAGGACACGTACATTCTGGTGACGGCGCACTACGATCATCTTGGCGTGAAAGCGGAAGGGCAGGGGGATCGTATTTATAACGGCGCGAACGATGACGCGAGCGGGACCGCGTCGATGATCGAAGTGGCGGGCGCGCTCAGCGTGCTGGAGAAGAAACCTCGGCGGAGCGTGGTCTTTGTCGCGTTCTTTGGCGAGGAACTGGGTCTCATCGGCTCGAAATGGTACGGGCGCCATCCGGTCGTGCCGCTTGCGAAGACCGTCGCCGATATAAATCTCGAGCACATGGGCCGCACGGACGATCCGACGGGGCCGAAGCTGAACGATGCGACCATTACCGGCTTCGATTTTTCGAGCATGCCTCAGGTCTTCGTGAAAGCGGGTAAACTCGCGGGGATAAGAGTCTACAAGGACGAGAAGCGCAGCGACCCGTATTTTGCCCGCAGCGATAATCAGGCGCTGGCCGACAGCGGCATCCCGGCGCACACCATGTGCGTCGCCTTCGAGTTCCCCGATTATCACGGAGTCGGCGACGAATGGCCAAAGATCGACTACGAGAACATGGCGAAAGTGGATCGGATGGTCACGCTGGGCTTATGGATGCTCGCGGAAAGCGATAAGCCGCCCGCCTGGAACGCGTCCAATCCGCAAACGAAGGAGTACATCGCCGCCGCTGCCAAACTTCACCACGCCACGGATTCCGCCGGGGCCAAGTAAGCTATTCCGCTTTCAGCGAGCGCTCCATCAAATCGCGGATGGCCTCGCGCGGCGGCTTGCCTTCCCGCAGAACCCGGTACATCTGGTCCGTGATCGGCATCTCGACCGACTCCCGGCGCGCCAGATCGACCGCTGCGTGAGTGGTATGAATGCCCTCGGCGACCATCCGCATCGACTCCAGGATTTCCGGCAGGCTCCGGCCGCGGCCGAGTTCGATCCCGACCTTGCGATTGCGGCTCAGGTCGCCGGTGCAGGTCAGCACCAGGTCTCCGAGTCCCGCCAATCCCGCGAGCGTGCGAGGCTGTCCTCCCAACGCGACTGCCAGCCGCGAAATCTCCGCCAGCCCACGCGTGATGAGCGCCGCGATGACGTTCGAGCCTAGATTCAGGCCGTGGCAGACGCCGGCGGCAATGGCGATGACATTTTTCAGCGCGGCCCCGAGTTCGACGCCGACCGGATCGTTATTGGTGTAGAGCCGGAACGTCGGGCCGGCGAACGCCATCTGAATCTCGCGCGCCAGTTCCGGATCGGTGGACGCGATGGCCGCCGTCGCCGGCTCGCCCTGCGCGATCTCCTTCGCGAAGGTCGGTCCGGATAGCACAGCCACGCGAGGCTCGAACTTTCGTCCCACCACGTCGGCGATCACCTGCGACATGCGCATCAGCGTTCCGTTTTCGATTCCCTTCGTCGCGCTGACGAATCGCACGGAGGGGAGCAGAAAGGGCGACATCTGTTCGTAGACGGCGCGCGCATGATGCGAAGGCATCACGCCGAGCACGATGTCCGCATCCTCGAGCGCGAATCCTATTTCGCCGGTAGGCTCAATCTGCGGCGCCAGCCAGAAGCCCGGCAGAAACAGTTCGTTTTGCCGCTTCTCGGTCATGCTGCGGACGACCTCGCGTTCGAAGGCCCACAGCCGCACGCGCTCGAAGCGGGGGGCGAGAACGATCGCGAGCGCGGTGCCCCAACTGCCTCCACCAATGATCGCGAGCCGATTCATCCGGTCCGTTTCCCTCCAAATGAAAACACGTTCTCGTTCCCCGCGCGTATCCGTTGGATATTCGCTTGGTGGCGATACACGATGAATGCGCCCGCCATCAGCGCGGCGATCCAAACCGGGGCGGGAGGATGCAGGATCAACCACACGGCGAAGGGAAACGTTCCGGCGGCGATAATCGATCCGAGAGAAATATACTGCGTGTAGGCCACAACGGCCACGAACAGAATGAGCACGGCAAGCAGCGGCAGCGGCGCAAGATACAGAAACGCGCCGATGAAACTCGCCACCGCTTTGCCGCCCTTGAACTTCAGGAATACGGGAAACGCGTGCCCCACTATGACGGCCAGCGCCGCGCCGCTGCGCCACAGCAGGGACGGATCATCGGGAATCAGTAAGCCTGCCAGCCACACCGCGACGAATCCTTTCGCGATATCGAGCAGCAGCGTAATGACTCCAGTCGATCGGCCGGTGGTGCGCAGCACGTTCGTCGCGCCGATATTGCCACTGCCGAACTGCCGGATGTCCTGCCCTGTTTTCCACTTCACCAGGAAATAGCCGAACGGGATTCCGCCGATTAGATAGGAGATCAGAAGCGCGAGAGCGGGAATCATGCGTGAACCAAAGGGAAATCCCGAAGGATCGCATACACCGTGCCGCCCGCCGCGGGCTCGCTCGAGTACAGGTGAAACTGCTGCGCGGTGAACTTCCCAAAGCCGGTCGATTCGAGCCTCGCGACCGCTTGCCGTAGCGCAGCCAGCCCCGCCGGTTCACCGATCCGCGCCAGCGTCAGATGCGGCGAAAAGGGCCGGCTCTCCCGGGCCACGCCAATCCGCACCAGCGACGATTCCGTGGCTTCCGCCAGTGCGTCCAATTCCTGTCCGGCGTCAATGCCGGCCCAGAAAACTCTCGGCTTGTGCGAGTTTGGAAACCAGCCCAGGCCCTTGATCTCGATGTCGATCGCGCGGGTCCGGTTCACGCCGCGCAGCGCCGCAGTCAATTCCTCCAGCCGCGAGCAGGACCAGTCGCCAACGAACTTCGTGGTGATGTGCAGGTTGGGGATCCGGCTCCAGTTCACGTCCGCTGTGGGCCGCAGGTGCTCGATCAGGACTCGGAGACGCTCCTGAATATCATCGGGGATTTGGATGCCGGTGAACAGGCGCATGGGCGTGCTAACCTCCTAGCGTACCGCAGTGAGTTGGCCTGATCCGATTTCGATTGAGACCGTTCTCGAGCGCAGTTTCGTTCTGCCGGCTCCGTTCTACGAACGCGCGCCGGAGGTTGTTGCGCGCGGTCTGCTGGGTAAGATCGTGGTGCACGGACGGACGGCGGGACGGATCGTCGAAGCGGAAGCATATCTCGGCGTCCAAGATCGCGCGGCCCACGCCTCCCGCGGAATTACGAATCGGACCCGGGTCCTGTTCGGTCCTCCCGCGCATGCCTACGTGTACCTGATCTACGGAATGTACGAGTGCCTGAACTTCGTCGCGGAGCCGGAGGGGCAGGCCGGCTGCATCCTGATCCGCGCGCTCGAACCGATGTGCGGGCTGGAGACCATGCGGAAACGGCGGCCAGCGGCGCGAAAACCCGAACACCTGTGCTCCGGCCCCGGAAAACTCACGCTGGCCATGGGGATCACGCGGGCGCTGAACGGCGCGCCATTGACTCGCGGAGAACTAACGGTGCGGGAGATGGGCGGGGAAGGGAAGTTCGAGATCGCGGTATCGCCTCGGATCAACGTGACAGAGTGCGCCGATTGGCCTTTGCGATTTTTCGTCGCGGGGAACGCTTTCGTTTCAAAGCGCCAGTAGCAATCCGAAAAGTACCAGCCAGATCGCGCTCATGAAGTGCCAGTAGAAGGCGACGTTCCCGCTGGCGGACGCCTCGCGCGAAAATCCTCGCTGGCCGCGCATCAGCAGCCAGTTCACCGCGATCAATCCTCCGAGCAGGTGGACTCCGTGAATCCCGGTGAAGCAGTAGAACAGGGAAGCGTGGGGATTGCCCCGCGCGAACAACCCTTGTCCGGCAAGTTCGTACATCGACGTGCACTGGCAACCCAGGAATGCCATGCCGAGCAGCGACGTCGCGAGCAGCCACTGGCGGTTCGCGCTGGCGTTTCGCCGCGCCATTTCGAAACTGCCGCTCGACACGAGCAGCAATGCCGTGCTGAGCCATAGCGTTCCCGGGACTTCGACGGGCGTCCAAAAGGACAGCGTGCGCGAACGAAAGACAAAGATAACCGCGAGCGCCGTGAAGAAAGAGAATATCGATACGGTTCCCAGGAATATGCCGAGCCGCAGCGTAGCGTCCCGGCGGCTGGCGTCATCGTCGCCGCCGCCTCCGCCTCCGCGGCCAAAATCGAAATCGCCCGGGCCGCCCCCTGCCGGGACTTGAATCTCCAGTTCCTCTACTGCCGGGGCGGCGTCCAGCGCCAGGGCAGACATAGTTTCATTCTGCGCACAAAATCGGATTCGGCGAAAGGGCCTACAATCGATATGGACACATGCAATACATCCATTGGGAAAGCGTCCTCAAAATCACCGCCGCGTTTGTTGTGGCGCTCCCCGTCGGCTGGGAACGCGAACGCCACGAGCGCTCCGCCGGGCTGCGGACGTTTCCGCTGGTAGCCGTCGCGGCCTGCGCATTCGTTCTGATCGGACTGCGGGCCTTTCCAGGCGACATTGCGGCTCCTTCACGGATGCTGCAAGGGCTGATCGGCGGCATCGGTTTCCTCGGCGCCGGCACCATCATGAAGGTGCAGAAACACGTTCACGGCACCGCCACCGCTGCCAGCCTGCTGACAACGGCTATTATCGGAATGGCGATTGCGATGGGATTGTACGACATTGCGATTCTGCTGAGCGTGATCAGTCTGGTCACGCTGCGCGCCTTCACTGCATGGAAACTGATTCGCGAAGATCTGCCGCCGTCGAATCCCGAATCGCGGTAAACGGGGTGGACCTGGCCGTCCGGGAGCGCCCGGGCGAAGAGCCCGCCGTGCTTCTGCTGCATGCGGCCGGCTTTCACGCGCGCTGCTGGGACGAGGTTGTGGCCCGGCTGCCCGGGCGGCGTTGCATCGCGTTCGACGCGCGGGGGCACGGCCGGAGCTCAAAAGCCGCTCCGCCCTACAGCTGGCGGGAATTCGGGCGCGACGCGGTGGCTCTGGTACGGACCCTGGCGCTGCGCGGAGCGGTGGGCGTCGGCCATTCCTTGGGCGGCCACGCCGTCACGCTTGCCGCGGCCCTGGAGCCGGAAGCTTTTTCGGAACTGATTCTGATCGACCCGGTGATATTTCCCGAAGCCTGGTATACCGGCGCGGGCGAGGAACTCGGGATGGTCGCCAACCGGCGGAACCGGTGGGCGAACTGGGACGACATGTTCCGCCGCTTCAAGGACAAGAAGCCGTTCGACCGGTGGAATCGGAAGGTACTGCTGGATTACTGCGAGTTTGCGTTATCGCCGTCGCCAGGCGGCAGCGGCTTCGTGCTGGCTTGCCCGCCGGAGGTCGAGGCAGCAATCTACCAGCACAGCACCGATCCCGACGCCAACATTTACAAAGAACTTGCGAGCGTCCGCGTTCCCGTGCAAGTGGTGCGCGCGTCGCGCTTCACCACCGATGCGCGCGATTTCACGCTGTCCCCGACCGCGCCCGACGTGGCTTCGAAATTCCCGAATGCGGTCGATCGCCGCTACCCGGATCACTCGCATTTTCTGCCCATGGAAGCGCCGGATCTCACGGCGGACCTGATCCTGCACCGGGAGAATGGACGGCGTTAAAAATATCAGTGCGTGGAAGCTGGCCGCGCCGGTGCGCCCTTCAGTTCCGCATCGAGGATGGGCTTGAGCGCCTGCGGCTCGATGGGTCCGTTGTAGCGCTTTCCGTTGATGTAAAACGTGGGTGTTCCCATCACACCGGCGGAAGCCCCTTCCTCCAACTCCCGGGCGATGACCGGGCGGTACTTGCCGGAATCGAGATCCGTCGTGAAGGACTTCATATCAAGTCCCGCCTCCTGCGCCCAGCGCAGAATGTTCTCGCGCGAGAGCTGCCGGGAATTCGCGAACATCTTGTCGTGCAGCGGCCAGAACTTCCCTTGCGCATGGGCCGCAAGGGACGCTTCGGCCGCCCGGTAAGCGTTGCTATGGAAATCGAGCGGAAACTGCTTAAAGACCAGCTTCACGTCGTTCGGGTATTGAGCCGCGATCGCCAGCGCCTTGGGCGCGGCTGTCGCGCAATACGGGCACTGGAAATCGGAGAACTCGACAATGGTGATTCTCGCCGCGGCTGGGCCCCGGTAAGGGTCGCCCTTGGTTGCGATCGCGACCGGATCTTCCAGCACCTTCGGCCGGACCGGGCCCTGCTTCTGCATTTCCCGGAGCGTCGCATAGACCTCATCGGGCGTCTTGCCGGCCTTGAAATCCCGCAGGACCGCGTTTGCCAGCGCGCGGCTATAGCCGCACTGAGGATCCTTCACCCGGCACTCGGCAATCTTGAAATTGCAGCCGCAATTGCAGTCCTGCTCGCGCAGCATTTTCAGCACGGCCGGCTTCAGGGTGTCCGGCAACCCGGACAAATCCACCGCCGGAAGGTCGTTTGCCGTCTGCCAGGATTGGGCGAAGAGCGCTCCGGCTAGCGAAAGGCCCAGAAAGAAATGTCGCATATCTCTACTGATTATCGCCCGGACCGGCACCCGCAAGAAACCGCTTAGGCCACGCGCCCGGCCATCGGCGATACCCGGAGCAGGCGGTGCAAATAGGCTCTCGAGATACTCAGATTGCGCGCGGCGCGGGTCTTATTCCCATCGCAGTCGAGCAGCGCCTTGGTTACCAGTTTGAGCTTGAAGTTGCGAATCTGGCCGTCAAATGAATCCTCCAGGAACTCCTCGGAAGTTGAGAGCAACTGGAGCGGCCGCAGCGCTTCGGGCAGATCGTCCGGCCCGATGCTTTCGCTTTCGGCCAGGATGACCGCTCCCTGAATGACGTTTTCCAGTTCCCGGATGTTGCCGGGCCAGTCGTGTTCCACCAGCATCATCATGGCGCTGGGCAGAATGTCGCGCACCGGCTTTTCATACGAGGCGGCATATTGCCGCACGAAGTGATTGGCGAGCTGCGGGATATCCTCGGTGCGATCCCGCAAGGGCGGGACGTGGATCCGGAACACGTTCACGCGGAAAAACAGGTCCTGCCGGAATGTGCCCTCTTCCACCATCTGTCCCAGGTCCCGGTGCGTCGCGAACAGAACGCGGGCTTTGAGCGGAATCAGTTTGTTGCTGCCCAGGCGGCTGAAGGATCTCTCTTGCAGAACCCGCAGCAGCTTCACCTGGGTGGTCAGGCTGAGTTCGCCGATTTCATCCAATAGGAGCGTGCCCTCGCCCGCTTGCTCCAGTTTGCCTTCGCGGGAACCGGTTGTGCCGGTGAACGCGCCTTTCTCATGCCCGAATAACTCGGCTTCGATCAGCGTTTCCGGCACGGCTCCGCAGGACACCGCCACGAAAGGCGCTTTGGCGCGGTTACTGAGGTTGTGAATGGAGCGGGCCACTAGTTCCTTGCCGGTCCCGCTCTCGCCCGTGATGATCACAAAGGCGCTTAGATTGGTTACCCGCCGGATCAGATCGTAAACCACCTGGGACCGGCCGCTCGATCCGATCAGGCGATCGCAGCCGTGGATGGCGCTGAGTTTCGCGCGGGTGGCTTCCAGTTCTCTTTTCAGCGACGCGTGCTCGTAGGCGCGCTTTACCACCACCTTCAACTCGATGATGGAAGGAGGCTTGCGGATGTAATCGTAGACGCCCTTCTGCACCAGTTCCAGGGCCGTCGAGCGCGTGCCGTCCGCGGTCATCGCGACCAGCGGAACATGATGGTTCTTCACTTGGCCGACAAATGCCAGGTCTTCCGCCAGGGACGTGGAGCCGGATTCCAGATCCAATAGCAAAACGTCTATCTGGCCGCGCCCGATCATGTCCATGACCCGCGTTCGATTCGCCTCCGTCCGTACACTGTAGGCCGGACCCAGGGCCGCCGCAAGAATCGGCTCCAACCGGGAATCGGCGGAGCAAATAACCAGGGTTACCATTTCACCGTTCGCCTTCCACCTATTTATCGGCCGGCGTGGAGGCGATCCGTATACAGTGAAACCCCGACGAACAGTTTGGTTTCCCTTAGGCCGGCCGCCGGATGTGGTTTTTCTCGATAATTCTTAACCTGACGGACGCGGCGAAGCGTTCTGGGTCGCGGCGGGCGCGGCGGGAGCCTGCGGCGCCATGGCTGGCAGATTCTGCTGAAAAGGCGTGGTCGTATTCGGCAGTCCGCTACCGCCAGCGCCTGACAGAGAGGGCGGAGGCGTCTGCAGGTTCTGCAACAGTTCCTCCAGTGGCATGCTTTGGCGCTGGCGAACCAGCGGCGGCGGACCCGTAACGCTGCTGCCGGGCTGGCGCGGAAGCGTGCCGGACAGAGATTCGGGAAGCGGGTTCGGGTACTTCAACCCAGGTATGCTCTGGCCGGCAGGCATGGGCCGGACATACTCCGGCGTTGCGATGATCAACAGCTCCGAGTTGTTCTTCTGAATGGAGCGGGACTTGAACAGGTTACCGAGGACGGGCACGTCGGCCAGGCCGGGTACCCGCATCAGCGTTTCCGTCAGCCGCCGGTCCAACAGTCCACCGATGGCGAAGCTTTGCCCCGGCTCCAATTCGATCTCGGTATGCACCCTGCGCACGGTCAGGGCCGGAATGTGGACGCCTTGAAGGACCAGGCCGTTGGTGAAATCGAGGGCGCTCACCTCCGGGGCAAGCTCCAGATGTATGGTTCCTCTGGGCGTGACCGTAGCGATGAAATTGAGGCGCACGCCGAATTCGCGAAACTGGATGGTGACCGCCCCCAGCCCGCCTCCCCCGCCTTGCAGAACCGGAAAAGGAAATTCGCCGCCGGCCAGGAAACTGGCGATCTTCCCATTCATCGCCAGGACGTTGGGTTCCGCCAACACCTCGAACAACCCGCGCTCCTGCAACGCCTTAATCGTAGCCGCAAGATTCAGGTCGGGCCGGAGGAGAAATATGTTCAAGGCGTCTGAGAGTGTCATCTGCACCTTGCCATCGGCGCCTCGTGTAATCGTCGGGGCGGGGAACTGCCCGGTGTTGATGCTCCCGATGGTGTTGGCGGCGCCCGTGCTGACCAGGTTCAATCCCAGTTGATTGCTGACCGATCGATCGACGCTGGCGAACTTGATGTTCAGAAGGATCTGGGGATCGGTCTGCGGCACGCTCACATACAGCAGGTTGACCGTCTTGCCCAGCGTGGAAGCGATCGCCTCGGCTCTCTGCGCCGTCGCCACGTCCTCCACCGTGCCGCTGAGGAATACGGTGTTGTTTGTGAAATCCAGGTTTACGTCCTGGCTCGGCAGCTGCTTCTTCAACTCGCGGCGCAGCGTTTGCACCCGCGCCTCCAGTTGTGACGTGTTGGGCCGAACCGAAACGTCGAAGAATAGTTTGTCCCCTCCGCGCTGCCAGAGGATGAGACTGGTTTCCCCGGCCGCCTTGCCGTTTACGAGTACTTCCCGGGGGCCGACAGCGAAGGCTTCCGCCACTTCCGGCGACGCGATGGAAACACGCTCGATCGGCAGTTCGCTGTTCAGCACGGCCGACTTTCCGGCCGTTACGACCACTTCGCGCGCCGCCGGGGCCGGAAGAATTGCCTGGCCGAAAGCGATCGCGCCCAGCAGAAAGGCCGTGCTCAGCCGGCGTGCGGTCATGGTCTGGCCTCCTCTTGCGCGGTCGCGAATCGGACTTCCGTCCGATGCGAACCGTTCAGGACTTCGACCAGCATCCCCTCCGCGGCCGGCTTCGGGAGTTTCGCTTGCGGCTGCGCCGGCTTGGGATGGACCGGCGGTCGTGGGGCGCCGTCGAAACCCGAAAAAAGGTTGACCATCGCCGTACCCGGAACAACCGCGGTCTGCCGGTCCAGCGGGTTGCGCAACACCAGCTGTATCCGTGTTTCGTTGCTGGCCAGACTGAGGACCTCCGCCTGCGCCGGCGTCACCAGCAGGTTCACCACTTGCACTTGCACGGGCTTGCCCTCCGCATCCTTCTGTATGTTCTGGCCGGCGGAGAGTACCTCGATATTCTGGAGCACCGTCCGGACCCTTGGCCCGGCCGCCGCCGCGTTCGGGGCATTCCCGGCCACCAGCACATCCACTCTCATCCCGGGGAGTACGAAACCGGCTACGCCCACGACATCGTTCACTTTCACCGCGCAGGCCCGCATGCCGGACGGAATGATGGCGGCCAGCCCGCCTCCCGCTCCGGGCTGCGCCAAGCGGCGCTCCATCACCGGCTCCCCCGCGTAAATGTTGGAATTGACTCCCCGCCCGATAGCGGATTGCTTATCGGCCACCATGCCCTTAAGTGGGGAGCCCGCCCACTGCCCGAGGGCCAGGTCGCTGTCGCGCAGCAACGTTCCCGTGTCCAGGTCCCGCGACGCGACAACGATGCGCGAGACCGCCATCTGCGGACCGGGAGTCAGCCGCCCGCTCACCAGACGGTAAACCAGAAAAGTGCCCGCCGCGGCGATCAGCAGGGCAATCAAGAGAATGGTGGCAACCCGTTGTCTCATGTTAAGAAGTCACAGTCCGGATATGTAGAAAGCAATCGCGGACCCATTTGCGCGGGCCGGGATCACTGCAATGTGCGTATAGAGATAACACTCGAAACCGCGCCTGCTGTACACGCCTGTATGCGTTCCAGGCGGCGGCGAGTAACCCTTGGTACACACAGCGGCGAGACCTTAGTTGACCAGGGCAATCTGCCGGACGTTGGCATAACTGGAGCCGTTCAGGTTCATGTTCATCTGGGAATTCCCTACCAGGGAGATGGCGTCGGTGATGATTTCGCCTTGGACCATAGTGCCGCTGCACGGAGTTCCGTTGTAACTGATGCTTTGATACCGGGATGCGTCCGCCTGCATCAGGGCCAGGGTGTTGGTGACGTAAATCGTGCCTTGCAAGGTGAAGCACCCGTTGCCCTGACCGAACGTGTGGCTCGTGGCGGCAGCACTGCGGTCCTGAAAGAACAGAATTCCCTTGTATGCCGAGTTGTACGGAGCTCCCAGGAGGGTAGCCGTAACGTTGGTCTGGATGTTGAAGCTTCCGGACCCGGTATGGTACGCCACCATGCCGTTCCCGGTATTCGCATCCGCGGCGCATGAGGCCGAGGGGCACATGGAGACAGTGCTGTTCTTCAACGAAAAGTCTCCGTTCGACACGTAGTAGAGTCCGGGTTTGAAGATCGCAGTGTCGTTCTTGATATTGAGTCCGCCCGACCACAGTCCCGGCGAGTAGAGCGTGCAAGAGGATGCGCAACCGTACTGACCCGCGCCCACGCTGGTGGTCGTGCCCGCCGATCCCGGCACTAAGGGCGCCGCGACGCTCGCCAGCGGATCGAGTATCGGCGACGACGGCGCGATGTATTTGCCCGTCGTCCCGAGCGATACGGATCCGGGGTTGGTCGTTTGCCCCCCCCACACGCCAAAGTCGGCTCCGGTACCGGTGTCGCACTGGCCTGAATCCATCGGGCCGGCGTGCGATAGATCCACCGTTCCTCCGCCCGTGTACGCAGTCGCGCTGCTCGAGTTTATCTGAACGCTGATCGGGGGCCCGCCGCAGATCTTGATCTGGGTATTGCCATTTATCGAGAGCACGCCCGACAGGGTGGGATGCAGGATCGCAAGAGGTACCGGTCCTGCCGCAGTGACGACCGCGCCGGTCGCCGTCGCGGTGACCGTGGTCGCCGTTGCTCCCAGGAAACGCATGAGGGTCGTAGGCACGGACCGGCTGACGCTTACCTTGACAATCTCGGTGGGGCTGGCGAGATTGACTCCAGTGGCGGTGGCCGGGAACGAGACCGCGACCGTATCGCTTGCGATCTTCCCGAACCCGTTCATCGCCGCGTACTGACACGGCGTGCGGAAGTCCGTAGTGGCGGTGGTGCAGTTGAACGACGCCGCGGTCGAGAACGCAGCCGCGCCGGAACCGTTGGTGGCGTTGAATATGCTCATGATCGCGGCCTGCGCCGCGGCGTCGGCCGCGGTCTGCGCCATCTGCCGCTGGGCGAACAGATGCGATCCGTCGAGCGCGAAGCCGATGGCCCCGATCGCCATCACGCCCATCGCCGCAATCACCAGAATTACCGCCTGTCCGTTCTCCCGCGTGCGTGTCATAGGCTGTCTCTTTACGGTCAATAGGTGATGACCCCTTCGCTGGTGCTTCCCAGATTCACGGAGAGCGACTGCGCCGTAAACGGGTCATAAGCATATACCACCCTCACGTCGACTCGAGAGCCGGGCGTGTTCTTGGCGTCGGGATAGGAAACGGTGACCGTCAGCTTTGCGGGATCCACCGGCGCCGCGGAGGCAAAGTTCTTGACGACCGTGACCACCTCCGTAGGATTACCTCTCGGACCGCTGGGTCCGGTCGACCCAGCCCCGGTCCGGTCGCTTCCGTGCGTGACCGCATAGCGGACGCCCGCGCGCGCTGAGTTTGCCACCGCGTTGGCCACCAGCACCATCCGACTGAACTCGAACGTCGCGAGCACCGTCAGTACCAGCGCCACCGTGACCACCGCGAACTCCACCATGGCCGAGCCGCGCTGGCGCCAACGCGCGTTCGGTAGAGGCCGCATCAGTTCATGATCCTCATCACGGCTCTGCGGTGGACGGTGGTTCCGCCGGCCGGGAAGAAGCCCAGGCTCACGCCCACGCCACGAAAGTTGAAGGTGGGAATCAGCGGCTTGTACGTATAGGTCACGTCCACCACGCCGACCGCATAATACGTCGGCTCCGGATCGCTTGGGACGGGTGCTGTACAGTCCGTCGTTCCGTTGAAATTTTGGCAGACTCTCACCGCCAGGCTGGATTTGTTCAGCAGCGACGAGACCCCCTGCGTGATCACGGCGGACACTTGAGTGCTTGTAGGTTGGCCAAGTCCTCCGGCGGTGGCGTGTCCGGTGCCCCAATAGTTGGCGCCTGCTCTGGCAGCGTCGGCCACCGTGATCCACGCGAACAGGAAGCCGCCGAAGTTGATCGCATTCGCAATCAGCACGAAGGCCAGCGGCAGGATCAACGCGAATTCAACCAGCGCCTGGCCGCGTTGCTCTCGAATCGTCCGTGGCTGACCGCTTTCCCGCATGCCGCTCAAGCCAAGCCCGGTCCCGGGCACTCCAGCGCGCCGGTCAGCACGCCCGAGTCGGTTTCCGGCTTCCAGTACCCGTGCATTTCTTCCGGGGAACAGATAAGCAACTGATCGCCCAGTTGCGTGCCGGTCCCGAATATCGTTCGGGGAGGCAACTCCAGCACGCTGTCCGACTGAGTACGAATCGGGGCGATGCGGAACGGCGCCAGATGTTCAATGCAGTGAATGATGCGGCGCCCGGCGTCCAGATAAATCACATCGATTGGAAACAGCATGCCGAACGTGTGGATGCCCTGGGACGGCACCACCCACAGGCCGTCGTCGTCGCGGTATCGCCCCCTGCCCAGCAGGCCCCGGAGGCGGGCAACAGGGGTGTCGGCGGTGGTTACGCCGAGACTCAGGAAGCACATCCGCGTTTCATTGAACACGTAATACTTTGGCTGCTGTGTACTCATAACCTTACCTGTCTTTGCCGGCCCCAATAGCGGCCCGCGGCGAAACGGCACACAAACCGCGGGCCGCCCGGGAATAATCCATGGGCCGGACCTGTTAGTTGACGCGCTTGCGGCGCCGTTGAACGAGGACGAACAGCACGATCACGAAAAGAAGTCCCGCGACCAGCCGGATTATCATTGTGTTGTCCATGGTTTTTCTCCTTTCTTCTTGAATTCAACTCACGTAAAAGCCTTATCGAAAAACTCCAGAATCGTGATCACGGCAGGCCCCATGGTGACCACGAACATCGATGGGAATATAAAGAGAACCAGCGGGAAGATCAGTTTCACCGTGGTCTTGGCCGCCGCCTCCTCGCATTGCTGCCGGCGCTGTGTCCGCAGGTTGTCGGAGTAGGAGCGCAACGACTTCGCGACGCTGGTTCCGAAATGGTCGGCCTGTATCAGCGTGGCCACCAGGGCGCGAATGGAGCGGATATCGGTCCGGTCGGCCAGGTTCTTCCAGGCTTGATCCCGGGCCTGCCCGGCGCGCTGTTCCAAGACCAGCAAGCCGAACTCGTCGCTGATTTCGGCCTGGCTGAGGCGAAGCTCGACAGAAGTTCGCAGAATCGCCTGATCCAGTCCCAGGCCGGCTCCGATGCAAACCACCATCAGGTCCAAGGCTTCCGGGAGACCGAGGCGGAGATTCAGTTGCCGCTTGGCGATCCGGCGGCCTAGCCAGAAATCCGGAAGCAGGAATCCCAGTCCGGCCGCGATGGCGTACAGGAAGAAGCCGCCCTCCGGGTAGACGCCGATCAGGGTGGTGGCCAGCAGGATGAGGGCCAGCGGAACCATAACCTTGGAGGCATAAAAAGTATTCAGATGATGGTGGTCCCGGTATCCGGCGCGCATCAGGCGCTTCTGGATGACCGAAGCGTCCTGTGTGCTCCGCGGAACAATCTTTTGAAACGGGCCGATGAGGGTCTCGACCGTGGACCTGGACCCCAGTCGCTTCAGCCGCGCGACCGGATTGCCGGGATCCGCGAACCGCTGCGACACCACCGTGGCCAGCCTCGTCAGGGTCACGTTGCGGTAGACCAGCAGCAGACCGCAGCTCGCGATGAGAACGAAGAGAGCCAGGAATGCGATAGTTGCCAGCACCATAAATCCTCACACCCGCACGTTCACGATCTTGCGGATGATCAGCCCTCCCACGCAGGTCATGCCGATCGCGCCACACAGAATCTTTTGGCCGATCGGCCGCTGCCACAGAACGCTCATTTGCGCCGGGTCCATAAAATAGAGCGCCGTTCCCAGGGCCACCGGCAGCAGCGACAGAACCCAGCCCGTCATGCGCCCCTGCGCGGTGTGCACCCGGATTTGCCGCTGCAGGCGGAATCTCTCCCGGCTCACTTCCGCGGCCTTTTCCAAAACCTCGGCCAGGTTTCCGCCGGTTTCTTTCTGGATGAGAAGGGCGGTAACGACAATCCGCACGCTCTGGATCGGAACGCGCTCGGTCAAACCTTCCAGGGCGGCCCTCAAATCCAGGCCGAAGGTCTGCTCGTCGAAGCATTTGCGGAATTCCATGGATACCGGGGCGGGGATCTCGGAGGCGACCATGCCCAACGCCGAGTTGAGACTGTGGCCCGCCCGCAGCGCTCCCACCATCAGATCCAGCGCGTCGGGCAGCATCTGCTCGAATGCCCCTAATCGCGCCGTCCGCTTCTTGAGCAATATCGCCGTGGGGATGCAGCCTGCCGCCATCCCCAGCCCGAACGCCAGAGCGGCGAGTCCGGTTTGCCAGTACGCGCCGCCCGCAACGCACGCCAAACAGGCGACCGACCCGATGGCCAAGCCGCCCGCTGTCCACTCCAGCCCCGCCTGGTCGATCAGGCGCTGCAGCAGCGGGAAGATGGAAATGCGGTCGAGGAATCGATCCACCCAGGCGATGGAAGCGCCCTCCCGCCGCAGGATATCGAGATTCTCTTCCTTCACCGCGCGCCGGGCTGCGACCAGCGAGTCCAGCCGGCTGACGGTCTGCTTGGTCTCCTGCATTTGCCGGGAGCTGCCGGCCAGCAGCAGCAGCATGGCCACCAGGAAGACCAATGCGAATACCAGGATCGCGATCACCGTCATAGCCGCCTCAACAAACCTCCGTAACGCGCTCGAAGATCTCGGAGGGCAGGTGGATACCGGCTACCTTCAGCCGCTCCAGGAACCTCGGCCGGATCCGGTTGGGTTGAAACGAGCCAATCACCTTGCCGTTGGGCCCGATCCCTTTCCGCACGAATGTGAAGATATCCTGCATTCCCAGGACATCTTCGTCCATGCCCGTAATCTCGGCTATGTTGACCACCTTGCGTGTTCCGTCGCTCATGCGCGACAGTTGGATCACCAGGGTGATCGCGGAGGCGATCTGCTGCCGCACCGCGCGATCCGGCAGGTTGAGATTGGTCATCGCCACCATGGACTCCAACCTCGACAGGGCATCCCGGCAGGTATTGGCGTGAATGGTGGTCATGGATCCTTCATGGCCGGTGTTCATGGCTTGCAGCATGTCGAACGCCTCATCGCCGCGGACCTCGCCGATGATGATGCGATCCGGCCGCATGCGCAGGCTATTGATCAGAAGTTGCCGCTGCCGCACCGCGCCTGCTCCCTCCACGTTGGGCGGACGCGTTTCCAAACGAACCACGTTTTCCTGCTGCAACTGCAGTTCGGCCGCATCCTCGATCGAAACCAGCCGCTCGGTACTGGGGATGTAGCCGGATAGCATGTTCAGGAAGGTGGTCTTTCCGGCGCCGGTTCCGCCGGAAATCAGGATGCTGATCCGGGCTCTGACGGCGGCCGTCAGAATCTCCAGCATCTCCCTGGAAATGGCCTGATATTGGAGTAGCCGCTCCGCCGTCAGGGGCGACGATCCAAAACGGCGGATGGAAAGCGCCGGGCCGTCCAGCGCCAGTGGCGGAATGATGGCGTTCACTCGCGAGCCGTCCGGAAGCCGGGCGTCCACCATCGGGGAGGATTCATCCACCCGGCGGCCGACCTTGGATACGATGCGGTCGATCACCTGCATCAGATGAGCGTCGTCGCGAAACCGAACGTCGACCCTCTGGAGTTTGCCGCCTTTCTCGACGTACACCTTGTCCTTCGCGTTCACCAGGATGTCGGAGATCGTCGGATCGCTCAGCAGTTGTTCCAGCGGCCCCAGACCGAAAATCTCATCCAGCAGATCGCACTGGATCTTCTCTTTCTCCGCCAGGTTCAGCGGCATTTTCTCGAGCGCGATGACGTCCTGCACCAGTTGCGCGACCGCCTGCTTGGCTCTGCCGTTTTGCGCCGTCGAAAGTTTGCCCAGGTCCATTTTGGAAATCACGGTGCGGTGCACGTCGGCTTTCAGTCGCTCAAAATCGATGACGTTCATGGTGCTCTTATCGGCTGAACATCCCGAACATCTTCTTCTTGCCTTCCGGCGGCGCCTTCCCGCAGGCCGAGCAGGCCATCTGGCGCAAAATCGTCGAAAGCGCGCATTTCTTCTTCATCAGCGGGGCGCCGGTGTCGTTGGATAGCCGGACTAAAGCGTAGTCTCCCGGCAATTTCCATCGCAGTGGAAAGGTGAGTGCCTTCTCGATTTGCGCTTCGTCGATCTGTGCCCGGCGGGTATCGAATCGGTTGACCACTACCTCCACCGACTGCTTCCCCGTGGACTGGAGATGCGACAGGATCTGTTGCGCATTGCGTAGCGAGGGGATCTCCGCCTGGGTTACCAGGTAGATGGTATCCGCCGCCTCAAACAGCGTTTCCGCCAGCGCGTAGAGCGCGCAACCTCCGTCCACCACCACGTAGGCAAACCGGTCGCGCAGAATGCTCAAAAGCTTCCGCATGTTCCCGGCGTCGGCCGAAACGCCCGACTGGAATTGATCCGGCCCGGCGAGTACCGACAGCTTGGGGTCGTAATCGGTGAGCAGTGTCGAGACCAGGTCGGCATCCAAGCGGCTTCCGCTTCCCAGGGCGTCCAGAACGGTGAATTTGGGAGTCATCCCCAAAACTACGGCGACATCGCCCAGAAAAAGGTTCAAGTCCACCAGGGCGATATGCTGCCCGGATTCCTCCTTTAACGCAATGGCAAAATTACTCGCCACCGTAGTGACGCCGGCGCCCCCTTTCGCTCCCGCGAAAACCAGCAGCTTGCCCGCCGGCCGTTTGGCGCGCAGCGTTTCCGACCGGCGCGCCGAGGCTCGAACCAGCGCCTCGGCGAGCCCGTCGGAGGAGATCGGTTCGGTCAGGAACTCGCGCGCCCCCGCGCGCATGCAGCGCATCAGCAGGTCCGGGTCGTGGCGGTTGGAAAACACCATCACGGTCAGCGTCGGGTGGCGGCCGCAGATATCTTCCACCAGACTGAGAGCCGCATCCTGCCCGGGATCCAGATCCACCACGACAACGTCGTAGGGCGGCCCCGACGGTTCCAGGAGGTCGTCCAGGTCCGGATACTCGCCGAACTCCCGCGCGACCGTCACGCCCTGGCCGGCCAGCGCGCTGACAATCGAACGCCGCCTCCGGTCGCCCGAGCCGATCACCGCCGCCACCAAGCTGTGCAAGCGAACGCCCTCGCGGGGAATCTCGTAATCGTGCACGTCGGGTTCGGCGCCCCGAGCGTTCGGAATCGATTCCATCCGGGACTGGCCGGTAGGGGTGATAGGCATCACATGGCTCCTAGGATTGGCGCGCCAGGAATGCGAAGATCGTGCCGATCGCAATGGCCGGCGCATAGGGAACCGCCAGTCCGCCGGGTTGGTCCAACGTCTTGCGCCGGTCTCCGCCGCGCTTCCAAAAGCTTTCGATCAGGCCGCCGGCCCCGTCGAGAGAGCGCCCGAGCACCCCGTGGTAAAGGGCATAACCGGCCGCCAGGACTCCGCCGGCGATCCCCGTCATCACCAGCGCCAACAGCATCTGCGACGGTCCGATCCAGGCGCCGATTGCGGCGCAAAGCTTGAGATCGCCCATCCCCATTCCTCGCAGCCAGCAGAGTGGGCCCAGCGCGATCGCCGCGACTGCTACGCCGGCCAGACTGGAACCCAGTCCAGGCAGACCCTTGCCCATTCCAGCGAGCGCCAGGCCCGCCGCCAGAAACGGCACGACCAGCCAGTTGGGAATGCGGCGGCTGTGAATATCCCAGGCCGCCGCGATCAGCACCACGACGAGTATCGGCCACCAGTGCGAAGGCATCCTCTGTTCTCGTGTTTCAGGAGGGGGGCGCCGCGGCGATCCACGGCGCCCCTAAATCCTGCTTAGCTGGTATAACTAGTCAGCTTCGTGCCGACGGAGGCGAACGCGCTGCCGATGGTCGTTGCCAGCGTCTTCATGCTGGCCGTCGCCGCCAGGGCGATCAGGCCAACCACCAGCGCGTATTCCACCAGATCCTGCCCGTCTTCCTCGCGAAGAATCTGCATCTTGATGTACAGCTTCAATAGAGCGTCTCTCATTCAATGTGTCTCCGGTTTTGTTTAGTTGAGCCACAGGCTCACTGGAAATATGGCATTTTCGGGTCCAACTGTGAAGTAGCAGTCGAATGAGCGTTCTGGCGCAGCGGAGAAGGAGCGGGTGTTAACGCGGGTATACGGGTTGGGGAGAGGACCGTGTCGGTCCGTATACAGTACCTGGGGGAGGACGGCGGGGGAAATGATGCCAGGGCGGGAAACCCCGCTACCGCTAAGCCTTACTGGCGATCGCGCGGCGAGGAAGAATCGCTGAGGGTTTCGTCAGACGTTACCGGAGAGGGCGGTTCCGCGTCGCGAATGTCCAAAAGACCGAGACCTTCAAAGTCGTTCGCGTCAGGTTCCGCAACTTCAGGGCCTTCCAGCTTGCGTTGCTGTTTCTTGGCCACTTTTTCCTGCTGCCGCTCTTTCCGGTGCTGCTCCTTTTGGCGTTTCTTGAACGTTTGCGGTCCGCGACCTGACATGAGGGCTCCTGCACAAAGGCGCGGACCGGGCGGGTTGCCCGGCCGCGTCCTGCGTTGCCGGAAAATGGGCCGGTTCCCTTCTTGAAACGCTTACCAGCGCTGGCCGCGACCACCGCCGCCACCACCGCCGCCGCCCGCACGGCCACGGCCGCCGCCGCCGCCGCCCGCACCGCGTCCTGCACCGAATCCCCCGCCGCCCGTCGGCTTCGGACGAGCTTCGTTGACGTTCATGGCGCGGCCGTTCAGTTCGGCGCCGTTCAATTGCGAAATCGCGGTCTGGGCATCGCGCGCTTCCGTCATTTCCACAAAAGCAAACCCGCGAGGCTGGCCGGTATCCCGATCCGTGACGATGTTGACGCGCTCGACGTTGCCGTATTGCGCGAAGGCGCTGTGCAACTCCTCCTGCGTGGTCTGATAGCTGAGGTTCCCTACGAAGATGTTGGTCACAAACTCATCCTTTTACTTGAAATTGTCTTTGTCAGAAAGCGTTTGAACCTGACTCTTGCGGGAGAGGGAGCGCCGCCGAAAACGCACTCGCGATGAGACGGATGCGGTCAAAGACGTTTTTAGTGTATCAGATTCCTCCCGCGCCGCCCATCCCCGATCGGACTGGCGCAAGTCCGGCATCCCGCTTGCTAATACTCCGGGCGTGCCCGCAGCCGTAATCGCCACCGTCTTTTGGATTTTCTTTATTCTCTGGAGCCTCGGCGTTGCGGGACTATGCCTTTGGATACTCTTCCGCCCGTCCGAGGCGAAGCGGCCCGCCAAAATCCTGGCGTTCATGACGGTGCTGGTTGGTCAACCGTTTGTCGGCTGGGTCATGGAAGCCGAGAACCGGGCCTTTCCCCTCAAGTTCGACTACTTCCTGTACGGGATCGACAGGAGCCTCGGTGTTTCCGCCTTCTGGGTGGCCCGGGCACTGACAGAATGGCAACGATTGGTTTTGTTCGGGGTCTACCAGGCTCTGGTCACGATGGTCATCGCCTGGTACGGAGTAAACCTGAAGCGGCGCGACGGCCAGCCCGCCAGGCTGCTGATCGCGTATCTGATCACCTTCCTCTTCGGGCCCGCTCTCTATCTGATCGTGCCCGCCTGCGGCCCGCGCATGGCTTTCGGCGGCGCTTTCCCCTGGGGGAATCCGGATGTTTCGCCGGTTCCGGTCCGCCTCGACTACTGGCCGAATGCGATTCCGTCGCTGCACGTCGCCACCGCGTTACTGTTCGTCTTCTTCTCCGGACGGAGCCCGGTACTACGCTCTATTGCGTGGCTATACCTCGCCGGAACCGTCGCCGCCACCCTGGCCTTTGAACACTATGTAATCGATCTGGTGGTGGCCCTGCCATTCGCCTGTTTCGCCACCCTGCTGGCGCGCGGCCGCTTCCGCAAAGCCCTCGTCAACTTGGCCGTGGTACTGGCCTGGCTCCTGGCCATTCGTTTCAGCACGCCGGAACTGATGGCGCATCCGGCCGTCCTGCGGATTCTGGCTCTCGGCACAATCGTCTTCGGAAGTGTCAGCCTGAACCTGGAACCAGAGCCCGCGAGCCGGCCGCCGAGGGTGGCGACGCAGGCTTACTTCCCGGCGTCGGACTGAATCCACCCATCCTCAATCCGCACAATGCGATTTCCATACGAGGCGTTTACTTCCGAATGCGTCACTTGAATAATCGTCGTGCCCTGCTCGTTGAGCTTCTTGAAAACCTCCATGATCTCCTTGGCCTGGCTGGACTGCAGGTTTCCCGTGGGCTCATCGGCGAGGATGACATTGGGACTCGCGATGATCGCCCGCGCGATGCCCACTAGCTGCTGCTGCCCGCCGGATAACTGGTTCGGGAACAGGTCCTTCTTCCCCACCATCTGGAACCGGTCGAGGGCGTCCGCCACCGAGGCCTCCCGCTCGCTCTTCTTGATGTTCCGGTACGACAGCGGAATGTCGAGGTTTTCGTACACCGTCAGCGAATCGATCAGGTGATAGCTCTGAAACACGAACCCGAAATGCCGTTTGTACAGCTCCAGCCGGTCTTTCTTATTCATCTTGTGGATCGGGTGGTCCAGCAGGTAGTACTCGCCGGTCCACGCGCTGTCATGCATGCCGAGCAGATGCAGCAGCGTCGACTTCCCCGCGCCCGACGGACCCATAATGGAGATGAACTCGCCCTCGTTCACATCGAGATTCACGCGCCGCAGTACGAATGTCTTGGTCGGACCATGTTCGAAATACTTCTCGATGTTACGAAGCGAGATGAGGGAACCCATGTATGAAGCCAGCATATCCCAGCAAGACGCCCGCCGTTATCCCGCGCGGCCTATCCTGGGCGTCGGAGCGATCGTTTTCCGGGACGACAGCGTGCTGCTGGTCGAACGCGGCAAACCGCCCCTCGAAGGACAATGGTCCTTGCCGGGCGGAGCCGTCGAAACCGGCGAGACGCTGGAGCAGGCCGTCCGCCGGGAAACCCTCGAAGAAACCGGCCTCACCCTCGGCCCGGTCCGGCAATTCGAAGTGTTCCAGCGCATCCTTCGCGACGCCGAAGGCCGCGCCGAGTATCACTACGTGCTCATCGATTTTGTGGCCGAAGCGCCGGCTGGCACGGCCTGCGCCGCCAGCGACGCCAGCGCCTGCCGCTGGGTCCCAAAACACGACCTGCCGCCCGTCCGTCTCACAGAAGGCACTCTTGCCGTGATCGAAAGAGCTTTCCGAAGCAGATGAAAATCACCTCCGCGCAAATCCTGGAATTCGAGTCCCTGCGGGACCTGATCGGCCGTTATATCTCGAGCCCGCTGGGCCGCGCCGAGCTCGCCAAAATCGAGCCTTCGACTGATCGCGCCGCGCTGGAAGCCCTGCACGCCGAGAACACCGAGGCCATCGGCTACCTGCGCGCCGCCGTGCAGCCGCAACCCGCCCAGCGCGGATCCGCCATTCGCATCCGCTTCACGTCCATACCGGACGCCGCCGAAGCGGTGGCCCTGCTCCGCATCGAAGGAGCGACTCTCGACGCCCGCCAGATCTACGACCTTTCCGCGCTGCTCGACCAGGCCGGCGAAGCCCGCTCGCTCGTCTCGGCCGTGGAGGGGCGCTTCCCCCGGCTCGCGGCGCGCGCGGCCCGTATCGACGATTTCCGCCCGCTGCTCCGCGACCTGTCGGGCAAGGTTCTGCCGGATGGATCGGTGGCCGACGACGCCAGCGTGGCGCTGCACCGCATCCGCCGCGAAATTGAAAAACAGCGGAAATCCATTCAGGCGTCGCTCGAGCGGTTCATCAAGGCCCACCGCGAGGAAGGCACGTTGCAGGAGGAGTTCGTCACCATCCGCAACGAACGCTTCGTGGTGCCCGTTGTCGCCGGACAGCGCCGCAAGGTGGATGGCGTCATCCACGCGGCCTCGGCCAGCGGCCACACGCTGTTCGTGGAGCCGATGGAGACCATCGATCTCAATAACGAGCTGGTGCGGCTGCGCGAGGAAGAAGCGGTGGAGGTCCACCGCATCTTGCGCGAGCTGACCGAACGCCTCCGCGAGCACGCCGAATCGATCGCCGGCGCCGTCCGGGTAATGGGCGAACTGGAACTGCTGTTTGCGAAAGCGCAGTTCGCGCTCGATTTCGATTGCTGCACGCCGGCCTTCTCCCCCGACTTGCGCCGCCGTCTTTATATAAAGGATGCGCGGCATCCTCTGTTGCAGGACGTTCTCCGCCGCCAGCGCAAAGCCGTCGTCCCCATCACCCTGCATCTGGACGAGGATTGCCGGACGCTCCTGATTAGCGGCCCCAACACCGGCGGCAAAACGGTGTCCATGAAAACCGTCGGCCTATTGTCGCTGATGGCGCACTCCGGCCTGCCGGTGCCCGCGGCCGAAGCCGTGTTCCCGATCTTCGACCAGGTGCTGGCCGACATCGGCGACAACCAGTCGATACAGGAAAGTCTCAGCACCTTCTCCGCCCACATCTCCACCATCCGGCACATGCTGGAAGTGGTGTCGCCGGATTCGCTGATCCTGCTGGATGAACTGGGCCGCGCCACCGATCCCGAGGAGGGCGGGGCACTGGGCGTCGCCATCCTGGACACGCTCCGCTCGGCGGGCGCATTCACTCTGGCGTCGACGCACTTGCTCGCCATCAAAGTGTACGGCGCCAACACCGGCGGGGTGTTGAACGCTTCCATGGGTTTCGACGAGGACACGCTGGAGCCGACGTATCTCCTGCGCACGGGCGCGCCGGGCAAGTCGGCCGGTCTGGATATCGCGCGCCGGCTCGGGCTGGAACCGCGCATCATCGAGCAGGCGCGTTCCGTGATGTCGTCGAGCGAGCGCGACATCGCCCGGTTTCTTGCGGACCTCCACGATCGTCTGGAGCGCGCGGCGGGATTGGAGGCGCAGCTGGTGTCCGAGCGCGAGAAGCTGGCCGGGCGCGAGGCGATCCTGCAGAAGGACTTCGACCGCCGCGTGGCCGAGAAGACCCGCCAGTTCGAGCAGCGTTCTTCCGAGCTGGCGCAACAATTCGAGCAAAGCGCGCGCGAGACCATCCAGCAGATCGCTCAGAACCTCGACCAGCGAAAATCCGCCGGCAAAGCATTGCGCAAAGTGTCGCAAACCCGCCGCGAGTTCCTGGAAAAATCGGAGCAGTCCGTGGAGGAACTGCGCGGCGCGCCCGCCGGGCCCCCCAAGCTAAAGCTCGAAGCAGGCGTGCGAGTCCGCCTGAAAGGCATCCGCCAACCCACCAAGGTTCGAAGGGTGTTCGGCGACGGGCTCATCGAAGTAGAAGCCGGCTTCCTGAAGATGCAAGTGTCAATGGACGACGTCGAAGAGGTTTTGGCCGGCGACGGAGGCGGCCCGGCTCTCCCCAAAGGCATCCGGTTCGACGGACCAAAATGGGACGTCAGCTACCGCGAGATCATCATCATCGGCAAGCACGCGGAAGAAGCGACGGACGAAGTAGACAAATTTCTGGACTCCGCCGCGCTGGCGAACGTAGACCGGGTCCGCATCGTGCACGGCCACGGCATGGGCATCCTAAAGCGCGCGATAGCGGATCTGTTAACGCAAAACCCGCACGTAGGAAAGTTCTACCCCGCCAGCCCCAGCGAAGGCGGAACGGGAGCCACAATCGTCGAGCTAAAGGGCCCATAACCGGGCCGCCGTTGCATGCGCACTCATGCGCGCCGCGTCGCCACTCCTGGCGACGCCAAGGCACTTCGACGGCATAGGCCTAATCCCCGGCAGTGACCCAGTCACCCGCCGCCAGTTGCAGGTGATTTGTGTCAAATGCTAATCATCTTCTGCCGCCGGAAGATCCGCGGGGGCCGGTGTCTGACCGGACGGCGCCGGGCAAAACCGCGACGATGCCTCCTGGGAGTGATGCTCACGCCCTGAGGATTGAATCCCACCGGAACGGTAGCCGCCACCTGACCGTTCGCCGTCTCGACGACTGACACCGTCCCGGGAACCATACAAGGGAATGCCTGGCAGTTGTTACTGGGAATATAGGCGAGGGAGCCATTGGCGCGGAAGGCCGCGCCAATGGGAGTGTTGAGTGAGCGGATCGGCGCCCAACGGTGAGCGGTAATCGCCGTTGGGCGTTGACGCCGGGCCATGTATTACTACCGGGCAAGCCGGTAGAACCAGTAGTCGGCCGTGTAAGGTACCAGCAATTGATTGCCGACGTCGGTGGCCACAGCGCAGCACTCGATGCAGCCGCTCTGCGGAGACGGGGCCGCGCTGCCTCCGTTGGTGTTCAGCCGTTGGATGTAGGTGGCTATCGCCATGTGCGTTCCACCTTGGTTGCCCACTTGCGTCCCCACCACCTGGAGCAATACATCACGAGATCGCGCCGGTGTTGGGGCAACTCGGATCGCTACCCGCATTGATGCTCCCGATCTTGTTTCCCCATGCCATGCTGTTGTCAAACACGCTCTGCCAGGTTGGGCGAGGCTGCCCGTTCTCGAATGGATTGGGCGAGACCTCCTGCGGGTTCGGGCTGAGGAAGTGCGTGATGGTTTCCCTCAATACGTCGTTGATCAGAATCGCGTCCGGACGAGAGTTGTTACTCGGACCCACCGTCGATCCCGTCTTGGACCAGGCGTAGGAGCCGGTGCTGGTGGGCAGGCAAATGTACCCTTGCGTGCCCGTGGCATGTCCCAGGATGTAGGGCACGTCCCCGGCAGGAACTTGTATCGCGGCAGGCACCGGCGGCGGTGTCAGAATTTGCTCTGCGGCCGTCAGGGCTGGCGAAAGCAGCCCGATCCAACAAGTGGCTAAGATGGCTCCAACGAGCCGTGTGACAACGTGTAAGTGGCTTCTCATATTCCCTCTCTCACTGCGTATCTGTGACGATACGGTTTTCTGCCAAGAGTCATCCTGGCAGCCAGCCATCCACCGGACAGGTCCGGCTAAGTCGGCATCCGAACCTGCCGGTGCCCCGTCATATGGCACATAGTTACATGCTGTCCGCCTGGCAGTCACCACGTAAACGCGTAGGAATAGCGCGCGCAATGCGACACCGTCCGCGATGGAGTAACATGCAGTGAGGTGCCCCACCGATGATCCAAAACCCGAACAACCCAACCTCCCGCCGCCAGTTCCTGACCGTATCCGCCCTGGCCGGAGTCGCCCTGCCGCACGTCCATGCGGCCGAGGACAACACCATCCGCTTGGCCCTGGTGGGCTGCGGCGGCCGCGGCACCGGCGCAGCCGAAAACGCCCTCGGCGTGAAGAACGGACCCATCCAGCTGGTCGCCATGGCCGACGTCTCCCCGCAGAGGCTCAGCGACAGCAACGGCAAGCTGCGGGGACAGTTCCCCAACCAGGTGGACGTGCCAGAAGACCGGAAGTTCATAGGCTTCGACGGCTACCGCAAGGCCATGGACTGCCTGAAGCCCGGCGACGTGGTCATCCTCGGCACTCCGCCGGCCTTCCGCTGGCCGCAATTCAGCTACGCCGTCGAGAAGGGCCTCCACACCTTCATGGAAAAGCCGGTGTCGGTGGACGGACCAACCACCAAGCGGATGTTCAAGCTGGGAGAGGATGCGGAGCGGAAGAACCTCAAGGTTGGGGTGGGGCTGATGGTCCGCCACTGCCGCGCGCGTCAGGAACTGCTCAACCGCATCCGCGACGGGCAGATCGGCGACATCGTTGCCATGCGCGCCTACCGCATGGGCGGCAGCGGCGGGACCGCGCCGGTGAAGCCGGAAGGCATCTCCGAACTGCTCTATCAGATCCGCTCCTTCCATGCTTTCTTGTGGGCCAGCGGCGGCGTTTTCAGCGACTATTACATCCACCAGATCGACGAGTGCTCCTGGATGAAGGGCGCCTGGCCGGTAGAAGCGCAGGCTATCGGTGGCCGCCATTACCGCGGTAATTCGGTGGATCAGAACTTCGACACCTACGCCGTGCAATACACCTATCCCGACGGCACGGTCCTGTTCTTCGACGGGCGCAACATGCCTGGAACGCACAACGAATTCGCCAGCTACGCGCACGGCTCCAAGGGGTCGGCGGTGATCTCCACCTCCTCGCACACGCCGGGCCGAACGCGCATTTACAAGGGGCAGAAGATTCCGCGCCTGGAGGGCAACCAGCCGGTGCCGCAGGATGCCAGCCTGGTCTGGGCGTTCCCGCAACCGGAGCGTTCGCCGTACGACCTGGAGTGGGAAGACCTGATCGCCGCCATTCGCGACGACCGGCCGTACAACGAAGTGAAGCGCGGCGCCGAAGCCAGCCTGGTCGCGTCCATGGGCCGCATGGCCGCCCACACCGGCCAGATCGTAACTTTCGACCAAATGCTGAACTGCGAACACGAGTTCGCGCCCGGCGTGGACAAGCTCACCATGGACGGCCCCGCGCCGCTCGGTGCGGACGCCGCCGGCCGTTACCCGGTGCCGCAGCCGGGCATCCATAACACGCGCGAATACTGAGCCGGGAGTAAGTTATGTTCGATCGCCGGAGTTTTCTTACGGGCGCCGGGGCGGCCTTCGCGCTCACGCCACTCAACGAAAAGGAGAAGCTGGCGCGAATCGCCTCCAACACCTGGCCGATTCGCCACCTCTTTAAGAGCCGGATGGCCTTCACCGGCAATCCGCAAGCGCAGGACCTCAAGAGGAAGTACGGCGAGATAACCATGCTGGACTTCCCCCGGTTCACAAAGGATGCGTTCCCTGGGGTCACCCGCATGGATCTCTTCTCCGGCCTGTTCGGCGACGTGGCCGACGACTCCATGTACGTCCCGGTTCCGCTGACGGTGGGCGCAGCCACGCGCGTTACCCAGGAGTTCGACCCTTCGAGCGCGTCTGGAAAACGCTGGCTGGAGAAGATGGCCAACTCCATGAAAGCCACCGGCACGTCCTGCCAGCACATCTCCAACAACGCCCCGCGAGATATTTGCGACCTCGACGCGGAAAAGCGGAAGACCGGCGTTGCGGTGGCCAAAAAGTGGCTGGACGGCGCGGCCATGCTGGGCGCTAAATCGATGCGGGTGAACAGCGGAGGCCCGCGCATCGTTCCCGGCGCGATCGCCACCACCGGCTACCCCAAGGCGGACGAACTTGCGATGTACCTGGCCAATTGCATCGAATCCTTCAAGGAGATGGCGGACTACGGCGGCCAGGTGGGAGTCAGGGTCACGCTGGAAAACCACTGGGGCCTCACCGCCAATCCCATCCACATCCGGATCATTATCGAAGAGGTGAACCACCCCTTCTGCGAGGCCTCGCCGGACTTTTGCAACTGGGAGCAGGAGTACCTGATGTACCACGGGCTGAAGGCGCTTGCGCCTTACGCCCACACCAACGTGCACGCCAAGTATTGGAACCGGTGGAAGGACAACGACGTGCGCCGCTCGGTCAAAATCATGACCGATGCCGGCTTTGAGGGCACGTTCGCGCTGGAATACGAAGACGGCCCGTGGGACGGCATCGAGGGCGCGAAGTACCTGTACAAGGAGGTGCTGGCGGCGCTGTAATGAATCGTATCCTCGTCATCGGAGCCACCGGCAACATCGGTCGCGAGGTTCTCGCTCAATTGCCGGCCACGGGCGCGCGAGTTCGCGCTCTCGTCCGCAACCCGGGCTCGGCTGGTTTGCCGCCACACGTTGAGGTGGTACGCGGAGACCTCACTCTCGCCGGCGGCCTGGAGGAATGCCTGGATGGCATCGATGCGGTGTTCCTGGTGTGGTGTGCCCCACCAGCCGCCGTCGCTCCCGCTCTGGAGCTGATCGCGAAGCACGCGCGGCGTATCGTATTCCTCTCTTCTCCGTACAAAACGGCGCACCCCTTCTTCCAAGGCGCCCAGCCCAATCCGGTAGCGGCGCTGCACGCGGAAATCGAGCGTCTGATCGAAGCCTCGGGACGCCAGTGGACTTTCTTGCGGCCAGGCATGTTCGCAGCGAATGCCCGGTTCTGGTGGGCACCGCTGATCCGCGCCGGCGGCGACGTGGTGCGCTGGCCTCATCTCGCCGCTCCTACCGCTCCGATCCACGAGCGTGACATCGCCGCGGTCGCGGTCCGCGCCTTATGTGACGACGGACACGCCGGAGCGGAATATGTTCTGACCGGGCCTCAATCCCTGACCCAGTTCGAGCAGATATCGACAATCGGTGGTGTAATCGGCCGCTCGTTGCGCCCGGAAGAGATCTCGCCGGAAGCCGCGAGAATGGAGTTGCTCTCCCTCATGCCCGCGTCCGTCGTGAATATGCTGCTCGACGCCTGGGCTGCGGCAATCGGACAACCTGCGCTCGTGACATCCACGGTCGCGGAGATCACCGGAGGGCCGGCGCGAACATTCCGCGATTGGGCCGCTGATCACGCCGCGGAGTTTCGGGCGTGATCGCGAAATCGGCCCAGCAGCAAGCGGAGGACATAGTGTTTTAGCCAAGCGAAGCCGTCGAACGGCAGGCTCAGTAAAGAGAACATGCGTCGCTGGAGGGCCCGGCTTTTCCGAACCATTTGTATACGATCGCCGCGAACGGCGACTCCAGTCCGCAAACCTGACGGGCACCGGTCAATAACATTCCCCGCCGATAATGGAATAATGCTTCTCGCCGCTCTGGCGCTTACGCTCTCTGCCCTGCCACCACCAATCCGATTCCGCGAACACACCGTCACGGACGGATTGAAGAGCGGTTATCAGATCGTGGTCGCCGACATCAACGGCGACGGCAAACCCGACCTCATCGCCGTCGATTCCGGCTCTTCGGAAATCGCCTGGTATGAAAATCCCGGATGGGAGCGCCACGTCATCGCGACCGGCGTGCCGCATCCGATCAACCTCGCTGCCGCCGGCGGAAATATCGTGCTGCTCTACCAATTCGATATGGATCCCTCCAAGAGCATCGGAATCGTGGCCGTGCTGCATCCGGATGGCGACGTTCGAAACCCCTGGACGCTGCGCGAAATCGACCGCGTCCCCAGCGCGCACCGGGTGCGCTTCAGCGATGGCGCGTTCATCCTGGCGCCGCTCGCCGGCGCAACGGCGAAGCCGCCCGATTACGACGCAGCCGTCCCGATCTATCTGTACCGCCCGCCCGCCTGGAAGCGCGAACTGCTGACCGGCGAACTGCGCGGCGTGCTCCACGGCATCCACGCCGGCGAGGGCGAATTGATCACCGCCAGCTTCCTCGGCGTTCGCATCTTCGCGCCCCCGGGAAAGTGGGACTCGCGCGAAATCGGCCGCGGCGATCCGGCGCCGTGTCCGCGCTGCGGCAGCAGCGACGTCGCGCCCGGCCGCGCAGGCGGCCACCGCTTCATCGCCGCGATCGAGCCGTGGCACGGCAACCAGGTCGCGGTGTATCGCGAATCCAAAAACGGGTGGGAACGCAAGGTTGTCGATACCTCGCTCGACGACGGCCACGCGCTGGCCACAGCCGATCTGGACGGCGACGGCAACGATGAAATCGTCGCGGGCTGCCGCGGCAAGAATCACCAGGTCTACCTGTACTCATCCGTAGATGGGGTGGAGTGGAACCGCACGATTCTCGATCCGGGAATGGCCGCCGCCAACTGCGCCATCCGCGATCTCAACGGCGACGGCCGGCCCGACGTGATCTGCATCGGGGCCTCCACGCACAACATCAAGTGGTATGAGAACCTCGGGAAGTGACGTATATGAAAATCGAGACCACCGCCATCCACGCGGGCCGCGGCATCGACCCGGCGACCGGCGCCGTGGCGATGCCCATCTACCTGTCGAGCACTTTCGAACGCGACCCGGACGGCGAATACGCGCGCGGCTACGCCTATTCGCGCGAGCGCAATCCGAATCGCGCCGCGCTTGAAAAGTGCGCGGCCGCGCTCGAAGGCGGCAAGGAAGCGCTCGCCTTCGCGTCGGGCCTGGCGGTGCTGACGGCGTTGATCCAGGGGCTCGAGCCCGGCGATCACATCCTCGCGCCGGACGATGTCTACTACGGTTTTCGCAAAGTGCTCGGCGGCGTGTTCGCGAAGTGGCCGCTCGAGGTAACCTACGTCGACATGACGGACTTGGACGCCGTTCGCGCGGCGGCCCGTCCCGCGACGCGCCTGGTCTGGATCGAGACGCCATCCAACCCGCTGTTGAAGATCACCGATGTCGCGGCCATCGCGCGGCTCGCCCGCGAAATGAATGCGATCAGCGTGTGCGACAGCACCTTCGCGACGCCGGTCCTGCTGCGCCCGTTGGAGCATGGGATCGACATGGTCATGCACTCGACCACGAAATACTTCGGCGGTCATTCCGATGTCGTCGGTGGAGCGCTGATCGCGAAGCACGACAGTTATCTCTTCGAACGCGCGCGAAAGGCGCAACAACACGGAGGAGCGGTGCCCTCGCCCTTCGATTGCTGGCTCACGTTGCGAGGCATCGACACGCTCCCCTACCGCGTACGCGCGCAGTCCGCCCATGCGCAACTCATCGCCGGGTTCCTCGCGGCGCATCCGGCTGTCGAGAGGGTGCACTACCCCGGGCTGGCGACTCATCCGGGCCACGCGGTTGCGAAGGAGCAGATGTCCGCGTTCGGAGGCATGCTGTCATTCCAGGTGAGCGGCAGCGCGGAGGCGGCCATTGCGGTCGCGGCGAAGGTTCAACTGTTCACTCGCGCCACCAGCCTGGGAGGCGGCCACAGTCTGGTCGAGCATCGCGCTTCGGTCGAAGGCCCGCAAACCCGCACGCCGCCCAACCTGCTACGGTTATCGATTGGCCTGGAGCATCCCGACGATCTGATCGCCGATCTCGAACAGGCGCTGGCACAATAGAGCCATGTCCTACGAGATCTTCGACGACGGTGGATTGCTGACGCCCGCGCTGGTTATTTATCCCGCGTGTGTCGACGCGAATGTGGCGAACACGATCCGGCTTCTCCACGGCGATCCGAATCGCTGGCGTCCGCACGTCAAGACCGCCAAGCTGGAGTTCGTGATGAAGCGGCTGGTCGCTGCCGGTGTGACGGCGTGCAAAGCGTCCACGACGCTTGAGCTCGCCACCGCCTGCTCGGCCGGCTTCGCGGATGTGCTGCTGGCCTACCCGGTAGTGGGCGCGAACGCCCGCCGCGCCGTCCAGATCGCGGCGGCGCATCCCGGCGTCTCGATCTCGACGCTGGTGGAAAACTCCGCGCAGGCCGCGCAGTGGAAGGACACCTCGCTCGGCCTCTTCATCGATCTCAACACCGGAATGAATCGGACCGGCATCGAGCAGGAACACATCGACGAAGTCGTGAACCTCGCGCGCCGCATCGGTTCGCAGTTCCGCGGCCTGCACTACTATGACGGCCACCTGCATCAACCCGATCTAGCCGAACGGCGCGATCGCGCGCACTCCGGTTACGACCGGCTCATGCGTCTGGTCTGCGCGCTGAGAACTGTCCCCGAGTTGATCACGTCGGGAACGCCGGCCTTCCCGTATGCGATCGACTATCCGGGATTCGCCGGCCTGAATCACAAGGTTTCGCCGGGCACCGTGGTGTACAACGATTTGAGCAGCCTGTCCGATCTGCCCGGCTTCGGATACCGCCCGGCGGCCCTGGTGATCGCGACTGTGGTGAGCCATCCGAAACCGAACCGGCTCACTTGCGATGCCGGCCACAAGGCCGTGTCCGCGGATGCCGGCGTTCCCACGTGCGCCGTATTGGATCGCCCGGACCTGACGCCAGACAAGCCCAGCGAGGAGCATCTTCCCATCGACTGTGCCGGCGCTGTGCCGGAAATTGGCGAGCGGCTCTACCTGCTGCCGCGCCACGTCTGCCCGACGGTGAACAATTTCGACGACGCGCTGATCGTCGAAGACGGAAAAATAACGCGAATTGAGCGGGTCTCAGCGCGCGGCCACGAAACTCCGAACTTCACCGGCGTGGCGCACGCACTCGTGCGTGCCGCGTCGCCACTCCTGGCGACGCTTGGCGAGCGCGCCGGAAACTAGCGATGGTCCTTCAGGCCGGGGACGCCGCCCATGGACGGCGCTAATCGGACCGCGCGCAGAATCGCGTGCGAAACAGCCTCGGCCGCAGCCACCCCTAGCTGATCCACACCCGCCTTCAAAGATCCTACGCTGAGCGCGATCGTGACATCGCCATCCACCGTCATATTCACCGGCGAAATCGTGCGCGCCACGCCCAACGACGCGAGCGCGGCCAGCTTGCCCGCCTGCACCTTGTCCAGCGCCGCGTTCGTCGCAACCAACACGAGGGTCGTGTTCTCTTTCGCCGCGCCCGCCCGCTGTCCTTGCATCACGTAGCGCGCGCTGTTCAGAAACTCCATCGAATCTGGCGCAACCCGAGCGCCCGCCACGATCTTTCCGTTTGACGGATCGATCACGTCGCCCGCCGGGTTCACCACCGCGAGCGCCGATACCAGCAGGCCGCCGGACAGCTCGACGGTCCAGCAGCCCAGGCCCGACTTCATGGCGTTCTTCATCCCGAGCATCTTGCCGGCCGTCGCGCCCGTGCCGGCGCCGGCCGCACCCTCCGCCACGGCCTGATCGGTCGCCGCGGCTGCCGCGGATTCGCCCATTTCGCGCGTCGGCCGCACATTCGCTTTCCCAATCCCGAGATCGTAAATGATCGCGCCGGCGACCAGCGGAACCCGCGCATACCCGGTCTGATAACCAATCCCTTTGTGTTCGAGAAACCGCCGCACGCCCGAGCAGGCCTCCAACCCGAAAGCGCTGCCACCGGCGAATACCACCGCATGAATGCGCCCCGTAACGTGCCACGGCTCTAGCAGCCCGAATTCCTCGGTGCCCGTCGCCGAGCCCCGAACATCCACGCCCGCCACCGCGCCGCCCTCGCAGAGGATCACGGTGCACCCCGTGATCGCGTCTAGATCGGAGGCATGCCCAACCCGGATGCCGGGAATATCCGTAAGTCCTTTCATGGGGTCATTCCAAACTCGTATGCTAGCATCGAAAGGTTAGAGGAACCGCTTGCTCGACTTTCTGAAGGGGCCTGTCCAGGCCATGCAGGACTTCGTCGCCATTGCAGGGAAGGCCGGGAAAAACGTCTTCCGCTCCCCGCATTACGCACGCGATATTCTGCTTCAGATGGATTCGATCGGCGTCGGCAGTTTGCCGGTCGTCATTCTGACGGGGTTCTTTACGGGCGCGGTCATGGCCATGCAACTTGCGCGCGCCCTGTCCACTTATGGCGCGACAGGGCAAGTTGCCCCGGTCCTGTGCATCACGCTCGTTCGCGAACTGGGGCCCGTCCTGACCGCCTTGATGGTGTCCGGCCGGAATGCCGCGGGCATCGCTTCGGAACTCGGTTCCATGAAAGTGACCGAGCAGATCGACGCCATGCGCGCGTTGGGAACCGACCCCATTCAGAAGCTGGTCACGCCGCGCCTGATCGCAACCGCGACGATGCTCCCGCTGCTCACGATCATCTCCGACTTGATGGGCATGTTCGGCGGTTTCGTCGTCTCGGAGGGCATGCTGAATATGGCGCCGGCGCAGTACTGGAACACGGCCTGGAAGGCGCTCGAATACAACGACGTCGTGCAGGGGATCTTGAAGCCTTTCGTGTTCGCGATCATCATTTCTCTCGTCGGCTGCTATTTTGGAATGCAGACCACGGGCGGGACGCAAGGCGTGGGCCGGTCCACCACGCAGGCGGTGGTGGTCTCCTCCATCTGGATTATCGTGACGACGTTTTTCATCGGCCGCATCTTCCTCAACCTTTCATGACGGAAGACTCCAATCAACCGGTACTTCGCTTTGAAAACGTCAGCGTTCACTACGAGGATGTGGCGGCGTTGGACGGCATCAGTTTTGAAATGCGCCGCGGCGAAACACGCATCCTGCTCGGGGCTTCGGGCAGCGGCAAGACCGTGCTGCTGAAGACGGCGGTCGGCCTAGTTCGCGCCGGCGCCGGCAGAGTGCTGGTTTTCGGGCGGGACATTACCGCATTGAGCGAGGGGGAGTTGTTCGACATTCGCGGGCGCATCGGCTTTCTATTTCAGGAGGGCGGCTTGTTTGACTCGCTGACTATCGACGAGAACGTGTCGTACCCTCTCGTAAACCAGCGGGGCGCGAAGCCGGAAAAGCCCGATGCCATCGAAAACCGTGTTCGCGAAACTCTGCGATTCGTGGAACTCGAACAGACGCTGGAGCAGTACCCGAGCGAACTGTCGGGCGGGATGCGCCGGAGGGTCGGCATCGCACGGGCCGTGGTCACCGAACCCGAGCTGGTCCTGTACGATTCGCCGACGGCGGGCCTCGATCCGATAACCGCGAACACCATCATCGCGCTCATCGTAAAGGAGAGAGACACGCGCAACGCGGCCGCGATGATGGCGACTCACCGCTACCAGGACGGGCAATTGATGGCGAATTATCGCTACAATCCCCACAGTGGCGATCTTGAGCGCGCCTCATCCAACGGGGCGGAGGAGAACGGTCTGAAAACCATCTTCATGGTGCTGCAGGAAGGCCGTCTGGCGTTCGAAGGAACGGAGGAAGAACTGAAAGCCGCGGACGATCCTTACGTGTCCAAGTTCGTGAAACGCTGATGCCAATTCAGAAAAAAGCGCAGTGGGCGCGCCTCAAAGTCGGAGCGACGGCGATTGTCGCCCTGATCATTCTCGGCGTCCTGATCTTTCTGCTGACGGGCAGTGGCTCGATCTTTGAAAGCCAGGCTCGCGTTTTCACTTACATGAACGATGCCGCGGCGCTGGCGGAGAGTTCTCCCGTGCGGCTGAATGGAATTGGCATCGGCAAGGTGGATCGCATCGTGCTGACGGGGTCCACGCAGCCCGGCAGAATCGTCCGAATGGAAATGTCCATCGGCGCGAAATTCCTACAGCAGATTCCGGCCGATTCGAGGGCGGGCATCGGCGCGGAGAACGTGCTCGGCTCCAAGTTCATGAACATCAAGAAGGGCCGGAGCAAGGAGACGGTGAAGGACGGCTCGGAAATCCGGGCGGTGGAAGTGCCGGATTTCAACGATTTCATGGACCAGGGCAACAATCTGCTGGTGCAGTTGCAGGGCATCCTGAAGCGTGTGGATGTGGTCGTCGGCCTGGTCGAGGGCGGCAAGGGAAGCATCGGCAAGCTGCTGGTGGACGAGGAGCTCTACGACCGCGTCCTCGCGATCATGAGTGAAACCCAGAAGGCGGTCACGGCCCTCACCAGCAACAAGGGGACGCTCGGACGCCTGATGAACGACGATACGCTGTACAAAGATGTTCGCGCCTCTCTCACCCGTGTGAACGGGATCCTTGACGGGTTGCAGCAGGGCCAGGGCGCTGCCGGCAAATTGCTCAAGGATCCAGCACTGTATGACGAGGCGCGCGGCGTTATCGCCGACCTGCGGAAGGTCATCGGCGAGATCGATTCCGGAAAAGGCACCATCGGCAAGCTGATCAACAGCGACGACTTACACAATCAACTCGTCGCGACGATCGGCAAGATGGACTTGATCCTCGACAAGATTAACTCGGGGCAGGGCACCGTGGGCCAGTTGCTGGTGAACCAGCAGCTCTACGACAACCTGAACGGCACCACGCGAGAGATGAACTTGCTGATGCAGGATTTCCGGACCAACCCGAAGAAGTTCCTGCACATCAAGCTGGGACTTTTTTGAAGCGGCTGATTGTCAACGCCGACGATTTCGGCTTTACGAAGGACGTCAACGCGGGAATCGTCGAAGCGCACCGCAACGGCATTCTGACCGCGACAACTTTGATGGCGGACGGGCCCGCGTTTGACGACGCGGTGCTGCTCGCCCGCGAGAATCCGTCGCTCGACGTGGGCTGTCACCTGGTGCTGGTGGGGATGCCGGGGTATCCCTCGACTGTGTCTCAGTTGATGCAGGCGATGGCTTTGCGGCGGCTGGATTTGTACGGCCGGATGAAGAGCCAGATCCTGAAAATCCTGGACGCCGGGGTGGAGCCTTCGCATATCGATACGCACAAGCACACGCACCTGCTGCCTCCGGTTCTCGACGCCGTCGCGCGGCTCGCGGAGGAGTTCGGGATTTTGTGGGTACGGCAGCCGTTGGTGAGACTACTGCGGCCGCACTTCCGGCGCGTTCTTTCCCGCCACGGGTTGCGCTCGACGGATCACTTCGCGGGGTTCCGGGTGACGGGCAAGTTTGACGGCGCCGGGTTGGCCGCGATCGTCTCCGCGCTCCCCGAAGGGACGACCGAGTTCATGTGCCATCCGGGGTTCTGCACGGCCGAATTACGGCAGGCCGGAACGCGCCTGACGGAGAGCCGGGAACGCGAACTGCGGGCGCTCACCGGACCGTTGGTGCGGGAATCGATGGAGCGGAACGGGGTCGCGCTGGCGCGATATGGCGGGCGCTAAGCGGCTGGAGCCGCCGCCTTCTTACGCGCGGCGCGGCGTTTCTCGACCGGCGGTTGACGGTCGCTCTTCTTGAGCGCCGGCTCGACGATTGAGCGGACGAATTTCTTCTCGCCGTGATCGTCGAACTTAATGGTAATGTGTTCGTCGGTCGTTTCGGTGACGGCACCTAGACCAAACTTCGTGTGTTCGACCTGTGTCGCCTTGGGAAATGGGGGCTTGCTCGCCATTCAATCAGCCTCTTGGCAGATGATAACACATTAACTTAGTTTATGCTTCGCCCGGGGTCAGATAATAAGCACCACTATGAAGTGGTGGAAAATGTTTCCGAAGCGGCTTTCGTACCAAATCCAATAATTCAGAGGTCAGACAGGTTTTATCTCCGACGTAAGCAGCTGAAAGAAAGGCGCTTCCAGACTCCAGAAATCCGGATCGCTCTACAGAATATGGAAGTTCGGTTACGGGCGGCAAACGATTGAAAAAAATGGACTTGACCTTTTCTTCAGACGCGGTAAGGTAAAAGCTAGAGCGCATTTTGCGAAAGGAATGTAATGAACCGTTTATTGACCATCTTCCTCGTTGTTCTCGCGACGGCCGTGCTGCTGGTTTCGTCCGGACCGAGTACTCTATACGCCCAAGCGGTGTCTGGCGAACTCGTCGGGACCGTGTACGACACCACGGGCGCCGCGGTTCCGAACGCGAGCGTAACGGCAAAGAACACTGGGACAAGCGTCCAGACCACTACAGTTACTTCGAGCGCCGGCCAGTACCGTCTACGGAATCTCGCTACGGGAACCTATGACGTCACAGTCACCGCGCCGGGGTTTAGCGCGGCGCAGGTCAAAGCTCTAAACGTGAACCTGAACGTGACCGCTACAGCAAACGTCACGCTCCAGGTCGGCGAGTCCAAGACGATAGTCGAAGTCTCCGGCGCTGCCGTGACGATCGACACGACCACGGCCCAAGTGCAAACCACGTTTAACGCGCGGGACTTGGCCGACCTTCCGACGACGAGTAGCGGTTCCGGCGTTCTGAACCTAGCGCTTTATTCGTCCGGCGTTTCCAGCAGCGGTGCGGTCGGCGTCGGCACGGGCCCCTCGGTCGGCGGCCAGCGGCCCCGCAACAACAACTTCACCATCGAAGGTATCGACAACAATAGCAAGAGCGTCACCGGACCGCTCGCCGCCATCCCCAACGATGCGGTGGAGGAGTTCTCGATTCTTCAGAACCAGTTTTCCGCGCAATACGGCGCTTCTTCCGGCGGTCAGTTCAATCAGATTCTCAAGAGCGGCACCAATACGTTCCACGGTTCCGGGTACGAATACTTGAGCAATCGCAACCTCAACGCGGCCGATCAACAGTCCATCGTCCAGGGCATCGACCCGCATCCGCGATTCGACAACAACCGTTTCGGTGGAACCCTTGGCGGCCCGATTCTCCAGAACAAGTTGTTCTTCTACGCCAATGCCGAGTACAACCCAGTCGGCGGGTCCGGCTCCGGCGGCCAGATCTTCGCCCCAACCCAGGCCGGCTACGACGCTCTGGCGAGCATTCCGGGCATCAACCCAAACAACTTGGGCGTTCTCAAGCAATATCTGCCGGCCCAGACCACGGCGGTGGATCCTTCCATCACCCCGAACGGCGCATTCCCAGTGGTCGGCGGAAAGACAATTGAGCTCGGGCAGTACTCGTTCCTCGCGCCCAATTACACGAATTTTTACACCTATCTGGCTTCGGTCGATTACAACCTCAGCGATAAAGACAGCCTCCGTGGCAGGTACGTGCGGAACAACTCGACAGGTCAGGACACGAACGCTACCCTGCCGACGTTCTGGCTTCCGCTGGTTCAGCCCAACTACCTCGCGACCCTGACGGAGTTTCACAACTTCTCGCCCGCGCTGACCAACGAGTTCCGGCTGGGCTTCAACCGCTACTCGCAGATCACCGCTGTGGGAACTCAGAAGGTTCCGGGGCTCGATGCCTTCCCGAACCTGACGATCGACGACCTGGGTGTGAATATCGGTCCTGACCCGAACGCTCCCCAGGAGACCATCCAGAACCTTTACCAGATCACCGATAACGTCTCCTGGTTGAAGGGAGCGCACACGTTGAGCTTCGGCGGGGACTTCCGGAAATACATCAGCCCGCAGAGCTTTACTCAGCGTGGCCGCGGCGACTACGACTGGGACACCATGGAAAACTTTCTACTGGACAACATCCCATATTTCGCCGAGCGGACGACGGGCAACTTTATTTACTACGGGGACCAGATCCTGTTCGGCGCATACGGGAACGACTCCTGGAAGATCCGCCCGAATCTCACTCTCAACCTGGGCGTTCGCTATGAGCGCACGACGATTCCGTACGGCGAGCGTCTCCAGTCCGTCAACTCCATCTCCAACGTTCCGGGGTTAATCACCTTCGGCGAGCCGAAGCCGCAGAACATGAATTTTGAACCGCGTATCGGCATCGCTTATTCGCCGGGCAAGACCGGAACAACCTCGATTCGCGCCGGGTTCGGGATCAACTACGACAAGCTGTTCGACAACCTCGGCATCCTCTCGGCGGCCCCTCAGTTCCAGCAGACGGTAGACGTCGGTGGCAACCCAGGCGGCGGGTTCCTCGCCGGCGGTGGTATCCCGAACAACGCCTCGTCGGAATCCCTCAGCCAAGCCAGCGCGCGCGCTACAACCGGCGGCTACATCCCCGACCAGAAACTTCCGAAGTCCATTCAATGGAACTTCGGCATCCAGCGGGTGTGGCATGAGAACTACACCCTCGAGGTCCGCTATCTGGGTACCCGCGGTCTCAACCTGCCTATTCAGGACCGCATCAATGTCGGTTCGGTTGTGAATTCCTCGAATGCGCTGCCTGTTTACCTACAGGCTCCGTCACAGGCTACGCTGGACGGTCTCACCAACACGCTGTCGGCGCTCACCAGGGCCTACAACACGCCGAGCGCAGGCCGTGGCCGCTTCCTTCCGCAATACCTGGACGCGGGATTCCACACCAACATCGTCGGCTTCATGCCGATGGGCGCTTCCACTTATCACGGCCTGGCGACGCAGGTGAACCGCCGGTTCAACAACGGCTTGCAGTTCGTGGGCTCCTACACGTACAGCCACAACATCGACAACTCGACAGCCGAGGTGTTCAGCACCTACACCAACCCGCGCCGCGTGCAGGACTTCCAGAACCTGAGGGCCGAGCGCGCCAGTTCCGCCCTGGACCATCGCAATCGCTTCACGATGGCCGCCGTTTACGACCTGCCCTACTTCAAGCACGGCAACTGGTTGGTGAAGAACCTGATTGGCAATTGGGAGGCCGCCCCCATCTACACCTACGAGACCGGTACCCTGGTCACGGTTCAGAGCTCGATCGACGCGAACCTCAACGGCGACAGCGCCGGCGACCGGTCGATCCTGAATCCAGCCGGTACGGTGAACGTCGGTTCCGGTGTGACGGCCCTCAAGAACAGCGCGGGTGCGACAGTCGCTTACCTGGCGAAGAACTCGGACGCTCGATACATCACCGCAGCCAAGGGAACGATCGCCACGGCTGGCCGGCAGACGGAGCACCTGATGCCGATCCAGAACATCGACTTCAGCCTCATCAAGCGGTTTAACGTATTCAGGGAAGGTTACAAGCTCGAATTCGGAGCCCGGTTCTCAAACCTCTTGAACCATCCGCAATACACGGGGTCCCGCATCAACGATGTGGCCTCCGTCGGCTACACCGGCACGAACGTACACAACTTCCTCAACCCGGCCGACACTTCGTTCTATCATCCCGACTCTGTGTTCTCGAGCAACCCTCGGAACGTCCAGATCTCGGCGAAGTTCACCTTCTGAGGATTAGATAAGTCGCAGATATGCGCGGGGAGCCTTCGGGCTCCCCGTTTTTATTGGTTGGGCTTGAGGTCTTTGCGGATCGCGTCCAGCACGCCGTTAATAAACGCTATCGACTCGTCTCCGGAGAACTGGCGCGCCAGTTCAATCGCTTCGTCGATGACCACCGGCGGGGGCGTGTCCAGGTTCGACATCTCGTAAATCGCCAATCTCAGGATGTTGCGGTCCACTACCGACATCCGTTCCAGCCTCCAGTTGGCCGATTTTTCGATGATCAGCTTGTCGATGCCGGGGGCCTTCTCCACCGTGCCCCGGGCCAGTTCCTCCATGAACAGATCGGGCTCGGGCCGGCCGGCGTTCTCGTCTTCGGAATGCAGGGCGCCGTAAACGTGATCGATCGCTTCGGGCAACGACTCCGCCCGGATGTCGTGTTGGTATAAGACCTGAAGAGCGCGCTGCCGCGAGCGGTGTCGTGCGGGCATGGCTACTGGCCGGCGCGCAGCATGCGCAGAAGATCGGCCATTTCGATGGCGGTCATGGCGGCGTCGAACCCCTTGTTCCCAGACTTCAGACCCGCCCGGTCCATGGCCTGCTCCACGGTGTTGGTGGTCAGGACGCCGAATGCGACGGGAACTTCAGTTTCGAGCGCAGCCTGCGCCAGCCCGGAAGCGGCCTGGCCCGCCACGTAATCGAAGTGCGGTGTGTCGCCGCGGATCACGGCCCCGAGCGCGATCACCGCGTCGTGCCGTTTCTGCCCGGCCAGCGTCTTGATGGTGAGCGGCATCTCCCACGATCCCGGAACCCGGACGATTTCCACGTCGCCCTCGTTCGCTCCGCACCGCGTAAGGGCGTCCAGCGCCCCGGCGAGGAGCCTCTCGGTAATGGCGCTATTGAACCGGGCCACCACGATCGCGAACTTCAGGCCGCGCGCGTTTAGAGAGCCTTCAGTTACCTTCGGAGTCATTTGTTTTCAGGCAATTCGCGGCGTTTTTAACCGCCTATGGGATACTTGTTGGTACAGGCCCATCATACCTCATGGATCCCGCTTTCATCCGAAACTTCTCGATCATCGCCCATATCGACCACGGCAAATCCACCCTGGCCGACCGCCTGCTCGAGGTGACCGGCGCATTGAGCCAGCGGGAGATGATGGAGCAGGTGCTCGACACCATGGACCTGGAGCGCGAGCGCGGGATTACGATCAAAGCCCACGCGGTGCGGCTGAACTACAAGGCCGACGACGGCGAGATGTACCAGCTCAATCTCATCGACACTCCGGGGCACGTCGATTTCACCTACGAAGTATCCCGGAGTTTGCAGGCGTGTGAAGGCGCACTGCTGGTGATCGATGCCTCGCAAGGCGTGGAGGCGCAGACTCTCGCGAACACGTACCTGGCGCTGCACCACAATCTCGAGATCATTCCGGTGATCAACAAGATCGATCTGCCCTCGGCGGAACCGGATCGCATCAAGGAGCAGATTGAGCAGGTGATCGGGCTTCCCGCCGATGAGGCCGTGCTCACCAGCGCAAAGAACGGCATCGGGGTGAAGGAACTGCTGGAGAGCGTCGTGCGGCTGGTGCCGCCGCCGAAGGGATCGCCGGAGGCTCCGCTGAAGGCGCTGATTTTCGACTCGTGGTTCGACCCTTATCGCGGCGTCATTATCCTGACCCGCGTGGTCGAGGGGCGCCTGTGCATGGGCCAGAAGATCCGGTTGTGGGCCGCCGGGAAGGCCTTCGAGGTGGAAGGGCTGGGCTACCAGTCTCCCAAGCCGATTCCCTGCGATCAGCTTTCCGCGGGCGAGGTCGGTTACGTCTTCGCGAACATTAAAACCATCACGGACGCGCAGATCGGCGACACGATTACCGACGACGCAAGACCGGCGGCCGAAGCGCTTCCCGGATTTGAACTGATTAAGCCGATGGTGTTCGCGGGTCTTTACCCGATTGAGTCGCACGAGCACGGGTTGCTGCGCGACGCGCTGGAGAAGCTCCGATTAAACGACAGCGCGTTCAACTTCGAGCCGGAAAATTCGGTGGCGCTGGGGTTTGGTTTCCGCTGCGGTTTTCTGGGCCTGCTGCATCTGGAGATTATTCAGGAGCGGCTGGAGCGCGAGTTCAACATCGACCTGATCACGACTGCGCCAGGGGTTCGCTATCGCGTGACCCAGACGGACGGCACGGTGGTGGAGGTCGACAACCCGACGAAGTGGCCCGACCCGTCCTCGATCGCGCAGATTGAAGAGCCGATCATCGACGCGAGCGTGATCACGCGCGAGGAATACCTGGGCGAGATTCTGAAGCTGGTGGAGGACAAGCGCGGCGTGCAGAAGAAGTTCGAGTACATCGGCGCCGGGCGCGTGCTGCTGCTGTACGAACTGCCGCTGAACGAGATCGTCCTCGATTTCTACGATCGGCTGAAGAGCGCGTCGCGCGGCTACGCTTCCTTGGACTACCATCTGGCGGGCTACCGTGTTTCGCCGATGGTCAAGATGGACGTGCTGGTGGCGGGCGACTCGATCGACGCGCTGTCGATCATCGTTCACCGGGACTTAGCTTACGAGCGCGGGAAGGGGCTCATCGAGCGGCTGCGGAAGCTGATTCCGCGGCAGATGTTCGAAGTCGCGTTGCAGGCGGCGGTCGGCAATAAGATCATCTCGCGCGAAAACATAGCGGCGATGCGGAAGAACGTGCTCGCGAAGTGCTATGGCGGCGATATCAGCCGGAAGCGCAAGCTGCTGGAGAAGCAGAAGGCAGGCAAGCGGCGGATGAAGCGCGTGGGCCGGGTGGATATTCCGCAGGAAGCGTTTTTGGCGGTGCTGCGGGTAAGCGGGGATAGCGATTAGGAGGCCCCTACCTCATGGGATCCAGGTCCAGGCCGGCATCATGGCTAAGAATGTAACCGCTCACCGTTGTTGCTTCCGGCGTTCCTCGGACTTGCGCTGCAATTTGGTTTTGGCTTCGGCCGGATGAACGTGTTCGCCGCGATCCAGCGAGGCGAGGCGGGAAGCTCGGGCCAAGGCTTGTCATGCCAGGGATGCAAGGGTGTTCGGCGAGGCGCATTCAGCGATTGACGGCGAGCCCGGCCGTATCGCAGCGGGCTGCGGCGGACTTCAGCGGCGGATGAAGCGCGTTGAGTGGGTGAATATTCAGCAATAAGCGTTCTTGGCGGTGCAACCGCCACCGGGCTCTCTCCCCTTTTCCTTCTGGAAATCATTCTTTGGGTCCCACATCCCGGCACTGTTATACAGGGCTCTTTCGTAACGAATCGTTACTTATAAGTATATAAATATGGAATAATTTACCTGAATTATTTGATTGACAGCCAGCAAATCATGATGGCATACTTACGAAATGGTAACGACTTTAGCTATGCGCTTTCGGTCGAATGTGGGGCCATGGAGACTTATTTGGTTGTTTCTAAGTTTGTTTTCATTCTATTACGTCTCCGTCTGTTCATTCGCGAAGGCGCAAGGAAAGCCGGCTACGGGCGACCCTGGGATCGCCAATATCCAGGTGGACGGGCAAGTCCCAAGTCTGTTCAGTTCCACGGGCACTCCGATCCTGGTCAACCAGGAGGACTCGGCGGTAGTTACCTGGAGCACCACCAGCGCGGCAACCAGTCAGGTGCTTCTATACGGGAAATCGCTGGGCGATTGCGGCCAGGCGGGTCCGGCGCAGTTGTACCCGTTCCACGCCAGCGCTGGGCTGGTCACGGCCCATTCCGTTCAAGTAACTGGGTTGTCTCCCAACAGCGTCGTCTGTTTCAGGGTCATCTCCGGAGATGGCACGGGTCAAGGCTGGACCCTGCCAGGGCTGACCGCCGGCGTCTACAGCTTCCAGACCGCTCCGGAGAATGCGACCGCCGCTAAGCGTTTCCGCCTGAACCCCGAAGGCCCGAAGAACGTCTATGCCGGATCCGATCTATACCTCGGCATTACTACCACTCTCATGGCCGGCCAGGACGACGATTGGATGTATGTCAACCCCCCGATAATTACGGATCAGGCTCACAATCCGGTGCCAACGTCGGTCATCGGGTTTCATTACGCCTGCGACGAGAACCTTTACGGGGGAGTGGATTCACCCACGGATACGGCTACGGATACCAACGGGAATTCCATGTGCTGGCGGTTGAGTTACCCGACGTTTTTGAAGTTTGAAACCCAGCCCAACACCCCGCCCGGGCTCTATACGGCAGTGATCTCGTACACGCAAACCGGCGTTAGCAGCACGCTTACATGGTTCTTTAAGGTTCTGGCTACGCCGCGGCCAATCGTCCGCACGCCGGTTCACTCCGTTCCTCCGCTGGACCCGACGGCGCTGGCCCGCTGGCAGACTCGCATGGTCGTCGACGGGGCGCAATTTTGTATCCCGGGCGACTTCATGCCTTTCGGGTATGAAGGATACATCTGGTACTACGACGGCGGCCGGTCCTACTTACAGATTGGCGATTATACCGGCAATAAGAAGACCTGGTTTCCTTGCGCCGAGAATATCCTGAACCAGTTTGCGGATCGAAATATTCCCACCAACATTGAAGGCTGGCGGCTGACGCCGCATGGCCTGGCGGAGATTTACTGGCGCTTCGGCGATCTACACGCCAAGACCGCTTTGATGAACATGAATGGCACCCCGTATATTCAGGCCGTCCGGATCCGGGAAACGGCTTACGGCATTGATGCCGCGGTCAAGAAGGCCCAGGTGAATCATACGCCCCCCGATCCCCACATGCTGCAAATGGTGGACTGGGGCTTGGGCCAGTTCGATGAGTTGTTTCTTACCACCCTGAACCAGTTGAACCAGCCGTTTTATGACGGGATCATGGCCGAGGCGCTTATTCAGTACTACGAATACACGGCGGCGCTGGGCACGCCCGACTACCGGATCCCTCCAGCCATCAAGCAGATGATGGATTGGCTATGGGCCCACGCTGTGGTCACCGACCCGGCCGATCCTTTGTACGGCCACACGATGTATAACACTCTTAGCAACTACGGGTATCCGCCCAACGCCAGGTTAGGCGCCATCTACTCCAACCTGAACGACCTCTTTTCGCCGGCCTGGGCGTGGTACTGGAATCTGACCGGGAACAATACGTATCTGGCGCAAGGGGACGTCCTTTTCAACCATGCGCTGGATGACGACGCCAGCGGAATTTTCGATGGAAAGCAGTTTAATCAGCATTACAAATGGTCCTTCGACTACGTGCATTATCGAACTTCGGCCGTTCCCGTCGTTTCCCTGACGGACCCTTCCAACAACCCCGTCGACACCACGTATGTGCACGACACCACTTTGCCCGTCCTCTCCGGCCTTCAGGTTTCAGGGATCACCAGCAGCACGGCCACGGTGACGTGGAACACGGACGTGAATTGCAGCACATGGATGAAGTATGGAATAACCACGGGCTACGGAAGCTGGGCTCCATCGGTAAATGGACCGAACGATGTCCGGGCGGATATGAAGCAAAGCCACTCGCTAAGTCTTACGGGACTCTTGCCGAATACTGTGTACCATTTCATCGTGATGAGTAGGGATACGATCGGCAATAATGCCACTTCCGCCGACCAGACGCTGACGACGACAAGGTGACGGATTCTCACACCCGCCGCGTGAAGGGTGTGCCCGTATGCTGGCCGTTGGGCAGCGGTATCAATTCAACGCCGGTGCTCGACCTGGCTTCGAGCGGTTGTCACGCGATGGTGTACACGAAGACCGCGAACGGCCCGGCCGACTATCTCCTTGCGGCGGCTCCGGGAAGTCTGGACGGCCTCGAGGAGGCGATGCGCTGGTGGCGGCGGAACCATTCGGGGATTACCGAGGGCTTTGCGAATGCGCTGCTGAATCCTGTCGACCTACTGGCCAGGCGTTCGGCGGTTACAACATCCGAGGCATAATCGGTCATCGAGGGAGGCGGCCCACGAAGAATTCGGCCGTCTCGAAGGCGGACCCTTTCACCTTCTCCCGGAGTTTCCGATAGGGCAGCAAGGCGGCGGCCGACTGCAACTTTGCGAGTTGGCTTAGATCGATCCGGACGCGATAGCGATCGCACCGAAGTTTGTACGAGTACTCCACGTAGGCGGCCGCCAGCCCCAGCTCCATGAGGGCGTCCCAGAAATCGCGGCGGCGCAGGAACCGGCGTTTCGCGCCTACCTTGCGCGGGATGTCGAGACGGTCCCGCCGGGCCAGCAGAAGCGCGTGAAAACAGCCGGCGGGCTCGAAGGAACGCGAGGGGTCCGGATCCGGAAATGTGGCGAGGAGCAGGCCGAGTTCGGCCGCCTGGATCTCGAATGGCTCCCAGCGAAGGCGCGATTCTCCGGAGACGAAGGAGCCGCGTTTCAGGATCTCCCGCAGCCGGCCGAGATCCTTTCCGGTGAGCCCCAGCATCTGCTCGATCAGGTCCCGCGGCGGCAGGCTCCGCACCGACACTTCCGCGATCGCGATCGAGCCGGCATCTTCAGAGCTGATCTTGACACGGACTTCCGCTGGCAGCGCCACGAACTTAGTTTAGTGGCAGAGTGCGGGATAATGGTGGACCGAGCCGATTATGCCAACGGTGAGCCTGCCTTTCCTGCCCAACGCGCCACCCGTCACCTGGACCTCGGTCCTCGATATCGTTCTCGTCGCCATCCTCATTTACCAACTGCTGAGTATCACGCGGGGACGCCGGGCCGCGCCGATCCTGGTGGGCGTTCTGATCCTGGGCACCGTTTACCTGCTCTCGGCCATCTTCCGCCTGGAACTGTTGCGGACCGTGCTGGCGACTCTGGTTCCCTACACCGCGTTCGCGCTGATCGTGATGTTCCAGTCGGATTTGCGGCGGCTGCTGGCGCGGCTGGGGCCTCGCCAGTTCCGGGCCCTGAGCGGCGGGCTCGAGCGGCGGGATCTGATTCGCGACATTGTTTTCGCTGTCACCGATCTAGCCGACAAAAAGGTTGGCGCGTTGATTGTGGTCGAGCGCGATATCGGCCTTCGCACGTTCGTCGAAAGCGGAACCAAGCTGGACGCCTGCGTCTCGCGGGACCTTCTGCTTTCGATTTTCCATCCGAAAGCGGCACTGCACGACGGCGCGGTCATCATTCAAAAAGACCGCATTGCCGCCGCGGCCTGTTTCCTGCCGCTGACGATGAACCCTCAACTGGCGCGCTCACTGGGAACACGCCACCGCGCCGCCATCGGCATCACCGAGGAAGCGGATTGCATCGCGGTCATCGTGTCGGAGGAGACGGCGCAGGTCAGCGTGGCGGCCTTCGGCGAAATCGAGCGCGAAGTGAACCCCGAGAAGCTGGCCGAGCGGCTCATGCTGCACGCCCGGCACAAAGAACGACAGCCGGGTCCCGGCGGCAATCTAGCGCACCCGGTTGGCGAAACCGTGCGCCAGGCGCGCGAGGGATAAATGCGGTTTCTGACGGCGAATCTCGGATGGAAGGCGTTGTCCCTCGTCATCGCCGGCGTGCTTTGGTTCCTGGTGGTGGGCGAACCGGAACTGGTGACGTCGCAGCCGGCAGCGATCTTTCTGAAGAACCTGCCCCGCGACCTCGAAGTCGGTTCGGACATGCCGGACCGGGTGCATCTGGAACTCCGCGGACCGGCCGGCAAACTGACAGCCGCCCGGTTGGCGGATACCGCCGTCTTCCTGGATCTGGCTTCGGTCGAAGGGCCCGGCGAACGCACGTTCTCAATCGGTTCCGGCAGCTTGAATCTCCCTCGGGGCGTGACCTTTCTCCGCGCGGTGCCGTCGCAGCTCCGCTTGAGGTTCGACCGCCTGATGTCGAAAGAGGTGGCGGTGCAAGTGCGCACCACGGGAACGCGGGGACTGGAAGTGGTGCGGCAGGAAGTGCAGCCCGCCATGCTGAAGGTCACGGGGCCGGAGAATCACGTACAGCAGATCGATTCCGCGCAGACGGATCCGATCGACCTTTCCAAGATTGCGAAGCAGGGCCAGTTTACGGTCCACGCGTACGTGGCCGATCCGCAAGTACGGTTCGAGACTTCTCCGCTGGTGACGGTGAAGGTGTGGATTCAGCGCCTGGAGACTCCGGCTCAGTAAACCCAATTCATGAACCGACAATTGTTTGGAACCGATGGCATTCGCGGCGTCGCGGGCGAGTATCCGCTGGACCGCAAAACGGTTTTCGCGGTGGGCGCGGCGGTGGGCCGGTGGATCCAGGCGGCGCATGCCGAGCCCGAGGTCGCGATCGGCGTGGATACGCGGGAGTCCGGAACGTGGATCGCCGAGTATGTCGCGGGAGGCCTGGAGCGATCGGGCGTGAAGGCGCGCTTCGCCGGATTGATCACCACCCCCGGCATTGCTTTTGCCGCCCGCACCGGCACGTTCGCCGCGGGAGTGATGATCTCGGCGTCTCACAATCCGTACGAAGACAACGGCATCAAGGTGCTGGACCACTGCGGATTCAAGCTGGCCGACGCCGTGGAGCACGCGATCGAGCAGGACATCTTTGGGCTGTTGCAGGAGAAGATGGACGCGGCGCCCGCGCAGCTTCAGGCGGATTCGCGGATCGGGGAGGAGTACCTGGATTTCCTGGCGTCCACTTTCCGGGGCTCGCTCGCGGGTATGCGCATCGTGGTCGACGCGGCGAATGGCTCGGCTTCGTTTCTCGGGCCGCGATTGTTCGAGCGGCTGGGCGCGCGAGTGCACGCGGTCGGGGTTTCGCCGGACGGGCGCAACATCAATCTCGATTGCGGATCGCTGCACCTGGATCGTCTGCGGGCGGAAGTATTGAAGACCGGCGCCGATCTCGGCGTGGCGTTCGACGGCGACGCCGACCGCGCGCTGTTCGTTTCGCGCGCGGGGAGGCTGGTGGACGGCGACGCCGTACTGCTGATCACCGGGCTGGCCATGCATCGCGCCGGCAAACTGGTGGAGGCCGACGGCAAGCCGGTGGTGATCGCCACCATAATGTCGAACCTCGGCCTGGAGATCGCGCTCAACCGGAACGGCATTGAGCTGGTGCGGACCGCGGTGGGCGACAAGTACGTGCTGGAGGAGATGCTGCGGCGGGACGCGCAGCTCGGCGGCGAGCAATCGGGGCACGTGATTTACCGGGAGTTCGCAACCACCGGAGACGGCATGCTGACGGCGCTGCGCGTGTTGGAGGCGATCGGGGAGAGTGGGCGGACGCTGGATGAGCTCGCGGCTGAGTTTACTTTGTTTCCGCAGGTGTTGGTGAACGTCCGGGTGAGAGAGAAGCGGCCGCTGGATTCGCTCGGCGGTGTTCGGGATGCGATTGCTTCGGCCGAGCGCGAGCTGGGCGGCTCGGGACGCATTAACGTGCGGTTCAGCGGCACAGAGCCGCTGGCGCGCGTGATGGTGGAGGGCCCGACCGACGACGCGGTACACTCGACGGCGCGGCGCATCGCCGACGCCATTCGGGCGGAACTCGGGTGAGTGCTTGATATGCTAAAGCAGGCGTCGCCAAGAATGGCGACGCGGCACGCACGAGTGCGTGCGCCACGCCGGTCTGGGTGGTTGGGGGAAGGGAATACTCATGAAAGCGATTTACATTCAGAATCCCGGCGGCGTCGAGAACCTGATCTACGGCGACCTGCCGACGCCGGTGCCCGGACCGGGACAGGCCCTCGTCAGGCTCGCTGCCTCCGGGGTGAACTTCATCGACATCTACTTCCGCACGGGACTGTATCAGGCCGATCCGCCGGTCGTCCTCGGCATGGAAGGCGCGGGCACGGTGGAGTCCGCCGGCGACGGCGTGACCGGGTTGAAGGCGGGCGATCGCGTGGCCTACGCCATGGCCCGCGGGTCGGATGCCGAATACGCCGTGGTGCCCGCCTGGCAACTGGTCAAGATTCCCGACGGCGTGGACTTCGTTTCCGCGGCCGCCGTCATGCTGCAGGGCATGACCGCGCATTACCTCGCGTTCTCAACCTTTGCCCTCAAGCCGGGTGACACCTGCCTGGTTCATGCGGCGGCGGGCGGCGTGGGATTGATCCTCACCCAGATTGCCAAGAAGATCGGCGCGACCGTGATCGGCACCGCCGGGAGCGAGGCCAAGTTGGAACTGGCGCGCGAAGCGGGGGCCGCCCACGGGATCAATTATTCGACCCAGGACTTTCAGCAGGAGGTGAAGCGGATCACCGGCGGCCGGGGAGTGGACGTCGTGTACGACGGAGTCGGCGCCGAGACCTTTTTGAAAAGCCTCGATTCGCTGCGCCCCCGGGGCATGATGGTTTCGTTCGGCAACGCGAGTGGTCCGGTGCCGGCCATCCAACCGCTGATGCTCAGCCAGAAGGGCTCGCTATTTCTCACCCGCCCGTCGCTCGCAAACTACGCCGTGGATCGCGACGAGATCGCGTGGAGAGCGGGCGATCTGTTCCGCTGGATCGACGATGGTTCCTTGAAGCTGCGCGTCGAGCACCGTTATCCGCTGGCCGATGCGGCGCGGGCTCACCGGGATCTCGAAGGCCGGAAAACTACAGGCAAGCTGGTGCTGGAGATTCAATGAGCTTGCGGCACGAATCGGGGATCGACCTCGCCGCGCTCGAACTCGACGCCGTTCTGATCGCCGGGGTTGAGAACGTCCGCTATCTCAGCGGCTTCACCGGATCGAATGGAATGCTGCTGTTGCGGCGGGAAGGGAACCCGATTTTCTTCACGGATCCGCGGTACACGATCCAGGCGGCGCAGGAGGTGTTACCCCGCACCAGGGTGATCCCGCGAGGCGCCTTAATCACCGGCGTCGCCAGCGAGATCAAGCGGTCTCGGGCACGGCGGATCGGATTTGAGAAGTCTCATATTAGCTTCGATTTATACGGACAACTAAAACAGTTGCTTGATACTCGATGCGAACTGACGCCTCTCCCTGACCTGGTTGCCCGGCAGCGCATGATCAAGGATGAACGGGAGTTGGCCGCCATCCGCGAATCCGTGCTGATCAACTCGCAGGCGTTCGAACGCGGGCTGAAGAAGATACGCCCGGGAATCAGCGAATCGGAACTGGCGGGAGAGATCGAATATCAGATGCGCAGGCTGGGCGCCGAGAAGCCCGCGTTTGAAACCATCGTCGCCTGCGGCGCCCGGACGGCCTTGCCTCATGCGCGCCCGACCAGACAAAAATTGACCGCGAATCAATTAATATTGATAGATATGGGAACGTTTCGGGACGGCTATGCGAGCGACATGACGCGCACGCTCCATCTCGGCGCGCCGCCGGCGAAGATCCGGCGGATGTACCAGGCTGTTCTGGAATCCCAGTTGGCCGGCATTGATGCGGTTCGACCCGGCGTCACGGCTGGTAAGGTGGACCGCGTGGTGCGGGGCGTGCTGAAGAAGCACGGTCTCGACCGGTACTTCATGCACTCCACCGGTCACGGACTCGGCCTGGAGATCCACGAATCTCCGCGGCTCGGAAAGGGCGACCGGACGGTGCTCGAAGCCGGCATGGCGGTTACGATAGAGCCGGGCGTGTACATCGAAGGCGCCGGCGGCATTCGAATCGAGGACACCGTCGTGGTCACGCAATCCGGCTGCGAAGTCCTCACGCCCACCACCAAGGAACTGATTGCAATCTGACATGTCCGCAGCAACCACAGCCCGTCCCAAGGCCCGCAAGCGGGCCCCCGCAAATCCCGACATGACTATCGAAGAGATCAAAGAACTGCTCGCCGTCTTCAACGAAAGCGGAGTGGCCGAACTGGACGTCCAGCGCGGCGATAACCGCGTGCGGATCAAGCGTTCGTCCGGAGTGACCCACGAAGTGATCGCGCCGGCTCCCGCGCCGGTTGCGACGCACAACGCATCCAACGCCGCAATGCATGGGGGCTCGTACCAGATTGCGCCGCCGAGCTCGGGCGCCGAGGAGCCGATGGCGTCGGCGCGCCCGCTGGTGGACGAGAATTCCGAGATGGTGAGGAGTCCCATCGTCGGAACGTTTTATGACTCCGCGTCTCCCGGATCTCCGCCGTTCGTAAAGATCGGGGATCGCGTCGACGTTGGCGCCGTGCTCTGCATCATCGAGTCGATGAAGCTGATGAACGAGATTGAATCGGAGGTCGCGGGCACGATCGTGGCAAGGCTGGTCGAGAACGGCAGGCCGGTGGAGTACGGCGAGGCCCTGTTCGCCGTCCGCCCGCGTTGAAACCGAATGTTCCGTAAAGTCTTGATCGCCAACCGCGGCGAGATCGCGTTGCGCGTCATCTGCGCGTGCAAGGATCTCGGCATCCAAACGGTCGCGGTGTACTCCGAGGCCGACCGCCACAGCCTCCATGCGCGCTTTGCCGACGAGGCCATTTGCATCGGCCCGGCCAAGAGCACGCGCTCCTATCTCGATATCCCCTCGGTAATCTCCGCCGCCGAAATCACCGACTCCGAAGCGATTCACCCGGGGTACGGATTCCTCAGCGAGAACTCCGAGTTTGCCGAAGTTTGCGACGCTTGCAACGTAAAGTTCATCGGCCCCACGGCCGCCGTCATCCGGCGTATGGGAATGAAACACGAAGCGCGCCGGGCGATGCAAGAAGCCGGCATTCCCATACTGCCAGGGAGCGAGGGCACGCTCAAATCCACCGAAGAAGGGCTGGAGATCGCGCACTCGATCGGCTTCCCGATCATGATCAAGGCGACCGCCGGCGGGGGCGGACGGGGGATGCGCGTGGTCCGGGACGCGTCCGAATTCGGGCCGATGCTCGCGCAAGCGCAGAACGAAGCCGCCGCGGCGTTCGGCTGCGGGGACATGTACATTGAGAAGCTGGTGGAGCGGCCAAGGCACATCGAGTTTCAGGTGCTCGCCGACGAGCACGGCAACGTCGAGATTCTCGGCGAGCGCGAGTGCTCCATCCAGCGGCGCCACCAGAAGCTGATCGAGGAATCTCCGTCGCCGGCCGTCTCGCCGGAGTTGCGCCGCCGCATCGGGGACGGGCTGAAGGTGGCGATGAAGGCCATCGGATACACCAACGCGGGCACGGTCGAGTTTCTGATGGATGAGGACGGCAGCCTGTCCTTCATGGAAGTGAATGCCCGCGTCCAGGTGGAGCACCCGGTGACGGAATTCGTGACCGGCGTCGACCTGGTGAAGAGCCAGATCCGCATCGCCGCGGGCCAGCCTCTCAGCGAGGTGCTGCCCGCCAACATCGAGATGCGCGGCCATGCCATCGAGTGCCGCATCAACGCCGAGCATCCGGAGACGTTTGCGCCTTCGCCGGGCCGCATCACCGGGTGGAACCTGCCGGGCGGGATCGGCGTGCGCGTGGATACCGCGGCGCACGCCGATTGCATCGTCCCGCCGTACTACGATTCACTGATCGCGAAGTTGATCACGTATGGCGGCGACCGCACGGAAGCGATCGCCCGGATGCGCCGCGCGCTGGATCTGTTCATCATCGAGGGCATTCACAGCTCCATCCCGCTGCACCAGCGGATCCTGGCGCATCCCGAATTCGTGGCAGGCAACCTGGACACCAGTTTCCTGGCCCGCACAAAATTAGCCTGCTCCAAATAGCGGCCTGAATGCCAGCCTTCGCCGACGTCGCACTTCCGGTTCCGGTGGACCAGGCTTTTACCTACCACCTTCCCGAAACGCTCCAGCACCGCGTGAAACCCGGATGCCGGCTGTCGGTGCCGTTCGGATCGAGGAAGCTCGTCGGCGTTGTTTTGCACACGTATGACGATCCGCCCGGCGTGGTGGCGCGGGACGCGTTCACGCTGCTGGATGAAGAGCCGGTGCTGGATAGCGGGTTGATCGCGCTGGGGAAGTGGATCGCGGCGTATTACTGCGCGCCGATCGGCGAGGTGCTGCGCACGATGGTGCCGCTCTCGGGAGAAATCCGGCGCGGCAAGGTCTATTCGCTGACCTCGCTGGGCATCGACGCGACGCGGCAGCTATTGTTGGGCGCCGGGGAAAGCGATCCGCTGGCGAAGGTGCTGGGGATGCTCGAGAGGCGGCCCCTGTCGGCGGCTTACGTGAAGTCAAAGTTTCCGGAAGCCGGGCGCGTGCTGAAGTCGCTCGAGAAGAAGGGCCTTGTTCGAGTGGAGGACACGGAAAGCGAGCGCGACCCGCTGCGCGCCTCGGCCGAGCGCCTGCGGATCACGCTGCTTCTTCCGCGCCCCGACGCCAAGTACCCGAAAGTAGAGCGTGAGCTGCTGGCGTACCTCGAGTTGCACCCCGGTTCGCATAACGTGGCAGAACTCGAGCTGGCCGTCAAGAACGCGAGCGAGGCGGCGCGGTCGCTGGCGCGCAAAGCGGCGGTGATGTTGCGGCCGGAGCCGGTTGTACACTCGGCGGGGCGCATTCGTGTGCCCCACACACTGAACGCGACGCAGCTCACGGCCTATCAGGAGATCCGCGCAGCGGTTGAATCCGGCGAATTTCGGACGTTTCTGCTGGAAGGCGTTACGGGTTCCGGCAAGACTGAGGTGTACCTGAAGGCCATCGAGGATACGCTGGCGCTTGGGCGCGGCGCGCTGATGCTGGTCCCCGAGATCGCGTTGACGCCCGCCATGGCGGGCCAGTTTTTCGACCGGTTCGGAGACAAAGTCGCGATTCTCCACTCCGCATTTCAAGACTCGGAGCGTGCCGAGCAGTGGCGGCGCATTCGCTCCGGCGAAGCGGGGGTTGTCGTGGGCACGCGCAGCGGTGTCTTCGCTCCGGTTCAGAATCTCGGGCTCATCGTCGTGGATGAGGAGCACGACGGGAGTTACAAGCAGCAGGAGACTCCGCGATACCACGGACGCGATGTCGCGATTGTGCGGGCGCAGCACGCCGGCGCGGCGATCGTTCTCGGCTCCGCGACGCCCAGCCTGGAGACTCGCTACAACGCCGATAAGGGCAAGTACAAGTACCTCGATTTGCCGGAGCGCATCGAGAAGCGGCCGATGCCGATGGTGGAACTGATCGACATGCGCCAGGAGTTTTTAGATACGCGCAAGCACGCGACGTTTTCACGAAAACTCCTGGAGGCCATCCAGAGTCGCCTGGACAGCGGCGAGCAGACCATGCTGCTGCTGAATCGCCGGGGCTTCTCGACGTTCGTCGCGTGCCGCACTTGCGGCGAGCGCGTGCAGTGCGTAAACTGCTCCGTCACCCTTACGTATCACCGGCGCGACCGCCGCATGCTGTGCCACTACTGCAGCTACGCCGAACGCCCTCCTTCGGTGTGCCCCAAATGCGGCAGCGAGTATTTGCATTTCGTTGGCGCGGGCAGCGAGCGGGCCGAGGACGAGTTGCACCAGCATTTCCCGACGGCGCGCATCGCCCGCATGGATCGCGATACGGTGACCGGCAAGCGCCACTTCGAATCCATCATCCACGAGTTCCGCGAAGGCAGCTACGACATTCTCGTCGGAACGCAAATGATTGCCAAGGGTCACGATATTCCGAACGTGACGCTGGTCGGAATCATCTCCGCCGACTCCGGTCTCGGCCTGCCGGACTTCCGTTCGGCCGAGCGCACGTTTCAGTTGCTGACCCAGGCTGCCGGTCGCGCCGGTCGCGGCGACATTCCCGGGATTGTGTTCATCCAGACCATCAACCCGGACCACTACGCCGTTCGCTTCGCGGCGGCGCAGAATTACGCAGGTTTTTACGAGAGGGAAATCGAGTATCGCCGCGCGATGCGATATCCGCCCTTCGTAGCTCTGGCGAATGTGCTGGTGAGGAGCGAAAGCCAGGAGCACGCTTTGCGGATGAGCACGGAGATCGGGCACAGGCTGACGCCGCCGCCCGAGGATTTGCGCGTGCTTGGGCCGGCGGAGGCTCCGGTGCCTCGGCTGAAGAAGGAATTCCGATATCAGTTACTGATCAAGGCGGCCAGCCGGAAGCGCCTGAACGAGACCTTGAAAGAGCTGCGACAGTACGCGGCGGCGCAGAAATGGAGCCCGACATCGTTGGTGATTGATGTCGATCCGATCAGTCTCATGTAATGTTCTTATGCCAACAGCCGTATTGGTCTTGCCGCTAGCCTGACTGTCGCAGTTCAGCACGATTTTGATCGATGTTCGGCACCGGGCTGAAGGCAAGTCCTTTGCGTGCAAGGCGGGCAATCTAAAAATCGCTGCGGGGAAGACCTACCCTCTATTCATTCCATCCCACTTAGCTCGTCGATTCGCCCCCAACTGCGAAAGTCAGGCTAGCAATCCGCATGTGAAATAATCCAGGCAGTGCAACGACTCTCAGCGGTTGTGCTGGCGGCGGTCCTCGGATTCGGGCAGCAGCCGGGCCCAGTGTTCAGCGTGACGTCCACGCTGGTGCAGGTGGATGCCGTGGTGACCGACGGAAAGGGGCGCCACGTCGCCGATCTCACGGCCAACGACTTCGAAGTTCTGGAGGACGGCAAGCCGCAGGCTATAACGTATTTTTCCTATGTGCGAATCTCGCAGGGGGCCGCGGTGGTGTCGCCTGTTCTGCCGGCGGTTCCGATGCGCGTGGAAGATGTGCGGCGCACCATCGTGCTGATGGTGGACGATCTCGGGTTGTCGTTCGAAAGCATGGCGTTCGTGCGATCGTCGCTGCGCAAGTTTATCGAGAAACAGATGCAGCCCGGCGATCTGGTGGCGGTGTGCCGCACCGCGGCCGGCTCCGGAGCGCTGCAACAGTTCACGGCCGACAAGCGCTTGTTGCTGTCTATTATCGATGGCCTGCGGTGGCGCCCGAACGGCCGTTACGGCGTGAGCCTGTTCGAGCCCCTTGGGATGTACGGAAAGGCGCAGGCCGTGACGCGGAACAGCGGCGACATGCGGTCGCAGGAGGCCGCGTATAACGCCCAGAGGAATACTCTTTTCACGGTTGGAACGCTGGGGGCGGTGAGCTATATTGTCGGGGCGCTTCGCGAGATGCCGGGTCGTAAGTCGATCGTGCTTTTCTCGGATGGGATCCAACTGTTCACCGGGGGGCAGGGTCCGGTTGTCCATCGCGGAGGAGAGGAGGATTTTGGCGGAATGCAGACCAACCGGGACGTCGTGGAGGCGCTGCGCAAGCTGATCGATCTCGCCAACCGAGCCGGGACGGTGATCTATACCATGCACACGATGGGTCTGCAGCCTCTGGTCCCGGGCGCGGCGGACCGGGTGGAGATCGGCGGGTTCATCGGGATGAGCGGCGAGCAGAGGCAAACCGCTTTGAGGGCCCTGACCGACGTGGGAATGCCTGGCGGAAGAGACGTCGCGTTCCAAATGGCACAGCAGGGACTCGCGCACATGGCGCTGGAGACCGGGGGACTGGCCTACGAGAACGGCAACGATCTGAACTGGGGCCTGGATCGCGTGCTGGAAGACCAGCAGGGCTATTATCTACTGGGATACAAGCCGTCGGTGAGCACTTTCGAAGATAAGCACGGTGTGCGTAGTTATCACAAGATCCAAGTGAAGGTGAAGCGCGCGGGTTTGCACGTGCGATCGAGGATGGGGTTCTTCGGGGAGACGGACGAGGAGAGCCGTCCGAGATACGATACTCCCATCGAGCAATTGCGCGCGGCCATGCTGTCGCCGTTCCGGTCGTCGGGGGTACGGCTGCGGCTTACCGCGTTGTATGCGGAGGTTCCGAAGCAGGGCGCGGTGGTGCGAAATCTGCTGCACATCAATACGCACGATCTCGAGTTCAGTTGGGCGGCGGACAGGTCCGCGACGGCGAACATCGGCGTAGTGGTGGTGGCGACGGGCACGGGCGACGTTGCGCTGGCCAAAATCGCCCGCGAGTATCAGCTCAAGATCCCCGCGGAGAATGTCGAGCAGGCGATGAAGGATGGGGCGCTGTATACCCTGGATGTGAATGTGAAGAAGCGCGGCGCGTATCAGATTCGCGTGGCGGTGCGGGACGAGGCAACGGCGAAGGTGGGGTCGGCCAGCCAGTTCCTCGAGGTTCCGGATTTGAAGAAAGTCCCGATGGCGCTGACCAGCGTCGTGCTGGAGGACCCGGAGCGCGTGGGTGTCACGCCGGGTCTGGCCGGAATCACGGCGGCGATGCGGCAATTCCGGCGCGGCGGGCAAGTGTCCTACGCGTGTGTGGTCGAGCAGGGCAAGGCGGGTCGGCCGGGCGAGCTGATATCGAGGATTCGGGTTTACCGGGAGGGGCGCGAGGTTTACTCCGGCCCGGCGAAAGTGGTGCAGGTGGAAGGAGGCGCGCGGGCCATCGCGGGAACGCTGCGGCTGGGAGATCTCATGAAGCCGGGGGATTACTATATGCAGGTGATCGCCGGGGACCGGGTGGAGCCGAAGAAGAGCGCGGCGGGGCAGTGGACGGATTTCGAGGTGGTGGAGTAGGGCGGGCGGAGGACCCGCGCGGACGGGGACGTCCGCCTCACGACTGTTAGGCTGGTATTCAATGAAGACCATCGCACTCATGCTTTGTGGTACCGCTGCGTTCGCGGCCGATCCTCACCTCATGCCGCTGCCGGCGTCGTATACTCCGTCGGGCGGACGGCTGGCCATCGATCAGGGTTTCCGCGTCGCGCTCGGAGGTTACCGCGAGCCGAGGCTGGAGAAGGCCGCGGCCCGCGTGATCGACAGACTCGCGCGACAGACCGGCATGCCGCTGCCGGGGTCGCTATCAAAGGACGCCACGACAGCCACGCTGGTCATGGAGACCCGGGAAGGGTCCGCAATTGTCCAGCGGCTGGGCGAGGACGAATCGTACGATCTCACCATCACGACGCGGCAAGCCCGGATCACCGCCGTGAATCCGCTGGGAATCCTGCGCGGGATGGAGACATTTCTCCAACTGGTGGATCAGGATCCCAAGGGCTGGGGAGTCGCCGCCGCCACGATTCGCGACTCGCCGCGGTTCCCGTGGCGCGGCTTCAGCTTCGATGTCTCGCGCCATTTCATGCCGGTGGAGGTGGTGAAGCGCACCCTCGACGGAATGGCCGCCGTGAAGCTGAACGTTCTTCACTGGCACCTTTCCGACGACCAGGGATTCCGGGTGGAGTGCGAGAAGTATCCGAAGATTCAGGAACTCGCGTCCGACGGCCTGTATTACACGAAGGACGAGATCCGGGACGTGATCTGGTACGCCCGCGATCGCGGTATTCGCGTAGTTCCGGAGTTCGATATTCCCGGGCATTCGACGGCGCTGCTGACGGCCTACCCCGAGCTGGGCACGCTCCCCGGGCCGTATCGGATTGAACGGAAGTGGGGCGTTTTCGATCCGACCCTCGACCCGACGAAGGAAGAGGTCTACACGTTTCTGGATGGCTTCATCCACGAGATGGCGGAGTTGTTTCCAGACCAGTTCTTCCACGTTGGCGGCGACGAAGTGAACGGGGAACAGTGGAAGACGGAGCACGTGCAGTCCTTTATGAAAGCGCACGGGTTGAAGGACCAGGGCGAGTTTCACCGCTACTTCAACAGCCGCGTGCAGCCGATTGTCGCCAAGTACGCGAAGCGAATGATGGGCTGGGACGAGATTCTCGCGCCGGGCCTGCCGAAAGACATCGTGATCCAGTCGTGGCGTGGGCAGAAGTCGCTTGCGGAGGCCGCGCGGCTGGGCTACTCGGGGATTCTGTCGGCCCCGTATTATCTGGACCTGATGCACCCCGCGGCGGAGCACTACCTGGCGGATCCGCTGAATGAAGATACGAAGTCGCTCACACCCGAGCAGCGGGCGCGGATACTGGGCGGCGAGGCGGCGATGTGGTCGGAGTACGCTTCGCCGGAGAATGTCGATTCGCGGGACTGGCCGCGACTGGCGGCGATCGCGGAGCGGTTCTGGTCGCCTCAAAATGTGCGGGATGTCGAGTCGATGTACCGGCGCATGGAAACGACCAGCCGGTGGCTGGATACGCTGGGCCTGACGCACCTGTCGAACTACCGGGTGATGCTGCAGCGGCTCGCGGGCGACGGGCCGGTGGAGGCGGTGCGAACGGTGGCCGATCTGGTCGAGCCGATCAAGGGGTACACGCGCGAGCAGACCGTCAACTACACGCAGCAGTCGCCATTGAACCGGCTGGTGGACACCGCGCGGCCGGAAAGCATCCCGGCGCGGGAGTTCAACCTCGCGGTGGGGAACGGGACGATGGATCACGCGAGGCTGCGGCAGACGCTGGTCGCGTGGCGCGATAACCACATCGCTCTCGATCCGATGATTCGCCAGCGGGAGATCCTGTCCGAGGTGCAGCCTCTTTCGGCCGCGCTGACCGAGGCGGCGACGATCGGGTTGGCGGCGCTCGATTCCATCGAGGGCGCTTCGCCGAAGCCGGATGCGAGCTGGATCGCGCGGAGCAAGGCATCGCTCGCCGAAGCGAAGAAGCGGAAGGGCGACTTGGTGCTGATGATCGTGCCGGGGATAGAGTCGCTGGTGGAGCGGGCCGCGGCGCATTAGCTTATGGGATCCGAATGGATCGCGCTGGCCATACGGCTAGCCGCGGAGAACGTCGAGGCCGGACGCGGCGGTCCGTTCGGCGCGGTGGTGGTGAAGGACGGCGCAGTGGTGGGCAGCGGCACGAACCGGGTGACTTCCACCAACGATCCGACGGCGCATGCCGAGGTGGTCGCGATCCGGGCGGCGTGTCAGGCGCTCGGCGCATTTCAATTGCATGGCTGCGATATTTACTCGAGTTGCGAGCCTTGCCCGATGTGCCTGGGCGCAATCTATTGGGCGCGACCGGATCAAGTGTATTACGCCGCCACTTATCGGGACGCGGCGAACGCGGGCTTCGACGATTCCTACATCTACGAGCAGACGCGCCTGGATGCGAGCCAGCGGAAGCTTCCGATGATGCGGGTGGAAGATCCCTCGGCGTTGCTGCCGTTTGAGGCGTGGATGGCGAAGGTGGATCGGATCCGGTACTGAGTGTCTGTCCAGAGAACAACATTGCCACCGACGTGGCGCACGCACGAGTGCGTGCCGCGTCGGCGCTTCTGCCGACGCCCGGCGAGCCGGGCGAAAACTTGTGTCGCGATGAGTCGCGACACGGCGCGCACGAGTGCGTGCGCCACGTCGGGTCGGCGAGGTTATTTCCTGAGGTCCTAAGAAATGAGACTGACGTTGCCTTCGGGCGCGGTGGCGCCCGCCATGGAAAAGCTACGGCGCGCGAACGAGGAGTTTGCGCGGTCGTATCCGGGGGATACGGGCTCGCGCCGGCCGGTGCACACGGTGTATGGCGGCGCGCAGTTGTTTCGCGCGGACACGATCCGGAAGATCGGACAACTGGCGCTGAAATCGCTCGAAGAGTACGCACCCGACGCGGGTGAGTTTGCTTCCGCGCTGGGCATCCGGGCCGCCGATGCGGAGGCGGTGTATGCGCGGGTTTGCGACAAACTGCGGCGCGAGCCGGTGGAGGACTACCGGATCGATTTCGAAGACGGATACGGATACAGAGCCGATGAAGAGGAGGATGCGCACGCGGTGTCGGCGGCGGCCGAGATGGGCCGGGCTATGCGGGAGGGGCTGCTGTCTCCATTCTCCGGCTTCCGGATTAAATCCTTCAGCGGCGAGCTGCACCGGCGGTCCGTGCGCACTCTGGATCTTTTCCTGACGTCGCTGCTGCATACGGCCGGGGGCGGGTTGCCGCCGAATTTTGTCGTGTGCCTGCCGAAGATCACCGTGCCGGAACAGGTGACGGCGCTGGCGGATGTACTGGACGTTTTTGAAACGGCGCGTGGACTCGCCGCGGGATCTCTGAAACTCGAAGTGATGGTGGAGACGACGCAGTCGATCGCGAACCAGCGGGGCGAGTTCGTTTTGCCGGAGTTGGCGCGCGCGGCGCGCGGGCGCTGCGTGGCGGCTCACCTGGGCGCGTTCGATTTCACGTCGTGCCAGAACATCGCGGTGGCGGCGCAGGGCTACACGCACCCGGCGAACGATTTCGCGCGGCAGATGATGCAGGTGGCGTTTGCGGGCACGGGAATCCGGGTGGTGGACAGCGTCACCAACGTGATCCCCAAGGGCGGCCGCGAGACGGTCCATCGGGGGTGGCGCATTCATGCGGACCACGTGCGGCATTCGCTGGCGCGGGGAATTTATCAGGGCTGGGATCTGCATCCGGCGCAGGTTCCGGCGCGATACGGAGCGGTGTATTCGTTTTTCCTGGAGGGGCTCGAGCCGGCGTCGCAGCGGCTGAAGAATTTCATCGAGAGCGCCACTCAGGCGACGATGGCGGGAGAAGTTTTCGACGACGCGGCGACGGGGCAGGGGATGCTGAACTTCTTCCTGCAGGCCATCGATTGCGGCGCGCTACCGGCAGAGGATATTCCGGGGTTGACGGGCCTGTCGATGGAGGAAGTGCGGACGGGGTCGTTCGCGCGGATTGTGGCTGGACGGTTTTCCTAGCGTTCCGGCATCGGCGCGAGCAGTTGCTCTTTCCGGTAGATCAACGTCGAGGTGTTGTAGCTGGCAAGCTCAAAGCCGTGGCCGTGCGTGATGGCGTCGGTCGGGCAGGCCTCCACGCAGTAGCCGCAGAAAATGCAGCGCGAGTAATCGATGTTGTAGACCTGCGCGAAACGCTCGCCCCCGCTCATGCGCACCGTCTCGGTGTTTTCCGCGGCCTCAATGTAGATGCAATTCACCGGGCACGCGATCGCGCACAGGAAACAGGCAACGCACTTCTCCAATCCGTTCTCGTCGCGCTGGAGGACGTGAAGGCCCCGGTACCGCTCCATGAAATTCGGCGGAGCCTCGGGATAGTCTTCGGTGATCGTCGGGTTCATCATCTCGCGGAAGGTGACTCCGAACCCTTTCACGAGCGCCGCGGCCGATTCCAGAACGTTCTGTTTCTCAGACATGGATCTACCCTTCCAGATTAACCCAGCTCCACCCGGGAGCCTAGTTTTTGGACCCTCAACCCGGTTTCCAGTCGGGGACGTTGTCGCCGGGGCCGAACGGTGCCACCCCGGCGATACGCCCAAGCGCGTCCATGTCGCGCTTGGACCAGCCGGACCATGCCATTGAGATCTTCCCATCGGTCTCGACCAGAAACATCGAAGGCACGCTCTCGATCCCGAAGGCGTTGCTGGCGGGGTATCTCTTGGCGGAGTCGATCCACGCCGGAAACGTGATGCCGAATTCCTTGCGGAATTCCTCGGTCGCCGCCGCGCCATCCTGGGAAATACCGACCACCTGAAGGTTCGTCGATTTGGACAGCCGCTCCAGAAATGGAAAGGTGTACTGGCAGACCGGACAACTGACTTTGAACAGAGCGACGAGGACGGGCCCGTTCCGCAGATGGCCCTTCAATGGGTGGATGCTTCCGAAGTCCGGCGCGGTGTCGCCAGTCCCAAGCAAAACGCTAACTCTCCTCGCCCTGATGCTGCTGGATGAAACTCAGTATGTCGAAGTGCTTGATGTCGCGGTTTGGAAAGAAGCTATTGATGGCGTCCTGCTCGTCGTTGAACAACTCGAAGACCGTGCTCAGCTTGGTGAGCAGCAATAATTCCAGGTTCCGTTTGTTCAGGTGGGCAAGCTTGAGGCTGCCCTTCGCTTTTTGCAGGCTCGTGAAGCAAATCACGAGGGAGCCAAGACCGGTGCTGTCGATGTAGTCGACGCCCTCCAGGTTGACGACGACCTGGTTCTTGCCGGCGCTGATGAGCTCGGCGAAGCGGTCGCGCAAAACCGTTGCGGCCTGACCGACGGTAAGCCGCCCCTTCAGGTCCAATATTACGACGCCCTCTCGCTCCCGTTCCTGTATCTCGAGACCCATTGCCTTCAGTGTACTGTGCCGGGCTAGGCCGTTTGTTGTTGCGGGGCGGCTGCCGGCGCCGGCTCGGGTACACCGCCTTCCCGCGGCAGCGTCACCGTGAAGGTGGTGCCCGTTCCGGGATTGCTGTCCACTTCGATCTTGCCGTTGTGCGCGTTCACGATCCAGGCCACGAAGCTGAGGCCCAGGCCGAGCCCTTCCTTCGTCGCGGTACTGCGCCCCTTCACGCGGTAGAACCGGTCGAAGATCAGCGGCAGGTCTTCCGCGGGAATGCCGATGCCCGTGTCCTGAACCCGGAATCGGGCGGAGGTTTCGTCGTACTCCAGGGCGACATCCACCCGGCCGCCCGCATTTGTGTACTTGATGGCGTTCGAGACCAGATTGGTAACCATGCGCTCCATCTGCGTCCGGTCCGCCTGAACCAAGCACTCCGGCGCCGCGTTGCAGGTGAGGGTCACGCCTTCTTCCTCCGCCGCGATCTGGTATTGATCCACGAGCTCGGAAACTACGGTCGAGAGATCCAGCGTAGTCATCTGTAGCGCAAGCTGTCCGCTTTCGGCCTGCGACAGCAGCAGCAGCGCGCGGACCATGTTGGACAGCTTCTCGACGTCCTGCAGGGCGTTCATCATCGCTTCGCGGTACTGCTCCGGCGTCTCCGCCGTGAAAAGCGCGACTTCCAGCTGCCCGCGAATGCCGGTGAGCGGCGTTCGCAGCTCATGGGAGACGTCCGTCGAGAACTGCCGCATTTGTTCGAAGGAATGTTTCAGACGTTCCGTCATGCGATTGAAGGCTTCGATGAGATCGTCCAGTTCGTCGCCCGAACCTCGGGTCGGAATCTGTACGCTGAGATTCGATCCGGTGATGCGCCGGGCAACGTGGGACACCGATGTGACAGGCGCCAGGGCCCGGCCCGCCAGCAGCCAGCCCACCGCGCCCGTCACCGCCACGATGAACGGCACCAGCGCGAAGTACCGCCAGGTGAAGCCGTTCAGAGTGCGTTCGGAGTCCTCCATCGGCCGCCCCACGGAGACGTAGTAATCCTTGTGAGGTCGCGTGCTCCCGGCGCGACGCACCTCGGGGATGACGCCTGCCCGGATCATGTAGGTCACACCGTCGGCGCCGTTCTCGATGGTGATGACCGGACCGTTCGACGAGAGCACAGCGTGGACCTGCCGGACCGTCGGCGGCGCGAGCGTCCCATCGGAATAGTTAGCGGAACGCTGGAGGATCGCCCCGCTCCGGTCCATGAGGATGTACACCCGCCGGATGCGGTTGACGATGAACGATTCCTCCGGGTCGAATCTGTCAAACACCCACTCGGGGTTCGCGTTCTCGATTCGCAGGTATCCTTTCATTTCGCCCCACTCCTCTTCGAGCAGATTCACCGACTGCTCGTAGAGGGTGTTGTGCAGCACCTGGCGGAACAACACGCCGAGCACGACCAGCAGAAAAGTGAAGAAAAGAAGATAGCTGAACGAGAGGCGGAACCGCAGGCCGCGGACAATTCTGCCGGGCGGCCTGGACTCCCTACGCGCTCGTGTGATGACAGCCACGCAGCGTCCCCGCTACACTAAGGGCCTGTCATGAAAGAGGCGTGCCAGTCCGACGTGGCAAAATCCTGCAAACCTGGTCATGTCAGATCGCCGGCGCGGACTCCGGATTTTTCGGGCAGGTCGAGCATATAGCCGATGCCGCGGATCGTCTGGATCATCTTGACCGGGAAGGGGTCGTCGATTTTGGAGCGAAGGTGCCGGATGTAGACGTCCACGATGTTAGTCAGACCGTCGTAGTCCATGTCCCAGACATGCTCGACGATCATGGTGCGGCTCAGCGGGCGTCCCCGGTTGCGCATGAGGTACTCGAGGATGCTGAACTCTTTCGGCGCCAGTTCAATGGGTTCGTTTTGGCGCGTGACGCGGCGGCGGATGCAATCGAGCGCGAGGTCGCCGACCTGCAGGCGCTCTGGAGTGGGCTGCCCGCGCCGGAGCAGCGCGCGCACGCGGGCCAGCATCTCGACGAACGCAAACGGCTTCACCAGGTAATCGTCGGCGCCGACCTCCAGGCCCTTGACGCGATCGTCCACGGTGTCTCTGGCGCTGAGGATCAGCACGGGGGGGCTAGCCTTCCGGTTGCGGATTTTTTCGAGCACCTGGAGGCCGTCGATGTCCGGCAGTCCGAGATCCAGGATCACCAGGTCGTACTCGGTGTGGTGGGCGAAATCGAGGGCCGTCTGCCCGTCCGGCGCGTGGTCCACCGCGTAGCCCGCGCTCTCCAAACCTCGGGAGAGGAAATCCGCGATTCGTTTTTCGTCTTCGACAACCAGGATGCGCATAAGCGGTTGACTACCAATGTAGCGCAGGCTCCGGCGCGCACCGGCCTTCAGTTACGTCAATCTCCGCTGGCGCGCTGCTGGTTCAGAACCGCGTATCCGGGCGCCCACTGTGGCAGGCGAACCTTTTTCAGGCGGGTGCGCGCGATCGACAGGCCGATCATCGCCAGAATCAGGAGCACCGAGCAAATCACGCACTCGGCGGCATTCATGCGATCCTTCCAGAATCCGAACCAAGTCCCATATACGATCTCGATGTGGACCCAGTACACCAGCAGGGACGTGGTTCCCAGTTGCCTTACCCAGCTCCACTGGTCGCCCACTACGTAGTGGACCCACAGATAAGCGGCCGCCGCGAACACCAGCAACACTCCCAGCTTCGAGAACACCAGCGCGGGACTGTTCAGCCAGAAATCCGAGGTGGCGTACATGGAATACGAAAGGTTCGAGAAATACTGCGCCGAAAGGAACATGCCGAATCCGGCAAGGGCCGACCACTGCATCAGTCGATTCATGTCGTCGGCCTTGGCCATCCTCAGCAGGCACCCGGCGCTGATGCCGAAAGCGATGAACGACCCCCAGGGGAAGATCGCAAAGTGATTCAGATTGGGAACGAAGTAGTCGGAAACGGCAGGCGGGAGCCAAGTCCACGACATCATGGAAACGACCGGCGACAGACCCGCGATCGCCACCCCGATTCCCGCGCTCCAGACGGCGCGCCGGCGGAGCGTGCCGAAGGCCAGCGGCGTCAGCAGCAGCATGGTGAGTCCCATGCAGTTCAGGACGTCCACCTTCAGCAGGTCGGTCCATGGGCTCTGGCCGAGCGAGAAAGCCCACATCTGGAAGCGGAACAGGAAGGCCAGAACGAACAGATAACGCGCGCGGCGCAACGCTCCGGTCCATTTCCTCCAGCCGCTCAGCTCCTTCTGCTCGCCGCCGTGCAGGATGAACGCGAAAGTGATTCCCGTGAGGAACAGGAAAATGGCCGGCCCTTCTCCGCCGAAAAACTGGGAGAGATTGTAGGGGCCTCCAGTCCGGACTTGCGGTGTCGCAAACGAGTGGAAAGTGTGGCCTTGCAGCATGATCACGGCCGCAACGCCGCGCATCCAATCGAGGAATGGCAGCCGTCCCTGTTTTGCCCCCGTCATGTTCTCATTTCTGCGGGTAATTCTTCTTGACTCCCGCGGGAACCCGCAACTCCAAATCTTTGTCGGTCAGACCAGAATTGATTCTCACGTCGGAATAGTTAATCAGGATATAGTCTTGCGCGTTCTTGTAGATCTTTTCCTGTACTGGGTAGGATGCGTTCTGCGGAATCCAGAGTTCAATCTTCTTCATGTACTCCAGGGCTTCCGCCGTTCTCGGCGTAAGCTCGATCTGGGTCACCGGCTTGCCGTCCAGGGTCTCGGTTCCCGTTACGCGTACTTTGTAGCTCTTCTCGAGGTCCTTGCCGGAGGTACCGAACCCGAGCAGCAGGAACTGATCCAACTGCGCGCCGTGTTTCCCAAGATCGTAGATATCCACGGTGTGGGTTTTCGGATAGTAGACCTGAAGCTCACGGTTCTGAAAGCCGATGATGCGGCGGTTGGGATCGTTGAATTCCACGTATCCGTGTAGGCCGTCCTTCGTCTTCTTCAGCCGGACCATGGCGGAATCGTGCTCGTCCTCGTTGATGATGGCTGTGTGTTGGACCTGGCTGAGGTTCGCGGTCATCCCCCGGAAAGTGTCCGCGCTCCGGTCCATGCGGGCTAGAAACTCCTTCAGCGTCTCGCCGCGCGCGGCGGATACCGCCATGAAGACGCACAGCGCGGCTGAACCGGGTCGGACGAAATGTCGCATGTCGGGGACGGCGGTCAGGGGGTGGTGAACGCCATGTATCCTTTGAGTTCCTGTTCGGAATCGACGATGGGTTCCAGCCGCACCACGGTTTCTTTTCGTCCCGCGCGCGCTTTCAGCAGTTCCTCCGCGCGGGCAGGCCGCTGCGCCTCGGGAACGGCGTTGAGAACCTCCGCATCGATCCAGAACGCATTGCTGCCGTGGGCGGTGGGCAGCATGACCACGGAGCTGGCCTTGGGCTGATCCTTGAACCACTCGCGCGGGGTTAACAGTACGAAAGCCACGATGATAGCCACCATGACGTCGTATTGAATGCTGGCGCGCGGGTAGTCCCAGAAAATGAAGCGCTGGAACCAGTTCATCGCTCCTCCAGTTTACCAGATGGGACCGAAAGGCCGATGGTTTCAGGGGGTTACGGAAGTTTACTTGTATTTACGAAGCACCGCGATCAGCCGCCCCTGAATCTGCACGGCGGCCTTTGGTACGCGGATCGGTTCCATGGCGGAATTAGCCGGCTGGAGACGCACGAATTCGGGTTCCTCGTAGAAGCGCTTGAGCGTAGTCTCCGTCCCATCCACCAGCGCCACTACCACCTCGCCGTTCTGCGCGTGCGCGGTTTTTTCAATCAGAACGTAATCCCCGTCGCAGATGTGGTCCTCGATCATGGAGTCGCCGCGCACCTGCAGCGCGAAGGTGTTCGGGTCGCCGGCGAAGTCGGCGAACGCGAGCGTGTCCTGGCCGGCGATGGCTTCCACGGGAGCGCCCGCGGCGATTCGGCCGAGTAGGGGAACCTCCGACCTGGGCTCGCTCCCGGAGCGATACAGCCGCTGTTCATCGAAGTATTTTCGAGTCACTTCCAGCGACCGGCTGTGATTGAAGCTGCGGTTCAGGTACTGCTTGGTTTCAAGCGCCTGGATGTGCTTGTGGACGGTGGCCAGCGACGCCAGTCCAAGACCGGTTGCCAGTTCCTCGTAGGAGGGGCTGTAGCCATTGCGCTCGATGAACATGGAGATGAAGTCGAGAACTTGCTTTTGTCGTTTAGTGAGGGCCATGACGCTTCTCCCTCTATTTTGGCGAAGAAAAGGGAAAAGTCAATAAAAAAGTGAGCCTACGCCGGGACATACCGCTGGATGGCGATGCCGCCCGCAAGCCGCCGCGTTCTCGCCACGTCGTACGCCAACTGCATCCGCAGCAGGTGGTCCATGTCCGTACCAAAAACCTTTTAGATGCGCGGGGCCATTTCCGGCGTTAGATCTGCCTTTCCGCGTAGAAGGTCGGAGAGCGTGGCGCGCTGCACCTTCAGAACCTCTGCCGCTTTCGAGACGCCGAGGCCGAGGGCTTCGACGATCTCGGTTCTGATCAGGTTGCCCGGATGGGGCGGGTTCTTCATGGGCATTTTGGGCCTCCTAATGGTAGTCGATCCAGTCGATATCGCTGGCGCTGTTCGCCTGTCGGAAACCGGCTCACTTGGTCAAGGTCGTCGGCCGTTTCCAGCGTGAACAGACGTCAAGGGCCATGGCGTTAGACGCTGCCGGTCACGCCGCATAGATCAGCCGGGCTTCGGCCAGCACAGCAGTCCTGATGAGCGGCTTCCGCGCGGGCTTGACGGCTAGATCGACCCGGCGGCCAAGCAGGACGGTGAGTTCACGCATCATTTCTCGCCGCGCGCGGCCGAGCCGAACACGGATCACTCCCTGACCTGGTGGCGACGGCAAATCTCGACGATCTCGGCCTCCGGCAGCTCGATGCCGGCAACGCTGGGCATATGCTCAGGTTTCCCGTTCCGTTATCCGTCAGTCTCTCGCAAGCACGACGTAGACGGCGGTGGGAACCAGAAGGACGACGGCGATCGAGCCGACTACGATAAAACTGTGCTCCGTGAGCGCAGTCGTGTCGAAGTTGGACAACCTCGACGCAATCCGCGCGAGCGCCGACTGAAACCAGGCCGAGGTGGCCCCGAAACACGCGCCGAACAGGCCCATCGCGCAACCGAAGGCGATAACCTGCGCGGCGGTAATGGGACGGCCCGCCGCTGTGACGGCCTCGCGCCGCGCACGAAGCTGGGAGCGCCACCAGATGCCGCCGGCATCGGGAACGCGTACTTCCTCACGGGCGCTCTCAAAAGCTCCGGCGACGGCCACAACATCGGAACAGATCCCGCAATCCGCAACGTGCGCGCGAAGGGCAGAGTCCGCTCGCTCCGGCCAGCGGGACTGGAGAACGGCGGCCAGTACGTCGGGTTCGAATTCGCACTCAGGGTGACTCATGGTTACTTCCGTCCCAACAGTGCGGCCATTTTTTGCCGCGCGCGAAATAGCATGGGCTTCAAGCTCGCCGGGCGCACGCCGAGCGTGTCCGCAATCTCGTGATGCGACGCGCCCTCGGCATAGGCCAGCCAGAGCATCGCCCGTTCCCGCGGTTTCAGACTGGAGAGGGCCCGGGTGAGATCGGCCGTGCGTTCGGCGGAATGTCCGTCGGAGGCCACGCGCTCGATCTCCTCCCCGTACGAAGGGCCGCGCGTCAGGTTTCGCCGCCGCGCGTCCCGCGCCAGATTCGTCGCGATGCGATAGAGAGAATTGCGGCGATGCGTTTCGTTTTCGTGCGCCGCTGCGGCGCGCAGGAAGCGATAATAGGTCTCCTGAAGCAGATCGTCGGCCTGTTCCCGATCGCCGGTGACCCGGGCGAGGTACGCCCACAGCCCGCGCGCGGTCCGGTCGTAGAGACCGCGGAAGGCGTCCTCGTCCATCGGGAAATCCGCCGCGCCGTCGTCCAGTGCTTCGCCGCGGGCGAGATGGGTAAATGTCGCGTCATGGAACATATGGTTAGGCGTTCGGCGGCTCGATCAGGCCCAGGCGATGGGAGATCACATAGGATATGATCGCCGAAATCACAAACCCGAGTCCGAGCGCGATCGCCAGCACGCCCATCGCGTGGAGCGGTTGTGCGGCGGGATTCTTCGCCTGTCCGCCTGCGATTTGCAGGCCGATCCCCCCCGCCATCAGAACCAACCCGCCCTGCACCGACCAGAGAATCCGCCCGAGAGGAGCACCCACGGTGCGCGGCCCGGCATCCAGTTTGATCGGCGAAGACTCCAGGAATTTCGATCCTGCCGGGGACTGGATGTACGCGAGCAAATCGTCGTTCGCCGTGAAGCGGTCCAGGAGTTTCGTATGGACATCGGTCTGTACCTTCGCCAGACGGCTCCACCGGCGGTAGTCGACAAGCGTCCGAATCAGCCAGACGAGCAGGCCGATCGCCATTCCGAAACCGGTGAATATGGCAAGGCCGTCCAAGACATCTTTCCACATCTCGACGGCCTGGCTTGCGGGGTCCCGGTTGGGGCGGGCGTCCTCGCCTACATAGAACGACGGGTTGCGCACCACGTCGGGATGAGCGGCCAGGAAGCTCACCAGACCCGGATAAGGCGCAAGATAGCCCTCATTGGTGAGCAGAGCCGGGTCGAGCGCCAGGACGCCTCTCAGCGTGGGCGGATAGTGCTCGAGAAGGCGCGACAACTCGTCCTTTGTACGTTGAGCATCCGGCTGCTCCACGGTCACGACGGACTGGGCGGGCGCCTGCGCCCAGACAAGGCAGGATGCCAGCATCCCCGCCGCCAACATCATCTTAATTCGATTTCGCACGATTTTATGATTCCTCTCTGTCTCTAGTTACGCAGCGAAGGAGCGTAGGTTAACCGATAATCGAAACTGGGGGCACATGGGCGGTTTCACCTGGCTGGAAACATTTCTGCAAGACCTGCGTTACGGTACCCGCGAACTGGTGAAGAATCGCGGCTTCGCCGTTACGGCGATCCTCTCGCTCTCGCTCGGGATCATGGCGGCGACCGCGATGTACAGCGTCATCCACGGCGTGATCCTGGATCCATTTCCGTACAAAGACATCGACCGCCTGACGAGCATCATTATCCGCGACCCCGAACGGCGCGGCGGCCGCGGGCAGTATAGCGTCGACGAGTACGCGGAGCTCGCACGCAGGGCGACGGTGTTCGATGGCATCGCGGGATCCACTGTCTCGGACGTGTCGTGGACCACCAGCGGAGAACCGCTGCGGCTGCGGGGCAATCACATTTCGAACAACGGCTTCGAGGTAATGGGCGTCCCCGCGCTGTTTGGGCGAATCGTCACCGCGGCCGAGGATGCGCCCGAGACCAAGGCGGTCCTGGCTTACCGTTTCTGGATGCGGCAATTCGGGGGTAACCCGGACGTGCTCGGCAAGACGCTAATACTGAACGGGAAGCCGCGCACAATCGTCGGCGTCATGCCGCCGCGTTTCATGTTCCGCGGCCCGGATGTTTACCTCCCGCTGCGCTATCGGGCCGGCGAGGTGCAGGAGGGCGTCGATTCGATATGGGTCACGGCACGGCTCAAGGCCGGCACCACCGCCGCCAGTGCGCGGGCGGACGTCGATCCGATCATCCGCGACCTGGCCGCGCGATACCCGACTCGATATCCGGCCAAATGGCGCGTCGTCTTGATTTCGTTCAAGGAAACGTTTCCGAGCGGCATCCGCACAATCCTGTGGATCATGTTTGGCGCGGTCGGCCTGTTGCTCCTGATCGCCTGCGCGAACGTGTCGAATCTCCTTCTGGCGCGCGCGTCCTCGCGCGAGGCCGAGATTGCCATGCGCGCAGCTTTGGGGGCTGGGCGCGTGCGGCTGTTCCGGCAACTTCTGACCGAGAACCTGGTGCTCGGATTGAGCGGCGGCGCGGTCGGCGTGTTGCTCTCGTGGGCGGGGCTAAAGGCGGTCCTCGCGGTCATTCCCCAGGGCGTCATCCCCGACGAGTCGGAAGTCGTACTGAACTGGCCGGTGCTGGCGTTCAGCTTCGCGTTGTGCCTCGCGACGACGCTGATCGCCGGATTTGCGCCTGCGCTGCACGGGGCCGGCGGCGAACTGGCGCTTACGTTGAAGAATGCCGGTCGAGGATCCGGCGGCTCGCGCCGCATGGCATGGCTGCGCGGAGCGCTGGTCGTTGTCGAACTCAGCCTCGCGATCGTGCTGCTGTCCGGGGCTGGCCTGTTCCTGCATACATTCCGCACGCTGAAGGCAGCGCCCCTCGCGGTCGGGATCGAGAACCGGCTGGTTGCGCGCCTTCCGCTTCGTGCCGAAGCGTACCCGACCACGGAGCGGCGCGCCGCGTTTATCCGCGAGGTGCTGGAAAATGTGCGGGCACTTCCTGGCGTGCGTGCCGCCGCTATCAACGCCGGCCTCCATCCCTTAAACAGCTGGACGGTGGGGGCCGAGATTCCCGGATCGCGAGAGGCGCAAGGACGTAGTGTGAACCTGCACCAGGTGGACGAGGATTATCTGAAAGCGACCGGCATCCGGCTGGTGAGCGGACGCTGGCTGGACGCCTCGAGCGTTGCCGCGGCGCGGCATGTCGCGGTTGTAAATCAGACTTTCGTGAAGCGGTGGTCGCCCTCGCAAACGCCCCTCGGACGGGTAGTGCGCCTGCCCGAGCTGCGCACGCCCCAGCTCCCGGTCACCGACGCCAGCTTCGAAATCATCGGGGTCGCGGAAGACGCGTTGCACGAACTGCACACTGGCGAACCGCTGCCCGAGATCTACATCCCGTACTCGATCACGGCCATGGCGGACATGCTGCTCGTTCATACGGTGGCCGAGCCGATGCGGCTTGCTCCGGCCCTCCGTCGGGAGTTATATCGCTTGGACAAGTCGCAGGTCATCGACGATCCGCGTTCGCTCGAAAGCTGGATGGAGCGTGACGTCTACAGCGGCGGGCGATTCCGGCTGTGGCTGATGGGAGTGTTCGGCGTCCTGGGCTTGGCGCTCTCGGTGATTGGCGTGTACGGTTTGATCTCGCAGTTCGTGGCGTTGCAGCGCCGGGAGTTCGGAATCCGCGTGGCCATCGGCGCGGCATTCGGCGACATCGTGGGATTGGTGCTGATGCGCGGCGTCCGGCTGATCGTCTCGGGTTTGGCGGCGGGAACGCTTGTGACCTTACTTCTGTTGAAGCGTTTCGGCCCGCAACTGGGCGTGACAGATCCATACCACGCGGCATCCATCGCCGGGGCTGCGGCGATCCTGATCGCGGCCGCGCTGGTGGCGTGTTTGGAACCGGCACTGCGGGCCGGCAACACGGATCCGGCACAGGTACTGCGGCTGGAGTAGCGAGAGTATTGCGATAATCGGCTGAATGCGCCGGCTGTTCCTGTTTTGTTTCGCCGCTCCGTTACTCGGCGCGGTCGAGCCCTCGTTCTACCTGCCGGAGGGCGCGCGACCGGTGCGGTACCGGCTGGACCTTCGCATCGATCCGGCGCAACCGGCCTTCGAGGGGCGCGTGGAGATCGACATCGCGGTGAGCCAGCCGGCCGAGACAATCTGGCTGAACGGCAACGATCTGACGATTGCGCGCGCCACGCTCGATGGCCAACCCGTGCGCGTCGAGGCGGTCCGCAACCAGTTTCTGGCCGTCCGCGGAGACCACGCCTTCGCCCCTGGACGTCATGAGCTGTCCATCGAGTACTCGGCGAAGTTCAGCGAACGGGCCGTCGGCGCATACCGCAGAAAGTCCGGGGACGACTGGTACGTATACACGACCTTTACGCCCATCGACGCCCGCCGCGCCTTCCCGTGTTTCGACGAACCACGATTCAAAACGCCTTGGGAGATTTCCATCGCGGCCCCGGACGGTCTGATGGCGGTGTCGAATTCCAAGCTGTTATCCGAAATGCCCGCGGACGGCTGGCGCCGGTTCCGCTTCGCTCCGACGCTGCCGCTGCCTAGCGAGATAGTGGCGTTCGCCGTCGGGCCGTTCGACGTCTTCCAAGCCGGCGTCGCGGGCCGCAACAGCATTCCCGTGCGCGTGATCACTCCGCGCGGCCGCGCGGCGGAGGGGCGCATCGCAGCCGAGTCCACCGCGCAGGTGCTGTCCCGCCTGGAAGAATATACGGGCATGCCGTACCCGTGGGACAAGCTGGACCACATCGCTCTGATCGAAGGCGCTTACGGCGCAGTCGAGAATCCCGGACTCATCACCTATCGGGCGGGAACCCTGCTGCTGGATCCGGCGAAGACCACCGAACAACGCCGTCTCGCGATGCGCGGCACCATGGCTCACGAGTTGGCGCACCAATGGTTCGGCAACCTCGTTACGCAACAAGACTGGCAGGACGTGTGGCTCAGCGAGGGCTTCGCTACCTGGCTCAGCTGGAAGACCTCGGATCTCGATTTCCCCCCGGAAAGGCGGGGTGTCGCGCGCGTGCTCGCCAAGCACCGGATGATGGCCCGCGACTCGGGGCCGCGCGCCAGACCCGTGCGACAACAGATGGCATCGGTGGCGGATATGGACGACGTTTACAGCGGGACTGTTTATCAGAAGGGCGGGGCAGTGCTGGCGATGACGGAGCAGTGGCTCGGAGAAGAGGCCTTCCAGCGCGCCCTCCATCAATATCTTCTCGCTCATTCCTTCGGCAACGCTACCACCGCCGACCTCATCCGGGCCATCCGGGAGGAGACGGGAACGGATGCTGGGCCGGTTCTGTCGGGATTCCTCGATCACACCGGTGTTCCGCTGCTTCGGTTTGGGCGGAACCCCGCAGACCGGAAAGGCCCGTGGATCGTCCCGTGGTGTTCGGTCATCGACGGGACGCGTCCACCGTGCGTTCTGGTAGGCAGTCCTTACGCGGTCGCCGAGGCACCATCTAAATCGGTGTTCGCCAACGCCGGCGGAGCCGGATACTATCGCGTCGATCGGTTCGCGACAGCCCGTGTTCCACTGCGGCAACTCACCCCGCCGGAGAGAATGGAATTCGTGCTCGACACATTGTTCTCCGCGCCTCTACCCTGAAGCGGGCCGCACGTCCTTCAGTTCGATGCACCACGGAGGGTAGCCTCGGGCCGCCGAGTACGGGTCGGCTTCGAACGAGATCGCGGCGTCAACATGCGCGCCGGGCTGAAGCTCGGATATGCGCTCCGCGAACTGCCACGCCTTCACCTTGAACACGCGCCCGTTCTGTTTCAGCCGAACGTTTACGTGCGGGTGTTTCCAGATCTCGGCGCCGCAAACTTCCAGGCCGCGCGCTACGAAAACCGGAGAAGGATTGCCGAACCCGAATGGCGCAAGATCCAGGACCTCCTTCACAGAGCCGTCCTCGATTTCAGAAAACGAAACGAACCCATCCAACGCAAGGCTTCGCTCCAGATCCGCGGCCGTGAGGCGCTCCGCCGCGTGCCTGTTCAACCGCTCTCGAAACTCGGCGACCCGCGCGGTGGGCAACCCCACGCCGGCCGCTTGCCGGTGTCCGCCGAAACGGTGGAACAGCTCCGGCATGGATTCGAGCGCATCCAGCAAGTGAAACGCGCGGATGCTCCGGCCGGATCCCTGCGCATCGCCGTTCTCCTCGCCGAGCACGAACACCGGGCGGTGAAACCGTTCCACCAGCCGGCTGGCGACGATCCCGATCACGCCGCGGTGCCAATCCGGCGCGGAGAACACCAGTGCGAACTGATCCTGGCGGACGGGCTGCTCCTCGCACTGCTTCAAGATCTTCTGCACGATATCGGTCTCGGTGGCCTGCCGTTCCTGATTGAGCTCATTCAACTGCGCCGCGAGTTCGCGTGCGCGCTCGGGGTTCCCCGTCGTCAGCAGCTCGATTACATCCTTTGCGCTCGCCATCCTGCCGGCCGCGTTGATGCGGGGCGCGATCCAGAACGCCACCTGGCCGGCGGAAGGAATATCGCCTTCCTTCAGTCCCGCGACGTCCAGCAGCGCGCGCAGTCCGGGGTTGCGCACGTCGTTGAAACCGGCCAGTCCGCGCTTCACGATGACGCGGTTCTCGCCGGTCAGGGGCACCACGTCGGCGACGGTCGCCACGGCGGCCAGCTTCAGAAACGATTCCAGCATGCGCCCCAGCCGCGCGGGCGCCCACTCCAGCCGCAGAAACAGCGCGTGCGCAAGTTTGAACGCAACTGCCGCGCCGCACAGGTTCTTGTCCGGATACCCGCAGCCCGGCTGATTCGGGTTCACCACCGCCAGCGCGGCCGGGAGCTCCTGTTCGGGAAGATGGTGATCGGTGATGATCACATCGATGCCGAGCTCCGTCGAGTGGCGGACCACTTCCGCGGCGCGAATGCCGGTGTCGACGCTCACAATCAGCTTGACGCCTCGCACGGCGGCCTCGTCCACCACTTCCGAGCGCATCCCGTAGCCTTCCAGCAACCGGTGCGGGACGTGAAACGAGACGTCTCCGCCGGCCAGTTCGATGGCCTTCTTCAGGATGACGACGGAGCTGGTGCCGTCCACGTCGTAATCGCCGTACAGCAGGATGGGCTCGCGATCGCGGATGGCGCGATGCAGGCGTTCCACCGCCTGCGGCATGCCTTTCATGAGCAGGGGATGGTGGAGAGCGTCGATGGGTGCATCCAGAAACGATCGCGCCGAATCAGGATCGCGATAACCCCGGTTCCACAGCACCTGCGCGGCGAGCCTCCGGATGCCGAGCTCGGCCGCCAGTGTCCGGACCGGCTCGACATCCACGGGCGGAATGTTCCAACGCACGGCTAGTTCTTCGAGAAATAGCCCCCTATGGGGCCCTCGTCTTTATCGTCGTCGTCGTCCGGTATGGAGGCCTCGATGTCGTCGAGGATGTGGTTCATTTCGTCGAACCACTCGGTGCGCACCTCGAACATATAGGCAATGCCGTCGTTGTCGAAGGAGAGTTCGATCGCGCAAGTGAACCCGTCGTAAACCCGCATCTCCCGCAACCGGCGATCGTAGGCGCGCTGCTCTTCGCGCGGCAGAGTGGCGTGTTCCAAACGCTCCAGCGCATCCTCGACGATCTCGGAGCCAAACTCCCGATTGTGGAATACGACCACCTTCACGCCGATTTCACAGGCCGCGTCGAGGAAGGCCTTGTAGTCGGAGTTTTTGTCGGAATCCCAGAACACGATCGGTGTCTGGTCCATCATGCGGGAAAATCCAGGGAACACGGTAAGCCCCCGGCCCTCGATCTGCTCAGGCATTTCGGTCTTCAGTTCGTCGAGATTCGGTTTCATCGTAGCGACACCCCAACTTATCAGAAAAATGGGGGACAGACCCCTTTCCGCCAGAGTTCGAATGCGGAATAAATAGATTACAGCGACGGAAAAGGTGTCTGTCCTAATTTTTCGATGGCGGGCTGCTGCTGCGTCATGCAGTGCAGCGTCCCCAGGCCGAGCAACAGGTCCGTGCAGGCGATGCCCACCACTTGCCGGTCCGGAAACATCTCAGCCAGAATGTTCAGCGCGGCACGATCGTTCGGGTCGTTGAACACCGGAACCAGTACCGTGCCGTTGGCAATGTAAAAGTTCGCGTAACTCGCCGGGAGGCGCTGCCCGGCGAAGGTAACGGGCTCGGGCATCGGAAGCGTCACGATGCGGTAGTCGCCCAAACCGCGCAGGATTCTCAGATTCTCCTGCGTCGGCTCAAAGTTGATCTCGCCGGGATCTTCTTCCACCACGGTTACGATGGTGTCCGCGTTTACAAAACGCGCGAGGTCGTCGATGTGTCCGTGCGTATCGTCGCCCGCGATGCCGTTCTTCAGCCACAAAACGCGATTCGCGCCGAGATAATCGGCGAGGGCCTGTTCAATCTGTTCCCGTGACAACGCGGGATTTCGAGCCTGTACGGGGGACAGCAGGCACTCCTCGGTGGTCAGCAGCGCGCCCGCGCCGTTCACGTCGATGCTGCCTCCTTCCAGGACGATGCCCGGATCGAATTGCGGCACTCCCAGCGATTGCGCGACAAACGGCGGCACTGCGTTATCGGCTGTCCAGTTGTCGTACTTGGCCCACCCGTTGAAGAGCCAGTTTGTGACCGCGATCCCGCCCGGACGTTGCACGAAGATGGGGCAAAAATCGCGGGTCCAGCTCCGGTCGGTCGGGGTTACGAAATAATCTACTTGATGGAGTGGGACGCCGCATTGTTCCAGCACCGCACGCGATGATTCCCGAAGTTCCTCGTCCTGTACCAGGATGCGAACCCGTTCCACCCGCGCGAGCCGCCGCACAATCTCGCCGTAGATCCACGGAATCGCCTCGAACTTGCCGGGCCAGTCCGTGCGTTCGTGGGGCCAGGCAATCCAGGTTGCCTCATGCGGTTCCCACTCGGCCGGCATGCGATACCCAAGCTCGCGCGGCGTCAACCCAGCCACCGCTCGGTCAGTTGCCCGTAAGCATCGATGCGGCGATCGCGGAGGAAAGGCCAATTGCGCCGCACTTCCTCGATTCGTTTCGGGTCGACCGTCGCCGTCAGGATGGCCTCTTCGCTCGTGCCGGCCTCGGCGACGACTTGTCCGAACGGGTCGGCGACAAACGAAGATCCCCAGAACTCGATGCCGTGGTCCGGCGGTCCTTCGAACCCGACGCGATTGACAGCGGCTACATAAACGCCATTTGCGATTGCGTGCGAGCGCTGAATGGTGCGCCACGCATCTACCTGCGCCGCGCCGTACTGCGCTTTTTCGGATGGATGCCAGCCGATGGCGGTCGGATAAAACAGTATGTTCGCGCCCCGCAAGCTGGAAAGCCGCGCGCCCTCGGGATACCACTGATCCCAACAGATCAGCACGCCGAGTTTCCCGAACCGGGTTTCGAAATTCGGGAAGCCGAGGTCGCCGGGAGTGAAGTAATATTTCTCGAAGTACAGCGGGTCGTCGGGGATGTGCATCTTCCGGTACATCCCTTTCAGCTCGCCATCGTCGCCAAGCACGACCGCCGTATTGTGATACAGGCCTTGGGCGCGCTTCTCGAAAAGGGAAGCGATAATCACGACGCCAAGCTCGCGGGCCAGCTTCCCGAGACTTTCGGTCGAAGGCCCGGGAATCGATTCGGCCAGCGAGAAGTTCCCGGAATCTTCATCGCGGCAAAAGTACTGCGAGCGGAACAACTCCTGAGTGCAGACCACCTGCGCGCCCTGTGCGGCGGCCTCGCGAATCTTCCCTTTTATCCTTTCGAGGTTCTCCTCAGGGTCCGTCGAGCACCGCATCTGGATAAGCCCCACAGTAAACGCCTGGTCGCTAAAACGCGGCATAGTAACATTGTCCATCAAGTGTGGGCGCATCCAGTCGGGGTAGTGAGGTCATAGAGAACGTGTGGCCCGGGTCGGCGTTATCCGAGTAGCATGATTTGCCTGAGGCCCTCCTCCAGTGCCGCCATCTCTTCCGATGTGACTACGCCCAGTCGGCTACGCAGGCGTTCCTTTGCTACCGCTCGGATTTGGTCACTCACCGCAACTGCAGGTTGCCCATCACAGGAGATCGGGATCAGGATCGGCGGGCTGGCCTTCGGCGAACTCGACAGCGGGACAACGATCACCGTTCGTCGCCTTTCATTTAGCACCTTCACCGAAATCACAACGCAGGGCCGCGTCTTTCGAATTTCCGAACCGAGCGTCGGATCCAGCGCTACCCACCAGATTTCGCCGCGCTCCGGGATCACTTCCATGGTTCTGCCAGTTCGTCGCGAATTCCGTCAAATTCTTTCTCGATTTCGGCCACATCCAGATCCTGATTCGCAATCTCGCAGGCACGGATTAACGCAACGTCGCGCTCTTCCAGTCGTGCAGCTAGGGCCTCACTTACGAAACGCGAACGGTCGCGTGAGGCAACCCTTCGCAGAAGCTGCACAGCCAACGGCTCGGGCACGCTAAAGGTCATTTTCCTCATCGCCATAACTCCATAATACCAGAAAGCCAGAGCGGTGGGCGAGGCACGATCCTGTCTTCACGAAACACGCTTGACGCTGCCTCATGCTGCAGCAAGCTGTTGAATCTGTGTTGGCAAGTCCATTCGATTCAACCGTCCACCGTGCATTCTGGCTTCTGGCTTCTGGCTACCTCGACTCCCATATCCCGCAGGGAGATCAAGGCGAAGCCTTGGCTAGTCAGGAGTTGGGTTCGCGGCGCGGCAATTCGAGGCATCCGTAACCGCGCGGGGTGAAGCCTAGCCCCGCTTCTTCCCGCTGACTGGTCCCATGACGAAGATGGTGTTGCCGGACGGGTCAAGCAGGTCGAACGTTCGTGCGCCCCACTCCTCGTCTCGCGGCGCCCGAAGCACGGTCACCTTCGGGCTCCACTCACGGTAGTACGCATCGGTGTCATCCACATGGAGCGCTACGCAGGCATCTCGGCCATGACCCTTCATCGGACTATCCAGAGTCAGTTGGATTGTCCCGCGCTCAAGGCCGAGTAGTCCCGACCGGCCGTCCTCGGACGCCTCGAATGTCACGCTAAAGCTCAGTCTATCGACATAGAAAGCCTTCGCAACTGCCAAGTCGTCGGCTGGGAGAATGGGTACCGCCCGTTCCATCGTTTTCTCAGTGTAGCCCCGACCGTCGAGGAGAACACGCGCGCCAGACTCGCTCGTCGGCGGGGTACCCCAAAAGCCGCAAAGGGTAGGGCTATCCGTGGCCGCACCTACGCGAGACCTCAACCCACGAATGGATCGACAATACGCACGCCGGCGTTAACGAAATCAGCGCGATTTCGCGTGGCAACCGCCAGACCGTGGACGAGCGCCGTCGCCGCGATGAGGCTATCCTTGATTGGCATGGCTTTCCCGGTTGTGCGAAGACGCGCCAGCAGTTCCGCCCATTTCAAGCCGGTGTCCGCGTCCCATGGAAGACAGTGGAGAACCCCGACTCCCGCGTCGAACCAACGTTCCAGGGCGGCCCGCTTCCTTCCCTTGGGAAGGATGAGAATCCCGAATCGGAGTTCGCCGAGGATCACGGGATCTACGGCGATATTCGGCTCATGTGCGAGAAGCCACGCCACCACCCGCGGATCGGGTTTTGGTTTCGCCGGCTCGCTCAGAACGTTGGCATCGACCAGGTACTTCACAGCGCATCCGTCGATTCAGAGTCGATGGGGACGAAGAAGTCCTTCTGCGGACAGGCCAGTAACCATGCAATGGCGCCCTCGTTCGGCGGAGCCGCACGCCGGACGAGGCGATAGTCCCCACGATCGACACGCTCGACGTCGAACTCCTGCCCCGGTTCGACACGGTCCATCTGCCGGAACTCGGCAGGCAGAACGATTTGGCCCTTGGAGGAGACGGTGGTCTTCATGTAGGTAAGATACCGTCTTACCTGCCGCGGTGTCAAGGCTGCCCCCTGGGGACCATGACTCGCGATCTGGACCGGCCTCTAAGCACCACGGCAGGGCCGCGATCCGGTGAGCGCCCCCATATACCGGCATTGTTCCGGCATTGTTCCTTGCGACACATTCAGGGCGTGTGATACGCTTCTAGGCCTGTGATACGGCCAGGGCCCTTCTGCGGAGCAGTGAACTTAAGCTCGCCGGGTTGAGGTGGCTGCCGGCTTCCCGGAACGCGCTTCGCCGGGGGTACCGGCGGAGGCAGTTCAGCGGTATACCGGCTAACCGGCCAAATGGATTTCCCGGGCGCTGGCGCGTTTATCGGGAGTGATCGCCTTTAGAGGAGTTCCGCGAGTTGTTCGGCCGTCAACTGGCAATCGCGAAGGATCTTGTGAAGTAGGCCGGGACCGAAGGTCTCGCCTGCGTGTGCAGGCACGGCCGTGCTTCGGCCATCCTCGTGGCGCAGTTTGGCGAGCGCCGCAATGAGGTCCGAGCCGGTGATGCGGGGCGTCCGGCTCATGCCGCGATGGTCACGCGCTGGATGCCAACGAACTCCAAGTCTTGTTCTGGCGTGCCTTCCACTTCCAGACACAGCTCTATTGCTTCGCGGATGCGCTCGGTGACCTCGTCGAGGGACCGCGCTTGCGTGTGGCACGCGGGAATTTGGGGAACCGATGCTACGTAGTAGCCTTCTGAGTCCCGTTCAATCACGACATCAAACTGGCGTGGCACGGATGTGTCCTCGCCTTCCATTGTAGACGGCCACTAGGCAATCTTTGAAACCTGGCCGGCACGCGAGCGCCGAGCGCCGGATGGAGGCGCGTTTCCCGTAATATGCAGATGTGAACTTGTAGACTCGCTTGCTCATTGCGGGACGTGGAGTTCCTTTCGTTTTGGGGATAATGAGCCGCTCCAGGAGGGTAGCGACGGCGATGCGGAGAATCCACCGCTCCGCTACGGCTGGCCGGGTCAGGCTCGTCACGGACGGAGTGTAGCAGGTTGTGGCGAGGTCAGGGAACGTGCGCCCGAAGAATCTACGCTATTTATCCAATACACCTTGACGTGTCGCGATGTCGGACTTTGATCGGCCAGATGGTCCCGGGCGGCGTTCTCCGGCGGGTGATCCTCCTCAGTTTCCCAGATCGGGACTTCGCGGGGCGTCGAGCGTTCACCACTACGGAACGGGCGTTTCCCGTCCAGTTGAAATGAAGGGGACACGCGAGCCCTCCCTGGCTCCGAGCTTCGGCAGATCTGAGACCGGCTCGCGTGGTCTCCGTAGGTTGTGCCAGTTGGCGTGATATGTTTCAGTTGGCATCGAGAGAGGCTTTTGGGTGCGACCAAGACCGAGACTCTCGGAAGGATACGGGTAAGTGGTAGAATTACGGCCAAAATGAAATTCGTTCTGGAATGCGACGCTGATTCGAACACGATTCTTCCGCGTCCGCTTGAAATCAAAACACCTGCCCGCGTGTTCCTCGTCAATGTGAATCATGAAGGCTTGGTGAATTCCATCAAGGTGACAGCGGATGTACCCGACCCATCGAAGTTCTGTTGGGGGTTAGAACCGGTGTCTGAACCTCGTAGTCCATCGGTAGCGCCTTTCACCGTTAACGCCATCTACGACCAGGAACTATATTCATCGATTGTGTCTGACATTCAATGCCTTGAAGCAACATTAGGTCTCATGTTCGGATTGCGAAGGGTGCATTGGGAGCACCCGACCATCAGTGTAATCTTCGAGGCTGAGGCCGAACACCACGCGGGATGGGAACCACTCGCCTCCGTCAAGGCGGGCCGCGGCCAACCTAAGGCCGTCAAGCCCGAACCTCAAGCTTTTGCAGCATTTGCAGCACTGTTTTTCAATTACCGCTCTATCGTGGTCGCTCAGTCCTTCTGGCGTCAGGGGGAATCCGGCCTTGATGAGGGCAAGTTTATCAATGCGTTCTTTAACTACTATTTCGTCTTGGAGGAGCTGTACGGCAACGGCAAAAAAAAAACTACCAGGTTCTCGAAGAGCTCAAGAAGTCCGTGGAACTGCGCGAGTCCATCGAGTGCCACTTGAGTGAGAAGCAGCCGATGCAGTTTATCTACCAGGTGAAAGCAATGCTTGACCGTCGCAAGAAGGGGCCCGACGCCGATGGTTTTCTCAGTCTGTTGGTTTGGACACGCGGAGACCTGCACCATTTTGCAAACAACCCCAACAAAGCCGGTGGCTCACCACTGACCCACGCCGAATACGAAGGAATCGCCATGCTTGCGCGGTATCTTTCGCGGCGTGGCCTGATGGCGCAGATGGAGAGATTGAATCGACAGGTAAACCCTGGTAGCTATACGACTATTTCAGCCAACTATTCTTGATCGGTGTGCGGGGAGCTGACGATAGGCCGGACATTCAGATACGGTTGTGATTCACTACTGTCCGGTAAAGTACTTTTCGTAATCTAAT
>JANXRE010000067.1 GCA_025353165.1 Acidobacteriota bacterium | reverse complement strand
CGTCGCCACCCGCGCCAGGTCGTCGTGCGCGTACGCGCAGGTCTGCGCATTCGCGGCGTTGAACGGATCGGTGATGGCGTTCTGCGATAGCGACCCGTTCGCGTTCCACGTCAGCGAACCATAAGCGGCCGAGCCGTTCACCGTGGCCTTGTACTGCGTCATCCGTCCGGTGTTGCCGTCGAAGCTGAATGCGTCGGCATCGGCCGAGCCGTAAGTCACCGCCGTCGGCAGGCTGAACAGGTTGTAGGTGGTTGCCGTCACCGGGTTCTGCCCGCTGGTGGCCGAGACCGTCACCGCCCGCCCTTCCCCGTCCGGCGTGTAGGTCCAATTGGGCATGCCGGTGAGGTTCGGCGTCAGAACTTTCGCCAGCCCGTTCTCGCAATAACTGGCGTTCACGTGGTAGTAACTCAGCCGATGGATCGCCGGACCAGCACCAAACCTGCCACCACTTGCAAGCTGTGGCCGTGGCGCTGAAGCAGCTAATAGAATCGTTCGGATCGCACAACCCCAGCGGATCTGTGCTCGCGAGTGGATTGTCAGCAGCATACCCGTACCGGTTCCAACTCTGAGGCGTCGCCGCGTCCACCGCCGCCAGCCCCGCCGGGTCAGGACTCGCCCATCTCCCCTGCGCCGCGTGGTACTCACGGTACAGAAAATCGTACTCATCCGTCGTCATGTCCTGATTCTGCCCCGTGAAGTTGCGGTCCGTCGTCCCCGTCTCCGCGTAAGGCTCGCCGAACGGATTGTAGGCCGTGTCGTAGTACACCGTCCGGCTTGGCGTCGAGGCGAGACGCGAGCTTCCCAGCCAGTCGGGGTGCCGGTAATAACTCAGCCCCGACGACGCGTACACCGCAGTCCCGCTCCCCGGCAGCGGCACGAACACCTTCGATACCGTCTGCCCGCTCATGAGCGCCAGCTTGTTTCCGCCTGGTCGTACACGATCTGAGTGTACACGCCAGCCTTGTTCTGCTCCACCCGCCGTCCCAGCGCATCGTAGGTCAACACCGTCGCTCCCGAGTCGAGCTGCGTCAGCTTGCCCTCCCCGTCCCAGGCGTAGTAGTGGAACGTGTCCCATGTCGGATTGCCGTTGGCATCGTAGGTCGGCGTGCTGCTGCCGATCTGCGTGTAGCGGTTGGTCGAGCCTGAATACAGCGGCAGGAAGCTCGTGCCCGTGCGCCCGGAAAGAACGGACTTACTCACGTTGCCGAACGGATCGTAAGCGAAGCTCTGCCACCACTTGCCGGAGCCGCAGTCCGCCGTCGCAACCCGCGCCAGGTCATCGTGCGTGTACTTCAGGTCTGCGCGTTGGCGGCGTTGAACGGGTCGGTGATGACGTTCTTCGCCAGCGACCCGTTGGGGTTCCTGGTCAGCGTACCACCCGTCGCCGCGCCGTTCACCGTGGCCGTGTACTGGTTCATCCGCCCAGTGTTGGCATCGAAGCCGAACGCGTCGGTGTCGGCCGAGCCATACGTCACCGCCGTCGGCAGGCTGAAAACGTTGTACGAGGTCGCCGTCACCGGGTTCTGGCCGGTGTGGGCCGATACGGTGGCCGCCCGTCCTTCCCCGTCCGGCGTGTAAGTCCAGAAGGGCAGGCTGCCGAGGTTCGGGGTGAGCTGGTTCAATAGTCCGTTGGCCCAGTAGCTCGCCGACACGTGATAGTAAGGCGTCCCCGAGTGCGGCGTGGACTCGTACACGTCCGTCACTTCGCCGCGCTTGGAGTAACTGAAGCCCAAATCGGTCGTCTTCGATGTGCCCGTATAGGCCTCCGCCAGCCGCCCCTTGGCGTAACTCATGGCCGCGCCACCCACCGTGGCGGCGTCGTAGACAAAGTGTTTCTGGTCGGTCGCGTACCCGCCGCTGTAGGTCACCGCCGTCAGCCGGTGCAGCGTGTCGTAGGCGTGGCAGGTGGTAGTGCCCACCGGATCCACCCGCTTCACCAGGTCTCCCTTCGACGTCCCGCAGGTCGCGTCGGTGTCGAAGGTGTAGCTGTAAGCCCCCTGGTTGGTCTTCGGCGTTTTCTCCGAGGTCAGCCGGCTCAGCCCGTCGTAGGTGAAGGTGCGGGTCTGAGCGGTCCCCTGCGCGTTCTGCGTCACCGTCAGCAGGTGCCTCTGTTTTTCGAACGTTCCTTCAAATTGTGCCCGTCTACTCTGACCCCTTTTCCGCCTGCTTAAGGTGTATTAACCCGGGTTCCGCACATTCAGTGGGACTGCAGACGACCCTGACGGGCGGCGTGGGTCAACTCCCCAACTGTGAGGGTCTGCTTTGGTGAAGCTCGCTTCTTCTGCGAAGGCAAGAAGGGAAACAGCGACAGGAGCGTCGGTTCAGACCGGAAGTACAACGACGGCTCGAAGCCGGAAATATCCATGGAGCATTTATCCGATATCTCCAGCAGGGCGTCGACCGCATCATCCCCATCCAGACCGAGGTCCTGCACGAGACGTGCTTCGGGCGTCATCCGTTCTGGCGATAGTCCAGTTCGTCGGACCAGGACAGACACGACTTCTTCTTCTGGAGTCTTCTGCATGCCGGACCTCACTATGGCTTCTGGTAGCACTGATATGTGTCGTAGCTGATCATGCCCACGTCGATTGCCAACAGCGCACCGGCCACATATGGATTTGCGCGGCCAACGATCCGGAACAAATTTGTGCTAGCCAGGCCGTCGATGGTGATCCGGGGGACATTGACCTCGACGTAGTGGCCGAGTAGGCTGAGCAGGTTCGTAGTTGGCTCACCGATCATTCGAAACGGCGGTACGAGCGACTTTGAGATTGGAATAGCCAGGGCAGTTGAACCCGCTGCCAAAGCCGTAAGCCCGTAGTGGTTCAGCGTGCTGTCCACCAAACATGAGCCGGCCTTCCTCCAATCAATTGGCTTAGGCACGCTATTCAGGGACGCCGCGTTCTCCTTCTGCGACCCGTCGCCTCCGCTACCACCTCCGCCACCGCCAAACCACCCTCCGAATATACCCCCTGAGTTGCCAGACAGAAGGAGCCATAGCGGGGGCAAGAATGGAGCGTCGGACTTGGGGGGCTGAAAAAGTCCTGCAAGGTCCGTTGAATCCAGCGGGCTGTCGCTGACGTATCCGTACGCATTCCAGCTCTGCGGGGTCGCCGGATGCACGGCCGCCAATCCTGCCGGGTCCGGCGAGATCCACCTTCCTTGCGCGGCGTGGTACTCGCGGTACAGGAAATCGTATTCGTCGGTCGTCAGGTCCTGATTCTGACCTGTAAAGTTGCTGTCCGTCGTCCCCGTCTCCGCGTACGGCTCGCCGAACGGATTGTACGCAGTGTCGTAATACACCGTCCGGCTGGTCGTCGACGCGATCCGCGAGCTTCCCAGCCAGTCGGAATGCCGGTAGTAACTCAAACCTGATGAGTTGTACACGGCGGTCCCGCCGCCCGGCAGCGGCACGAGCACCTTCGATACCGTCTGCCCGCTCATCAGCGCCAGCTTGTTTCCGCCCGGACCATCTACGATCTGAGTATACACTCCAGCCTTGTTCTGCTCCACCCGCCGGCCCAGCGCGTCGTAGGTCATCGTTACAGCCCCGGAATCGAGCGACGTCACTTTGCCCTCCCCGTCCCAGGCGTAGTAGTGGAACGTGTCCCAGGTCGGATTGCCGTTGGCGTCGTAGGTCGGAGTGATGCCGCCGATCTGCGCGTAGCGGTTGGTCGAGCCCGAATACAGCGGCAGGAAGCTCGTGCCCGTGCGCCCGGCCAGCACCGACTTGCTCACGTTGCCGAACGGGTCGTAGGCAAAGCTCTGCCCCCATTTGCCCGAGCCGCAGTCCGCCGTCGCCACC
>JANXRE010000054.1 GCA_025353165.1 Acidobacteriota bacterium | reverse complement strand
GCCTGTGCCGACTTCGGCCGACGCGCAATCATGCTCAATTTATCGCGATCCTCCTCGGCGATTTCCAGAGGTTTCTTGGGACGTCCCGTACGCATACCTAAGTATGCAGCTTAATCGTTACTTATGCAACGTATTTCTCGCTCATGACACTAGAGGTTTCTTCGCCCGAGGAGCATAATAGGTTCAGAGGTGAAGCCCATCCCTGGACTCAAAACCGCTGGGGCCCGAGGCCCCGAAACGCTGCCATGTAAAATGCTGGGGGACGACATTTACGATCTCCTTTCGGTTGTGATTTCCATTGTCGCGAATGAGACTACGCTCCAGAGCCATGGCTTTCCCGTAAACTCAACCGCTACACAAGGGCCCCTGCTTTTCGATCTGGTTCTTGTAAGAGCGATCGAATCATGCCAGACCTACATTGCCGAAGTGTTGCGACTCATCTACGAGAAGCACCCGGCCTCCGCTGGCGACTTAGAGAAAGTAGGTTTTGATTTTGTACTAAGCTTCGATTCGATCGAGGAGCTTGTGAGTGCCGGTATTGAGCAGAAGGTTCACGTTCTCTCAAATAAGAGCATGGCGGATCTGGATACCTATGTTCAGAAGGTGCACGGGTTTTCGCTCTTTGCCACCGATGATCAAAGACAACACGCATCATGGCTAATCGCGATTAGGAATCTGATGGTCCACAATAGGAGCATCGTCAACCGACGCTTGCTAGACCGACAACCCGCATCTGGCTACAAAATAGGCGATTGCCTGAAGCTGAACTTATCCGAGAACTTGGCGCATTTAAGATTTCTGATCGACTGGATTTGTGACGTGGATGTGCGGCTCATCGAGAGGTTCTCGCTCCCCTCACAGCCGAGATCTCCGCGACCGAAGCGTCTAGTCCCGTGGGAAAAAAGCTAGCCTTTCACCTTTACAACTTCCGAGATCAGTCCTAACAACGGATAACGTGCCATCCGGAAGTTGGACTATTGGCCTCAGATTGCCGAGAAACGCTGTCTGCGCGGAAGTATGTTCAGACACTACTTTCCCGAGTTTGGCTCTGCGAAGTCAGAAGTTACGGACAGTGACTGCGGTCCAGTTCGCGGGTATGGGCACAACGATGAGAAGATTCGCGCCGCTGCGGGCGCATCGGTCCTGTAGGCGCGCGAATGATCGCCGGGCGGGGTCGTCACATTTGGTGGACGCGCTTTTCCGCCGGGTTCGCCAAGCGTCGGCAAGAGTGCCGACGCGGCACGCACGAGTGCGTGCGCCACGTCCCTGAGTGTCACGCCTGCTGGACGCTGAGTACATTGCCGTCGGGATCTTCGAACCATGCCACCTTGGTGCCGCCGGGGGCTGTCCAGATGCCGAGTTCGTCCTGATTCGGGAAACCGTAGTGCTTGGTCTGCACTCCGGCGCTTTGCAGTTGCTTTACCGTCGCAACGATGTCGGGCACTTCCCAGCCCAGGACAGTGTGCTTCGCGGGCTGCAGTTCCTTGGCTATCCCGACACGCACCGTCGTCCCATTGGCGTCGAATACGACCGCGAAACCATCGTTGGCGATGAAGCGTAGCCCGAGAGTGCCGCCGTAAAACGCTTTGGCGCGTTCCGCGTCGGTGGTTATGACGAACGCAACCAGTTTGTGAGAACCCAGCATGTTGACATCTTAGCGGCTTGCCCGGTGAAAAGACAGGCGTCGCCAAGAGTGGCGACGCGGCACGCACGAGTGCGTGCGCCACGTTACCTCCGGGCGGGCGGATCGGTTCGCACGTCGCCTCGCAGTTCGCGGAAGAAGCGGCCGCGCATTTCGCCCAGCCAGGGGTCGACGTAACGGCGGCCCAAGTCGATCGTCGCTGTCGCTATGGTCGCATCTTCTTCCGTCCTTGCGAGTGTCTCTCCGGCGGGATCGAGCACCATGGATGGGAAGTCGTAGCCGGAGGAAACCAGGAAGAGGTGATTCTCGATCGCTCTCGCTCGCGCTAGCACTTCGTTGCCGCCCCAGATCGGCATCAGGATCAGCTCCGCGCCGCGCAGGGCCAGAGCGCGCGCAGGATCGGCGTATTGCACGTCCCAACAAATCATCATGCCAATCGTGCCGAAGTCGGTTTGGAAGACCGGATAACCAGCGCCGGGAGTGACTCCTCCTTCCAGTTCCTCTCGCGGGAGATAGACCTTTCGGTATTTGCCCGCGAGTTTGCCCTCGCGATCGATCAGCACAGCCGTGTTGTAGACCGCCGCGCCGTCGCGCTCCAAGACTCCCGCGACAACCCATGCGCGCTTGCTCCGCGCGAACTCGCCGAGACGTGCCGTGGTGGGGCCGGGCAGCGCTTCCGCGACGTCCGCGTAACTCTTGCCGGTGCCGACCATGGTCATCCCCTCGGGGAACAAGACGACGTCGGCTCCATTCACCTTGGCCTCGGCCGTTGCGAGGAAGCGCTCCACCGGATCGGCGCCCTTGGGCCGGAGGCGCACGGCGGCGATCCGCACCTTGCGCGCCGGAGGAGGCGCTTCCGGTGTCAGGGTGGCGTCCTTCCATTGCACCTTGCCATGTGGCGCGTTCTGCAAGAGCAGTTGCACCTTTACCGCTTGTGCGCCGGGCGGGGCGGGCGCATCCAGCGTGACCGTGCGCCACTCGCCATCGCCCGTCACGCGCCACGCGTAGTCCGGCGCGCCAGCCCTGCCTCCACCCTGCGCCACCCAATCGAGGCGAACCGGCACTTGCAGCGGTTCGTAGTCGAGACCACTCGCACGGTAACGCACCTCTAGCCGGTACCAGCCGCCCGGCCGGACATCGGGGAACAGCCGTTCCCATCCGCCAAAGACCGCTGGATTGCCGCCTCCCTCCAGAACGAGTTCGCCCGAGCCGACCGGCGCAATCTCCGGGCGCGGGGTCCAGAGCTTCCAATCATCGCCCAGAGCAATGGCCGCAACGGCGAGCGCGCATGCCGCCAGGCGGCGCATCACTTCGCCTTTTCCAAAACGAGCGGCATCTCGCCGCCTCCCTGCGCCAGCGAGCCGTCCACCTTGTTCTTAGCTTCGTTGATGGTGCCCTGATAGGTCGCGCCGACGCCCTTGATCTCCATACGCAGTGACTTGCCTTCCCGCTTCACGGACGACACGGGCAACCCAAACCCGCCCTGATCCGGGCTGTCGGTGGTGGCGGTCAATTCTCCGTCCTCGTTGGTCTTGAGGTGGAAGACGACGCGGATCGCCTGGCCCCCGGCGTCGACCTTGCCTTCCCAGGTTCCATCGATGTCCGACGGTTTGGCGGCAGGTCCGGCGCGCGCCTGCTTGGGCTTCTCGACGTACGGCAAGAAATTCAGCGGCAGGCTGTTTCCGCCCTGCGACCACGTGCCGCTAATCACCGGCTTCGCGGCGTCGTACGTGCCTTCGTAGTGGCCGCCGATCTGGTTCGAGTCGAACGTCAGCTTACTGTCAACGAATGAAATGGAGTCGATGGGAATGTCCTTGCTGCCCTGATCGATGCTATCCAGGGTCGCGGTCAGCTTTCCGTCCGCCTCCTTGACGTGCAGCACGACGCGGAGTTCCGCCGCGCCCGCGTGGATGGTTCCGATCCAATCGCCGGCGACGGGCGATGCCGCCCACGCAGAACTCGTGGCGGCCAGCAATAGCGCGCATGCGCGGAGTCTCATGCCGACATGGTATCAAGGGGGCGTCGCCAAGAGTGGCGACGCGGCACGCATGAGTGTGTTCGCCACGACGCGATGGGTGTATAATCACGCTCGTCTGGGGGACTGTGTGAACCAATCCAAGTACGCCGTTGTTTTTCTCACGTTGAGCACATTTGCAACCGCCGATACGCTTGCGAATAAAGATCTCCAAGCGGATAAGGCCGTTGCCAAGTACGGAGTCACGGGCAAAGGAGTGATCGTCGCGATCATCGACCGGGGCATCGACTACACGCATCCGGATTTCCGCAATGCGAACGGAACTACACGAATCAAGATGATGTGGGACATGTCGGCGCAGAACCTTTGCGCTCCTAACAACCCCGCGCCCGTTGTGTACACCGAAGCGCAAATCAACACGGCGTTGTCGACGAACACTCCGCTGGCCGAGCGGGATGCGGTGGGCCATGGCACGGTGACCGCGGGCATCGCGGCCGGCAACGGGTCGGCGGCTCTGCCTACCAGCGCCCAATGGGCCGGGCTTGCGCCGCAAGCCGACCTGCTGATCGTGAAAGTGACTTCGGAGGGCGCTCCCGCGCACGGCACGCAAGCCGCCGAAAATGCGTTTCAGGGATGTTACAACGATGCGCTGGACCTGGTGACGCAGGAGGCCGCCACGCTGGGCGAACCGATCGCGGCGCTCATCAATAGCGGCGTCCAATGGGGGCCCATCGACGGCACTTCCGCGCTCAGCCAAAAAACCGATCAGGACTTCGGTCTGAATAATCCCGGACATATCTATATCAGCGCCTCCGGAGATGAAGGCACCTTCAATAACCACTCGCGATCCACCTACAACGGGACGGGAACTGTGTTCGCGTTTAATAAATCAACAACGGCCAACGTGTATTTCCAGGCCTGGTATACGGGCGCCGCGCCGGCGAACGTGACCGTCAAGATGAACGATAACGGCGCAACGGCCACCGCCGTCCCGAATGCCTGCACGTTCAGCACGGATTTGACAATCGGAGTTTGTAATTATCTGCCGGGACTGCAGTTTTATCCCTGGACGTCGTCGGGGCCGGATCGCGCCGTATGGGTGAATGTGACTGGCCACACCGGCGCGGGCAGCGTCAAGCTCGTGGCAACCCCGGCGGCGACCGGGACCGCCGATGTGTATGGCGACTCGTCGGCTATTGTGACCTACACCAAGTTCCTCACTCCCGGCCGCCTGAACGACCCGTCCTCTACGTTTTCCGCGCTTGTGGCCGCCTGCTACAACGTCCGCACGAACTGGGTCGATATCAACGCAATCCCGGAGAGCATCACGAACGAAGGCGGCATCGGCGCGTTGTGGAAATTCTCGTCCGGCGGACCGACACGCGATGGCCGCGTTCCCCCGAACGGAGGCGTGGATGTTACGACTCCGGGGGGGAACATCTTCGCCGCATACGGAGTGAACTCGTATTGGGACACGTTTCAATTCAACCTGATCCAGAACGGCAATAGCTTCTATGGGCGTCAGAGCGCTACCAGCGGCGCTTCTCCCATTCTGCTGGGGACGGCCGCCTTACTACTGCAGATGAACCCGGCCCTGACCGCCGCGCAGGCCCGGCAGATTATTCACAGCACGGCGATCTCCGACACCCATACCGGCGCGGTTCCCAATCAAAACTGGGGATCCGGCAAGCTGAATGTGCTGGGGGCGGCCGACGCGGTGGCCGCGACGATCCCGGCCATCCCGTCATTGAGCACTGCCAGCTTGACCTACGCGGCGCAGACAGTGGGCACGACCAGCCCGCCTCAGACGGTGACTTTCTCCAACAGCGGAACCGCGGCGCTCACCATCGCCACCACGGGAATCAGCGGCGACTTCAAAATCAAGACCAACACATGCGGAGTCAGTCTGGCGGCGGGCGGGAACTGCCAGATCGGCATCACGTTCCATCCGACCCACACCGGCGCCCGCACCGGCACGCTCACGATAAAGGATTTCAATCCCAATAGCCCGCATACGGTATCGCTGATGGGAACGGGTATCTAAAGCCACGATGAATAGACGCGCGCGCCCGTACTTCCTGAC
>JANXRE010000009.1 GCA_025353165.1 Acidobacteriota bacterium | reverse complement strand
CGGGTACCACGAGGGCTTCGGACCGAAGATCGCATGCGGCGAAGCGCCCCACAACTCGGGCGAGTAGAACGGCGAGATGTAAGGGCCGGACGTGTAGTATTTGTTCTGCCACGCGGCCCAGTTGGCGTAGACGAGAAAAGTACCGAGTCCGAGAAAGATCAGCGGCGGCGAGATCCACCAGCGGTCTCGCCGCGAAGTCTGTCCGAAGCGTCCGTTTGTCCAAAGCACATCCGGAACCGCAATTGTGTGTTCTGTTTTCGCTGGCGTTGCCAATCTTTCCGCCCCTCCGGCCACTGGCAACGGAGCAGACAACATCCGGCGTGTTCCAAGCGTAGCCGGGAGGGCGATTAGCGCATCGTTGCGACCGCGTCGGGGTACACGCCGATGTGTGGGATCGTTCCGATGACGGAATTCAGGGTCGTGTCGATCACCGAAACACTCAACCCTCGCTGATTCACCACATACACCCGCGTGCCGTCCAAGTTCACGGCGAGCCAGGTAGGCATGATTCCGTTGCCGGTCGAGATGGTAGCCACGATGGTGTTGGTGGCAGTGTCGATCGCCGAGACGGTGGAAGCGTTCAGGTTCGTGACATAGGCCCGGCTTCCATCCGGGGCCACCGCAACCCAATTCGGATAGTTGAAACCCGTGATCTTGGTCAAAATTGCCCCGGAGGCGGCGTCGAGAACGGTCACGGTGTTGACAGACTGATTTGTTACATACAGGTACTTTCCGTCGGGCGTCACTGCAATCCCGCTGGGGCTCGAGCCGACGGCGTACGTGCCGACCACCGTTCTTGCACTCGTGTCGATAACAGAGACACTAGAACCCCAAAGATTCGTTACGTAGGCTCTAGTGCCGTCCGGGCTAAACGTGACCGACGCCGGCCTGGAGCCGACGGTGATGTTCCCGAGCACGGATCTCGAAGCCGTGTCGATGATCGTCACGAGGTTCGATCCGGGGCTGACAGCATACGCCTGCGCTCCGCTTGAAGTGAAGGCGACCTGAGCCGCGGCGGAACTGAGGGCTATGGTGGATACCAAGGTGTTGCTCGCGGTGCTGATGACCGAGATCGCCTTCGCGGTTCCGCAGGCGACAAAAACGGTCGAGCCATCCGGAGAAACATCGATTCCCGCGGGGCCCGCCGAAACGGAAATGTAGTTTAAAATCTTGTTCGTTGCCGTGTTGATTACAGTGACGTTATTTCCAGAAATATTGGATACATAAGCGTTGGGTTGTGCAATCGCCTCGCCGACAAATAGCAGCTGGGCGGTGAACGCGAAAAACATTGAACTTCTCATAACGTGCAGTCGCGCCATGGGTTGTTAATTCTCCTGTTTCTTTACGGGATTGTCTTCCGCAACAATCCCGAGACAATTGGATATCGGATATATTACCATCAATTTTTATGTAATTGCAATACATTTATTGACTCTCAGCAGGAATTTGTAAGCCACCCCGGTTTTATGGGGTTTCCGTGATGGGGTTCCCGACGTGGGATAAAGGCTCGACCGCATTAGGAAGTGACTGGTCGCCAATGTTCACTGGCTCTTGGCGCCCTCCTGAGATTAATCCCCGCCGCCAACTGAAATCGCCAGTTTTCGCCCTTCCATGAATCGAGCCGTTGCCCGCCACGGTTGACATACGGGCTGCGCAACCCGCCGAGTCCGGCTCATTTTGGATGGGTCCGACTGCTGGAACCGCACGCCCCAGAATCAAGCCAAAATACAAACACGCCTCGTTAAATTTATAAGTTACGCCCACCATCGGCTCTCTATCAGCCCCGTTGGTTCCAGAGCTCGGGCCCTCGGAGACTGGGCAGTTTAGCAGTCTTCCAGCCCACAGAGCGAGCTCAGCGGCTGAGCCAAAGTGTCGGAAATCCCAAGAAAAGCAAAATGCTGAAGTTTCCACCAATTGCCCACTTCTTCGAATTCTCGCGCAGAGCCCATTTATTTCGCCAACAGCGCGGTTCTCGGATGAATCGAGGGATTAACTGGGGATCCGGACAACGGGGGAGGTCAACAGATTATGCAGAAATCGGAGCTTGTGTAGCCGCCCGCGTCCACAGTACGGCTCAGCGCCGGTACCCAAACTGGCCTGGCAAGCTGCCGCAAGGGCGCCAAAATCGGGGAGTCGGGCAAGAATGCAGGCCCCGGCGCTTCACAACGCCGGGCCTGTTTCTCAGGAGGGTGCTACGGTTTCGTCGCAACCGCCACGGGATATACGCCGACGCGGGCGATCGTGGCGACGATGGAATTGTGGGCTGTATCAATTACCGAAAGACTCAACCCGTACTGATTGACGACGTAGGCGCGCGTGCCATCCGCGCTCACGGCAACGGACATGGGCAGCACGCCGTTGCCAGTGGAGATGGTGGCGAGGATCCCGTACGTCGCGGTGGAAATCACCGATAAGGTGGACGCATTCTCATTGGTGACATAGGCCTGCTTTCCATCGGGCGATATAGCGATTGAATTCGGAAACGTGAATCCAGTGAGGGTTTTTACGATATTGCCGGTGGTCGCGTCATGAACCGTAACGGTGTTCGCATACTGGTTGGTGACGTAGACGTGGCTCCCATCCGGGGTCACCGCAATCGCGCTCGGCCCCGAGGCGCTTTTAAAGGTACTGATTACCGATCTCGCGGTCGTGTCGATCACCGAAATGTTTTGGGACCACAGGTTCGTTACGTAGGCCCGCGTGCCGGTGGGGTTGAAGGCGACCGAAGCCGGCCTGCTGCCAACGGCAATGGTAGCATGCACCAATTTCGAGGCCGTATCGATGACTGTAACCACGCTCGATGAGGGGCTCACCGCATACACCTGCGCCCCGCTGGGCGTGAAGGCGACCTGGGTCGCGGCCGAAGTGAGGGCGATCGTGGATACCACGGCGTTGGTCGCGGTGCTGATGACCGAAATCGCTTTCGCAGTCGCGCAGGCTACATAAACCGTGGAGCCATCCGGCGAAACATCTAATCCCGCGGGACCTGCCGAAACGGGGATTAGAGCCGAAAGAGTGTTGGTGGTCGTATTGATTACCGATACGTTGTTGCCAGCTATATTGGACACATATGCGTACGGGTTGGAAGCGGCGAAAGCAATTGAAAACAATTGCGTTGCAGATGCAATAACTATCGCTTTTTTAATGGCTTGCACTCGGGTCATGGACTTTCGTTTTCCTTTTTTATTCATCAAATTACGTCTCTTTTTTCTAATTACAACAATTGCGGGTTGCCAGCAATTCAATACCGCGAGAGGAGAAAATACATGCTATCGGCCAATCGTTCCTCGCGTCAAGGCCGCAACCCAAACTTATCGGTCCTGGCGCCAAAATCTGCGGAAATTCTTGTATTACCTTGTATTACGATGTTGCAGGGAGACGCAGCAGAATCCGGAAACGCAGCAGTTTATTTTCAAGGTGTCACGGTTACACCTGGGCTGCATCCACACCAACGGTCTGCTGGCTCTTGCATCCGGCGCTCGAGAAGCATAGGGTGTAAGTAAGGCTTTGTCGGAGGACAGGGTCCGCACCCTTTGTTCCGGGTGAATTGGAGGATACCGAAAATGACGAATTTTTTCCAGCCGACGAAAATCGGCTCAAACACTAAGTGGGGCTTGCCGCTCTTAGCTCTAGCGTTGTTTCTAGTGCTGGCGCCAACCTCGCAAGCCACTCTGATGGGCCTCACGCCCACGGCTCCCGGGAGTACCGTAGGTGCCGGGCTGACAACGGACCCGGCGGGTACGCTTCTGGCGGACCTGTTAGTGCCGTACTCGTTCACGACGACGGCTGGCACCACGAGCGGAACTATTGAGTCCGCCGTCTACCGCGAAGCGGGCGGAACCTTGGATTTCTACTATCAGGTTGCCAACGCAATGGCATCCGCCACGGCCCTCGCCCGGGAAACCAATACGAATTTTACCGGGTGGACTACAGATACCGGCTATCGCACGGACGGAGGGACGCTGGCCGGCACGCACTTTATGGATGGCACGGTGCCGCCCGTATTCGCCGATTCGAATGCGACGGGATCCGTGATCGGGTTCCTGTATGACCTGACAGAGTTCACGAAAATCCATCCGGGCGAGACTTCGACCGTAATGATCATCGCCACGAATGCGACAAATTTCGTTTCGGGCGACGCCTCGGTGATCGACGGCGGCACGCAGACCGTTGCGGCGTTTCAGCCGGCCGGGAACGTTCCGGAGCCTGGATCGATGATGTTGATTGGCGGCGGCTTGCTGGCCCTGGCTGGCATTCGAAGATTCCGCAGCTAGTTCACGCTGACCGGTGTCTTTCACGACAGCGAACCGCCCCAAGAGCGGTTCGCTGTTTGTGCGTTCAGGGCAGGCTGGAATGCCTTTCTTTTTTATTTTATTCATTTCCATCGCTTTACACGCGCAAACTGACTGGCCGGTCTACGGGCACGATCCCGGAGGCATGCGCTATTCCCCTCTCCGCCAGGTCGACGTCCGGAATGTGACCCGCCTCCAACGCGCGTGGACCTATCACACCGGCCAAGTCACGGGCGGCGCGGGATCGCGCGGGGCCCACGCCGTGGCGTTTGAAACGACGCCTCTCGTCGTAGGAAATATGCTGTACCTCTCGACGGCAACCAGTCGCGTCGTCGCTCTGGAACCGGAAACCGGGCGGGAACTCTGGCGCTACGATCCGCTGCCGGGCGGGTCTGGCTATCACGCGCACCGGGGAGTCGCCTACTGGCCGGGGGACGGCAAAACTCCACCGCGGGTTCTGTCGGGCACTCTCGACGGCCGGTTGATCGCGCTGAATGCCCGGACGGGCAAGCCGGTACCCGGCTTTGGCGTCGAAGGCCAGATCGATTTGCGCCGCGGCGTTGCAGACCGATTTCCGGAGGCGGCCTACGCGGTCACTTCTCCGCCCGCGATCTACCGCGATCTTGTAATCGTCGGGTCGGAAGTACCGGAGAGCCCTGGTCGCGGACCGCGGGGCGACGTCCGGGCGTTTGATATCCGTTCGGGCAAACTCGTATGGCAGTTTCATACCGTGCCGCTGCACGGTGAACAGGGAGAAAATACCTGGCAGGCCGGCAGCCGGGAGGATCGCACCGGGGTCAATGCGTGGTCGCTAATGACAGTGGATGTCGAACGCGGATTGGTGTTTCTCCCGATCGGATCGCCTGCGTACGATTTCTACGGCGGAGATCGAAAAGGCCAGAATCTTTACGGTAATTGCCTGGTCGCTATCGACGCGGCGACCGGCAAATTGAGGTGGCATTACCAGCTTGTTCACCACGATTTGTGGGACTACGATCCGCCGGCCCCCCCGGCGCTGATCACCGTGCGCCGCGAAGGACAAACCATACCCGCAGTCGTGCAGGTGACCAAAATGGGACTCGTCTTCATCCTGGACCGTCTCTCGGGAAAGCCGATCTACCCTATTCCGGAGATTCCCGTTCCGCGATCCGATGTGCCGGGAGAAGAAGCGTGGCCGACCCAGCCCGTTCCGTCCAAACCACCGCCGTTGTCGCGGAGCACGATAACCCGCGACGACCTCAGCAGCGTCACGCCGGAGTCAAAACGTTATTGCCAGGAATTGTTCGATCAACTTTCGACGTCCGGAAGGTATACTCCGTACGGTTTGAAACTGACGCTGGTCTTCCCGGGAACGCTTGGCGGCGCTACCTGGTCGGGCGTCTCTTTCGATTCCACGCTCCGCTACCTGTTCGTCAACACCAACGAGGTCGGCGCGGTCGGCCAGATGGTGAAGCAGCCGGAAGGCTCACCCGTCGCCTACCGCCGCGCCAGTCCTGCCGGCGAATATGCAAGATTCTGGGACCCCAACATGTGGCCTTGCCAGCGACCGCCGTGGGGCCTGCTGAACGCGATCAACGTGGATACCGGCGAGATCGCCTGGCGCGTGCCCCTGGGCGTGACGGACGCGCTGGAAGCCCGCGGCGTTCATAACACCGGAGCGCCCAACATCGGGGGCTCGATCGCAACGGCGGGAGGCCTGGTGTTCATCGCTGCAACCAACGACAGCCGCTTCCGCGCTTTTGAATCGGCAACCGGGCGCGAAGTGTGGACAGTGAAACTCGAGGCGAGCGGCCACGCGACGCCGATCACCTACCTCGGCAAGAACGGAAAACAATACATCCTGATCGCCGCCGGTGGAGGCGGATTCTTCGGAGCGGCTCCGAGCGATGTTATCGCGGCGTTTGCTCTGCCGTAATGGGGCGGACCTAGAAACTCAGCCGTGCCGATAACTGGATAATCCGCGGAGGCGCCGTGTTCGAGATCTGCCCGAAGGTGCCGCTCGTCAGCGACGTATCCGGATCGTTGAACTCAGCATGGTTGAACAGGTTAAAAAAGTCGGCGCGGAACTGAAGCGACAACCGCTCCCGGATGGTTGTCGTCTTCGCCACGGATATGTCCACGTTCGCCCGCGCCGGTCCGCGTAACGCATTGCGGCCCAGCGATCCGTAGGTCCGCTGCGATGGGTTGTTAACCGGGTCGAAGCCGGGAGCGGAGAATGCGCTCGTCGAGAACACCGACGGATCCCAATAGAAGTTCCCGGTTGTCCCGTTCAGGCTGGCGACATTGTGCGGATCGAAGTAAGCGACCGTGCCTACCAGGTTCGGATGGACCAGGTTAGCGTCGCCGGCCGCCGACGGACCCGTGCGCGTGCGCGACCGGCTGATGAACGCTCGAATGTCGAGCGGATTGCCGGTGCGGTACGACACGATGGGCGAAAGACTCCAGCCGCTGGTCAGCCGCTTCGGGCCGCTCGACCACGCCCGGTCGAACGGCAAATCCCATCCGCCGCTGAAGACGACATAGTGACGCAGATCGAAGTCCGAGTCGGCCCGGAACTGATTCCAGTTATAGTACGGCTCCCGTCCGCCGTTCGTCCGGAATCCAGACACATTGTCGATCGAGTGGCCGTAGGTCCACGCCAGCGTAAAGTATGTGGTTCCGAAAAACTTTGTCTCGCTGGGCCGCTTGGTCAGGCTGGATTGCATGCCGTTGTAATTGGCCGAGCCGATATTCGAGAACGTGTCCAGGTAACTGTATCCGTAGGACGGAACGCCCGGCTGAGCGTTAAAGATCCGCTTCTTGGTCCCGAGAATAAACGGATTGGAGTCGATCAAACCGGTCAGTTTGTGCGAATCGGAGCCGACGTAAGCCACCTCGGCGACCAGGTTATGCGCCAGTTCTTGCTGCAGGCTGAGGTTGTACTGATAGATGTAGGGCGTGCGCAGATGCGGATCCACGAAGTAAACGCCACCGCCGCCAAAAGGCAGGAAGCCGCTGGCGTCGAAATTGATGTTTTTGGCGGGCGGTTTCGACGGGAACGTATTCGGCTGGCCGGTGGACCCGAACGGATCGGTGTAGTAGCCGGTCTCCGAAGTGGGGTTGGCGCTCAGCGAGTTGAAGGAAAGCGAGGCGAAGCCGAAGAAAGGAGCCTGGCCGTTGTACTGCAGGTTGTCCTCGGCCTTCAGGACGTCATAGAACATTCCGAAGCCGCCGCGAACGCTGGTCTTGGAGGTGGGCGAGTACGCGAAACCGAATCGGGGCGCCCAATCGTTCCGATCGGGAAAATTCGCGCCAACCGGAGCGCCCGTATCGCCAGGGAATAGGAGCCCGAGCGGCGCGTTCGGGAATACCGTCGACTGCTGCCCCATCGCGAGCGAGAACGATCTTCCCTGGAGATCGAGCTTCGGCGAGCTGTACTCGTAACGAATGCCCAGCGTGAGCGTAAGGTTGCGCTTCACGCGCCACTCGTCCTGCCCAAAGAAGCCGAGGTTGTGCGAGCGGATATTGCTGGGCGCCGCGCCGAACTGCGTATAGATGTCCGGAAGCCCGAGCAGAAAATCCGCGCGATCGGTGCCGGAGCCGATGCCGCCATTGTTAGGATCGCCGCTGTAGTTGAACTCACCGTTCACGTAGAAATCGTAGACGGTGTTGTTCTGATAAGGCGTGTACCAGAACCCCGACTTAATCGTGTGCTTCCCCTTTACCCAGCTCAGCGTATCGTTCCACGTGTAGGTGTTGTCGATCAGAGCGGTGGGCCCCTGCACGCTGAAACCGATGTTGAGGCCGCTGTTGAAGAATAGGTTGGGCGGGCCTGTCGGGTTATCCGGCGTTGTTCCCACCCCCAGCTGGGCGGCCGTCGGAAGCTTACGCGCCGGAACGGACTGCAAATTATTGTTGCGCTGGGCCGTGAACCGGAATTCGTTTATCAGGGTCGGGGAAAACGTTTTCGTGTAGGCGACGTTGCCAAAATAGTTGTTCGTCGCCGTGGTCACTGGATACCCGCTCACGTCGGCGTACGTGAACGGATTCAGTATCGAACCTCTACGGCCGCCCAGCGTGATCGACAGGACGTCGTTCTGGGTAATGTGGTAATCGCTCTTCCCGGTCAGCTCGTTGTTGTTGTTGATCGCGCTCCCCTGCGATGTCAGAAACCCGGAAGGAGCCGTCGGAATCAAACCGGCCTTGATGTAGTTCTGGGCGACGGGATTAATTTTCGCCGGATCGATAATGCCTTGCGCCGCGAGAGTTGGGTCGGGCTGAAAGTACGGGAACTGCTGGAGGAACGAGACAACGCCCGGGGCCGGCGCGCCGCCGCTGGTCTGGGAGAAGTTGCCGCTCAACTCCGCCGGCGTGTAGATCTGGGTTTTAGCAGTCGTGGTCAGCGATGATTGTTTTTGCCCCTGATAGCTCGCGAAAAAGAAGAACTTGTCTCGGCCGTTGACGATTTTCGGCAGAATCACCGGGCCTCCGAGGGTACCGCCGAACTGGTTCCGCTTGAGGATCTCTTTGGGAAGCCCATTCGCGTTGTTGAAGAACAAGTTCGCATTGAACGCATCGTTGCGGAGGTAATCGTAAGCCGTTCCGTGGAGCTGATTGGTTCCGGATTTCGTGACAACACTCACTACTCCGCCGCCATTGCGTCCAAACTCGGCGGTGTAGTTGCTGGTTAGGACGCGGAACTCCTGAATGGTGTCGGGGTTCGGGTTGTAAACCACGCCGTTGTTCAGCAGGTTGTTGTTCACTCCGCCATCCAGCAAATAACTGACGGAATCCTGGCGGCCGCCCGCGATGCTGAACGTACCTGCCCCGCCGGCGACGGACGGGATCACGCCAGGTTGCAGCAGCGCCAAATCCAGAACGTTGCGGCCATCCAGCGGCATCTCCACAATCGGCCGGCTCGTGACGGAACTGCCGAGCGTGGCGTTCACAGTCTCGACGCCGCTGGCATCGGCCTCCACCTGGACCGTGTCCGTGGTGGAGCCGACTTCTAGTTTCACGTCGATTCGCAGCGTCTCATTGATGCGCAAGGGCGAGCTGCTGGTGACAACCCGGCGAAAACCGGCGGCTTCCGCACCGATCGAGTAATTCCCGATCGGCACCTCGACGACCTGGTACGTGCCGTCATTCCCGGTCGTGGTTTCGCGCGCAACGCGGGTCGCCGCGTTGGTCACGACAACCTTGGCGCCAACCACGACCGCGCCGGACGGATCTGTAATGGTTCCTGCTACCCGTCCTGACGCGTCCTGGCCGATGGCCATCGACGCCAGGAATGCAAACACAACAACCAGTCTTTTCATGTGAACTCCCTCCCCGACCGAACCCGGACTGCGCCGGGTGGATAACCAGAAGTTTCACAGAGTTAGAAGCCCGCGTCAATCGAAACTTCTTATCGGCTTCCTCGCAACCGCGTTATTCTGAACTCTGATGCGCATTGCCAGTGTCCGCTCTTTCCTCCTTTCGTATCCCTTCCAAGACCCGTTAAAGCTTTCTTATTTCGGCGGAGAACGCACGGTGATCAAGCGGGATGCGATGCTGATCCGCGTCGAGATTGAATCCGGAATGGTGGGCCATGGGCCCGGACCGGCAAGTCCGCGGGCCCACCAGGCGGTCTCGGACACAATCGCCCCTTTTCTGACGGGACGGACCCTGGCCGAGCCAGACGCGCTCCGCGTTCAATTCATGGAAGGCCCGGGCCGGGATCCATTTCTGGCGAGAGTGTACTGCGCCGTCGAGATCGCGCTTTATGACGCCCTCGGAAAGGCGCTCAGATGCCCCGTGGCGGACATGATCGGCGGCCGCATGCGCGATCGCATTCGGCTCTACGGCAGCGCCGGAATGTACGCCGCCCCCGAGAAATACGCGGAAGAGGCTGCGGCCATCGCCAAGCTGGGCTTCCGCGCGTACAAGATGCGGTCGGGCATCGGTCCGGAACAGGACGTGGAGACCGTCCGGCTGATGCGCGAGGCCGTGGGGCCCGACATCGACCTGATGGTGGACGCGCACACCTGGTGGCGCATGGGCGATCGCAACTATGCGGCTTCCACGGTGGACCGGATCGCCGAACAGCTCGCCGATTACCATATCGCGTGGCTCGAAGAGCCGTTCCCTCCCGACGATCACGAAGCATACCGGCGGCTCAAGCAACTCGACTACGTTCCGCTCGCATCGGGCGAGCACGAGCCCGATGAGTCACGGTACATGGATCTGATCGTCACCAACAGCGTCGATTTTGTGCAGATGGACCTGGTGACCCAGGGCGGTTATCCGACCGGGCGCAAGCTGCTACGGGAAATATCGAACCAGGGGCTGCGCTTTGCGTTCCACTCGTGGGGAACCGCGCTGGAGGTGGTGGCGGCGGCGCACCTCGGCGTGTGCTGGCCCGAATCCGTAGTGGAATGGCTCGAATATCCGTGTTACGCGGCGGCTGGACGCGCCGGCATGTACCCGTTTCCGCTGGCGGCCGATATTCTGAAAGAGCCGTTGCAAATCGAAGATGGCGACCTGGTGGTCGGCGACAAACCCGGCCTGGGCGTCGAAGTGGACGAGAGCGTGATCGAGCGTTATCCGTACATCCCCGGCGACTGGTCCTACTTCACGACCGATGAACCAAGGCAAACGCGTGCGGTCACCTCGGACCACAGCGACAAATGGTCCGGAGAGGAGCGCTGATCAGCGCTCCACGTTAATGGTCCCGCGGCACTTCCCCGCGCCGCACGCGCACGGCACCTTCTCCACTTCCTTGGCGAAGTGGTAGTCCACGGTCAATTCCTCGCCCGTGTGAATGTCGCGCTTCGCGAAGTACAGGATGTGGCCCCGCACGACGCGCGCCGCCACGTTGGGATCGCAGCAGTGATTGATGTACTCGGCACCGCTGCCTCCCACCGAGCCGTCGAGGGTCCAGTACTTGTCCAGCGTGAACAGATAGTTCAAGTCGGAGGCGCTGGCCCTGCGCTTGGTCTCTTGGCGGTTGATGCGCTCGCCAGTATACTCGACGATCTTCCGTCCTCTCGGAATAATCTCTTTCGCGTACACGCCCCATCGATGAATTTTCGAGCGGCCGACGCGCAACTTGAACTGGCAATGTTCTGGATCTACGTGGGGTTGAAGCATTCTCTCAGCGCATCTTCTGCTTCATCACGCTAACCAGTTCCTCGACGGCCTTCGCGCTCTTGGCGAGCATGGCCTGTTCCTCGTCCGTGAGTTTCAACTCGTAGATTTTCTCGATCCCATTCGAGCCAAGCTTCACCGGAACACCGACGTAGAGCCCGTGGATACCGTATTCGCCCTCCAGATACGCGGCGCACGGCAGGACCTTTTTCTTATCCTTTAGAATGGATTCCACCATCTCGACAGCGGCGGCCGACGGAGCGTAATACGCGCTTCCGGTCTTGAGATATTTCACGATCTCGGCGCCGCCGTCCCGCGTCCGCTGCACCAGCCGGGCGATCGTGCCTTCATCGAGCAGTTCTGTCAAGGGAATGCCCGAGACGTTGGACAGCCGGACCACCGGCACCATGGTGTCGCCATGCCCGCCGAGCACCACCGCCGTCACGTTCTCCACCGAAACTTGCAGTTCCTGGGCGATGAACGCGCGGAAGCGCGCCGTATCGAGAACGCCGGCCATGCCGAACACCCGGTTCTTGGCAAACTTCGACACCTGCAGGGCCGTCCAGCACATGGCATCCAGCGGGTTCGTGACCAGGATGAGAATGGCGTTCGGCGAATACCTCGCGGCTTGTTCGGTGGCGGTCTTCACCACTTCGTAATTCGCCATCAACAGGTCGTCGCGGCTCATGCCCGGCTTACGCGGGAACCCGGCCGTGATCACCACGATGTCGGAATTGGCGGTGGGCTCGTAATCGTTCGCGCCCGACACCCTCACGTCATATCCCTCGATGGGGCCCATCTGAAGCATGTCCAGGCCCTTGCCTTGCGGCACGCCTTCGACTACGTCCACCATCACCACGTCGGCCAGCTCTTTATTCGCGAGGTTGACCGCAAGATTCGCGCCGACGTTGCCGGCGCCGACGACTGTTACTTTGTTGCGCATAGAAATCACGAGTATATCGAAGGGGTCAAAGCGTTGTCCCGTGCAGACTGCGCAGCGCAACGACAAAAACGACCGACGTCGGACACTTGAAATGGGTCATGCGCGCGGCAGTAGGCGATGATCTCGGCCTCCGTCCGCACGGCTCCAGGCCGCAGCACCACCACCGCGCGGATCGTCTCTCCCCAGCGTTCGTCGGGCACTCCGATGACGGCAGCTTCCAGCACATCCTCGTGCGACACAAGCCTCGATTCCACTTCAGGAGAAAACACGTTCTCCCCGCCGGACTGGATCATGTCTTTCTTGCGGTCCAGGATGTACAGGAAACCGTTTTCGTCGAACGCGAGGATTTCTCTCGTTTCTCCCACCGGCAGTTCGCGATCCTCCGCATTCACCACCCGGATCTCCATTTCGACGATCGGGCGTCCGGCCGATTGCGCCGGAGCGAACGCCCGGTCCAGATTCTCCAACCGGTGGTCCTCCGGCTGCAGGATGGTTTGCACCGGGCTCGTTTCGGTCATGCCGTAGGCCTGCCGGAATTTGCATCCCAGCTTCTTCATCGCGCGGTCGAGCAGCGCGATCGGCATGGGCGACGCGCCGTATTAGGATGCGATCCCGACTCGACACATCGGCGGCCTCCATTGCCGGGTGGTTCACCACCAGGTTGATCATCGTCGGAACCAGCACGGAACAGGTGATGCGGTATCGCTCCACCGCCGCCAGAAAGCCCTCGGATCGAAGGTCGGAATGAACGCGTGCGCGGCGCCGGTCATTGCAGCGATGTGAGTCAGCGCGGCGTCGGCGGTATGAAACATCGGCGCGGCATGCAAGTACCTCGCACCCGTCCGCACGCCCGAAGCATGGCACAGGATCGCGTTCGAACAGATATTGCGGTGGGTCAACATCGCGCCCTTCGGGCCGCCGGTAGTTCCGCTGGTATAGAAAATGCCGGCCAGATCTTCGGGCGCGGGCTCCGGCCAGGATTCCAGCGGCTCAACCGAATTGACGGCGGTCCCGTACCCGATCAGCGTCAAAGATGGTCCGATTTCGCGAACTCGCCGGCCAGCCTCGAGAAATTGCTCATCGACGGCCAGCGCCCTTGCTCCGCAATCGGCGATGGCGAAACGCGCAGTCCTCCACGCTCCACCGATTGTTCAGCGGCACGATCGCGATACCCGCCGTGGCGGTCGCGTAGTACAACTCTTAGGTATTCGGGTGAATTCGAGAGTAAGACCGCGAACCGGTCGCCCCGCTCCAATCCCACCGCATTCAGAAAAGCCGCCGAGCGCTCGACGCGTTGCTAGAACTCGCGCCACGTAATCTGCGTCTCGCCATCGAGAATCGCGGGGGCGCTTCCAAACTGATCGCGCGCACCGCAACAAGTACAGGAGATTCATGGCTTCCAGTGCTCGGCCAGCAGCCCGAATACCTGCATGTCCAGCCACCGCTCCCGCAGCCTCTGCGCCTGCCGGTGCGTGCCTTCCAGCGCGAACCCTAACCGCTCCGGTATCGCGGCGCTGCGCCGGTTTCCCACGGCCACCCGGATTTCGATCCGGTGTAATCGCCATTCGCGGAATGCGTAGTCGACGATCGCGCGGCAGGCGTCCGTCATCAATCCCTTTCCCTGGTAGCCCGCCGCGAGCCAGTAGCCGATCTCCACCTTGCGATTGCTCCAGTCGATGGTCTTGAGTCCGACCGTTCCGCGGACTTGCCCGTCATACAGAATCCCCGCGTGAAATCCCTCGTTCCGCGCGAGCTGTTCCAGCGACCTGCGAATGAAGACGACGATATCCGCGGGAGAGTGCGTCACGTCGACCCATGGCAGCCACTCGGCCAGATATTCACGGTCGTGGTTCACGATCGCGTAGATCTCGGCGGCGTAGCTTTCTTCGAGGAGGACCAGGGCGGCGTCAGGGCGGTACTGGAGCCGGAACATGTAACGATTGTGCACGATTACGGCACGCTCCGTCCCACAACCGCACATCGCGGCCGGAGGCGCGCCTAAAAGATCGCTTGTTTCGTAGCTGGTTGATGGTACGCGGTTTGCGAGCGATAAAATGATCTCAGTCGCCAGATACCGCTTGCGGACGCGCGCGGCTCGCTAAAACAATTTACCACAGGCCGCTCATGAAGGAGTCTCGTTGAAGAACACTCAAAGCGCTCGGATTCTGATCGCGGACGATCAGCCGGACGTCCTGGAAGCCCTCCGGCTTCTGCTGAAGGCGGAAGGTTTTCAGATCGAATCCGCAAACTCGCCGTCCGCCGTTCTCGCCGCGCTCGAAATGCGCGATTTCGACGTAGTGATCATGGACCTGAACTACACGCGGGATACGACGTCGGGACAGGAAGGGCTGGATCTGCTGATTAAAATCCAGGCGATCGACAGCACGCTGCCGGTGGTCGTCATGACCGCGTGGGGCAGCGTGGATCTGGCGGTCGAGGCGATGCGGCGCGGCGCGCGCGATTTTATCCAGAAGCCGTGGGATAACGCCCGCCTGCTGACGATTGTCCAGACGCAGGCCGAACTCAGCCAGGCGCTCCGCCGCAGCCAGCGGTTGGAGGCCGAAAACCTGCTGCTGCGAAATGACAACCGCCCCACAATGATCGCCGAGTCGCCGGCCATGCAGCCGGTGCTTCAGATCATCGGACGGGTGGGGCCGTCCGACGCGAACGTGTTGATCACCGGCGAGCCGGGAACCGGCAAGGAAGTTGTTGCGCAGACGCTGCACGCGGTCTCGAACCGCGCTAACAGGCCGCTCGTCACGGTCAACGCCGGCGGCTTGGCGGAAGGCATCTTCGAAAGTGAGCTATTCGGCCACGTTCGAGGCGCCTTCACCGATGCGAAGGTGGATCGCGTCGGGCGTTTCGAACTCGCCGACGGCGGAACTCTCTTCCTCGACGAAATCGCGAACGTTCCAATGAACCTGCAGTCGAAGATGCTGCGTGTGTTGGAGATCGGCGAAATGGAGCGAGTCGGTTCGTCCAAGATGCGCAAGGTGGACGTTCGGGTCATCTCGGCGACGAATGCGAGTCTGCATGAAGAGATCGCGAACGGCCGCTTCCGCCAGGATCTGCTGTTCCGCCTGAATACCATCGAAATACATCTGCCCCCGCTGCGCGAGCGCCGCGAGGACATTCCCGTGCTGGCCCGCCATTTCCTCAACATCCACGCCCGCCGGTATCGCAAGCCGCTGGACAGCTTCGACGCCGCCGCGATGCAGGCCATGCTCGACCACCACTGGCAGGGCAACGTCCGCGAATTAAATCACGTCGTTGAGCGAGCGGTCCTGATGGCTGGAGACAAGTGCGTGCGAATGCAGGACCTCGCGCTGCGCACGGCCAGTCACGGCCAGACCCGCCTCGAGGACATGAGTCTGGAAGACGTCGAGGCGTTCTTAATCAAGAAGGCGCTGGCGCGTTACGCCGGAAATGTCAGCCAAGCGGCGAACGCCCTCGGCCTCAGCCGCAGCGCGCTTTATCGTCGCTTGCAGCGATACGGGTTGTAGGCGAGTGAAGATCCCCAAGCCACACGCCGTTCACGAGCGCCGGATGATGCTGCTGGCCCTCGCCGCCGGACTTCCCGCCGTGCTCGTGTCCATGATTATCGTCTGGACCGACCCGGCCCAGTACTCCCTCCGGCTGCAGTGGACTTTGACGCTCTTCATCGTCGGCGGATGGCTCGGGTTCGCTTCCGCGGTTCACGAACGCGTGGCGTCTCCGCTCCGGACGCTCGCGAACCTGCTGGAGGCGATGCGCGAAGGCGATTATTCCATCCGCGCGCGCTCCGCCAAGAATGAAGACGCGCTGGGCGACGTCATGCAGCAAGTGAATGCCATGGGCAACACGCTGCAGGCCCAGCGGCTCGGCGCACTGGAAGCGACTACCCTGCTCCGCAAAGTCATGGAGGAAATCGACGTCGCGGTGTTCGCGTTCGACAGCGCCCACCGCCTGCGTCTGGTGAACCGCGCGGGCGAGCGGCTGCTGGGCCAGCGCTCCGAGCGCATGATGAATGCCGACGCCGATTCCCTCGGTCTCGGCGAGTACCTGGAAGGCGAGGACGACCGCACCGTGCAGCGATCGTTTCCCGGCGGAACTGGCCGCTGGGGCGTGGCCCGCAGCGTTTTCCGCGAGGGCGGGCTGCCGCATCAGCTCATCGTAATCACCGACCTGACGCGCCCGTTGCGCGAAGAAGAATTGCAGGCCTGGCAGCGCATCGTCCGCGTGCTCGGCCACGAGCTCAACAACTCCCTCACTCCGATCAAGTCCATCGCCGGGAGCCTCGAACTGCTGCTGTCGCGAGAGCCCAAGCCCGACGATTGGATCGACGATATGCGCCGCGGCTTGGCGGTCGTCGCCGCGCGATCTGAAGCCCTGAGCCGCTTTATGGGCGCTTACGCCCGTCTCGCGAAATTGCCCCGCCCGACGTTCCGGGCGGTTGAAGTGGGAACGCTGGTGGAACGCGTGGCGGGACTCGAGACGCGCTTGAAGCCCGCAATCGAACGAGGCCCGGAAATCCGCATCCAGGCCGACAGCGACCAGCTCGAGCAGCTCTTGATCAACCTGCTGCGCAATGGCGTTGACGCCGCCCGGGAAACGGGAGGCAGCGTCGCCGTCGGGTGGTCGCGCAGCGGCGCACAGGTCGAGATCTGGGTGAAGGACGAAGGCCCCGGACTCTCCAACACAAACAACCTCTTCGTCCCGTTTTTCACCACCAAACAGGGCGGATCCGGAATCGGGTTGGTGCTAAGCCGTCAGATCGCCGAGGCGCACGGAGGATCGCTGACTCTGCAGAACCGGCCCGAAGGCCAAGGCTGCGAGGCGCGACTGGTCCTGCCCTTATAGGCGAGACTGGAGTAGATGTCCGTACACGACGAACTGCGGGACGAACTCGACAAGCACGAGTTCATGATGGGTGTGGAACGGGGCAGGCTTGCCGTGACGCTCGATCTGCTCACCGACGCGCTGGTGCTCGTCGGCCAGCACGGCGTGTATTGCCAGAGCGCCCGGCAGCCGGGCAAGCCCAAGATGGACGTGCAAATCATCGCGAAGAACATCGAGCAGGCGAAGGACCTGGTCTCCAGCGTGATGATCGGACTGAAGAAGCCGGTTACTTGATCTCGCGGATGCGGATGTTCCGGAACGAGACTTCCATCGGCTGACCCATGTGCAACTGCAGCGCGATGATGCCTTCCAGTTTCAGCGAGTCGTGAAGATCGGCTGTCAGCAGGCCGTTGACGCGCACCTGTATGTTGTCGCCTTTGCACAAAACGTCGACGGTGTTCCAGTCGTTCTTCTTTACGACCTTTTCAGCCTTGCCTATCCACCCGTTCACCATCACGCCGCGGGTTCCCTTCTCGTCGTAGATGGAGCCCCACCAGTTGCCCTCGGCCATGTCGGCCTGGTAGCCGCGAACCACATAATCGTCCAGCGCCTCGCTGCGGATTTGGATTCCCGAATTGTGGTTGCGCAGCTTGGCTTCCGCGTGAAGTTCGAAGTCTTTAAACTGCGCCTTGCGGTAGATCAGGAAGGTGTTGTGCGTGATCTTGGTGTGATCCGTGGACCCGACGATTGCGCCGTCGCGGACCGACCAGAGCCGTGCGTCGCCTTCCCAACCTTCGAGAGTCTTGCCGTCGAACAAAGGGCGAAACCCATCCTGGGCAAGTACGGGCAAAGCAAGGAAAGCAAGAAGATAGATAGTTTTCATCAGCACTCGTATTGGACCACAAAATGGGTTCGTTTCGCACGGTCAGGCTAGCAACTCCTGAACCACGTTCCCCTCCACATCGGTGAGCCGGAAGTGCCGCCCCTGGAACTTGTAGGTCAGCCGCTTGTGATCCACGCCCAGGCACCGCAGAATGGTCGCCTGCAGATCGTGAACGTGCACCGGATTGGCGACCACGTTGTAGCTGTAATCGTCGGTTTCGCCAAGCGTGACGCCGGGCTTGATGCCCCCGCCGGCCATCCACATCGTAAAGCAACGAGGGTGATGGTCGCGGCCGTAGTTGGCCTCCGTCAGCTTGCCCTGGCAATACACGGTGCGCCCGAATTCTCCGCCCCAGATGACCAGAGTCTCGTCCAGTAGCCCTCGCTGCTTCAGGTCCTGGATCAGCGCCGCCGACGGTTGGTCCACGCTCTCGCACTGGAGCTTGAGATCGCGCGGCAGGTCGTTGTGCTGATCCCAACCGCGCTTGTAAATCTGAACGAAGCGGACGTTCCGTTCGGCGAGACGGCGCGCCAGCAGGCAATTCGCGGCGTAGCTGCCGGGTTTTCGCGAGTCCGGCCCATAGAGATCGAACGTGCTCTGCGGCTCCTTCGAGAGATCGGTCAGCTCCGGCACCGAAGTTTGCATCTTGAACGCCATCTCGTATTGAGAAATGCGCGCCTCGATCTCGGGATCGCCGTAGGATTGCTCGCGGATCTCGTTCAACGCCTTTACGGTATCGAGCATGCGGCGGCGTGTAGGCTTGTCGATGCCAGCGGGATCGGACAGGAACAGCACCGGATCGCTCCCGGAACGAAAGTTCACCCCCTGATACTTCGACGCGAGGAACCCGGCGCTCCACAGCCGCGAGAACAACGGCTGATCGGTATTCAGCGCGCTGGACTGCGAGATGAGAACGACAAAAGCCGGCAGGTCGTGGTTCTCGCTGCCCAGGCCGTAGCTCACCCACGATCCCATGCTGGGCCGTCCGGGCTGCATGAAACCCGTCTGAATAAAAGTAATTGCGGGATCGTGATTGATCGCGTCGGTGTTGACCGTCTTGATGATCGCGATGTCGTCGACGATCTTCCCGTGGTGAGGGATCAGCTCGCTGAGCCACGTGCCGCTCTGGCCGTACTGCTTGAAGTTGAAGATGGACGACGCCACCGGCAGCGAATTCTGCCCGGAGGTCATCCCCGTGATCCGCTGGCCCATCCTGATCGACGACGGCAGTTCGGTGGCTTGGTGTTTCTTCAATACAGGCTTGTAGTCGAACAGATCGATCTGAGACGGGCCACCGGACTGGTGGAGAAAGATGACGCGCTTCGCCTTGGGCGCGAAGTGCGGCAACCCAAGCTGTCCGCCGTCTGTCGCTGCGTCAGCGAACGCGGTGGGTTCCATCAACGACGCGAGAGCGGCGGTTCCGATGCCGGTGCTGGCGAGCCCGAAGAAATGCCGCCTGGTGAGAGCGAGTTGCAGTTCTTGGTACGGCGTCATTTCCGTTACTCCTTCGTGATCGTTTCGTCGAGGTTGAGAATGGCGCTGGCAACGGTCGTCCAGGCCGCCAGCTCCGCGGGCGCCAGTCTCGCGTCCGGCTTCGATTCGCCAATGTCCAATAAAAGCCGGGCCCGGTCCGGATGCGCCTTATACTCGGCCATCTCGCGGGAAGCCAGCGTCAGAAGCAGACCCAACTCCTGTTTTGTCGGCGTGCGCGCCGTTGCGAGCCGGAACGCAAGGTCGATCCGGCGCGAGGCATCGCGTGGCACGTCCGTTATCACCTTTTGAGCTAATGTCCGCGCCGCCTCGAGATAAGTAGGATCGTTCAACAGAACCAGCGCCTGAAGCGGCGTGTTGGTCACGCTCCGCCGTGCGGTGCACTTCTCCCGATCCGGCGCGTCGAAAGTGATCAGCGACGCGGGCGGACTGGTGCGCTTCCAGAACGTATACATGCTCCGGCGATACAAATCGTCACCGTGGCTGGGCGTGTAGGTTTGCGCGGAGAATCCGTCTCCAAACGAAACTTCTTCCCACAGCCCAGGAGGCTGATAGGGGAAGACGCTCGGACCGCCCAAGCGTTCCTTCAACAGGCCGGCTACAAACAACGCATTGTCGCGCACCATCTCGGCGGGCAGACGGAATCTCGGTCCGCGCGCCAGCCAGCGATTCTCGGGGTCCTTCTCGATCAGCTCGGGAGTCGTGCGGGAGGATTGGCGGTAAGCCGCGGAAGTGACGATCAGGCGCTGCATGGCGCGCACGTCCCAGCCCCGGCCGATGAACTCCGTGGCGAGCCAGTCGAGCAGCTCGGGATGCGTCGGCTGATCGCCTTGCGAGCCGAAGTCCTGAGCGGTTTTCACGATCCCGGTGCCGAAGTACATCTGCCAGAAACGGTTCACGGCCACGCGGGCGGTCAGGGGATGCGCCGGACTCACCAGCCAGTTCGCAAGCGCGAGCCGGTTCGGCGGAGCGTCTTTGGGCAGCGGCGGCAGCACTGCCGGGACGGACGGCGATACCTTCTCCCCGCGATTTCTGTAGTCGCCCCGGGCCAGGATCGCCGTCTCGCGCGGCGTCTCCATCTCGGACATCACCATCGTCGTCGGGACGGCCGCGGTCAGCGCTTTTTTCTCGGCTTTCTGCTTTCCCAATTCGTCCCACGCTCGCCGGTATTCGTCGGGAGCATCGTTGGTGAGGTAGAACTTACGGAGACGTTCGAACTGCTCCTTGGACCGGCTCGGCGAGAGCTTCGACAAGACCGCGCGCACAGCATCGTCCACTCCCAGGATGCGGATTTCTTCGGGGACGAGCGCGCGCGAGTAGATTCGCATATCGTCCAGACGGCCGCGAAAGCGCGGGCCAAACGCGGGATTGCCGATCTCGAACGGCGCTCCATTCCTCGCGGTTGCGGCCAGCGTGTCTCGTAGCGCATTGGTCTTCGCCGGCTGCCCATTGATAAAGAGCTTCATTCCCTCGGCCCGGCCGGACCCGTCATAGGTCAGCGTGAAGTGAACCCACTCGCCTTCGATCAACCTTTCGCCGGCGGAGAGTTCCATGCCATCCATCCGCACGAACACTCGCGGGCTGAGCTGTTGAATATCGGTGAGCACGTAATCGTCGAGGTAAATCTCGAGGCCGCGTCCATCCGGAGTCAACTTCGTCAACAGTGGGTTGCGGCGCGCGCCGCCCGGTGCGACCCAGAAGGCGATGGAGAAAGGTCGAGCGCTGTCGATGTCGAAACGTCCGAAAGTAACCTGCGTCTGACCGTCGAACTCCGCCGCGTTGCCGATCACGCCCTCGCCATAACTCGGGTCTCCCTTCACGACGGCGCCATGCCGGTAGTGGCCGGTGATATCGGAGAGGTTGCCGTCCAGTTCGTACCAGGCCAGCAGATCGGCGCGGGGTGTTTCCGGCAAACCGGCGAGCCGCCCCGGCCCCCACTGGGCCTGCAGCGGCGCAACGGTATCGTCCGACAAGACCTTTTCGCGGGCGGCGATGCCTTCGGTCAGCGCATCCAGACGCGATTTCTGCTCGGGCGACGGCAGCGAAAAATACGGCTTCGCGTTGCCGCGTTTTCCGTCCAGCCCTTCTTCGGGCACGGAATTGAAGAATGCCGAAAACTGATAAAACTCCTTCTGGCTGAGCGGGTCGTACTTGTGATCGTGGCAACGCGCGCATCCCATGGTGAGCCCCAGCCACGTGGTGGCCGTCGTTTCGACGCGGTCCACCAGGTATTCGTTCTGATACTCTTCGGGGATGGCACCGCCCTCGAAATTGATCATGTGGTTGCGGTTGAAGCCCGTGGCGATGCGCTGCGGCACCGTCGCGTCCAACAGCAGATCGCCGGCCAGTTGCTCGACCGTGAACTTGTCGTACGGCATGTTCCGGTTGAAGGCGTCGATGACCCAATCGCGCCAGTGCCACATCTCGCGATGGCTGTCGATGTGATAGCCGTGCGTGTCGGCGTAGCGCGCGAGGTCGAGCCACTGCATCGCCATGCGTTCGCCGTAACGCGGCGAAAGGAGCAGCCGGTCCACGGCCTTCTCGTACGCGTCGCGACTTTTGTCGGCCAGAAAAGCGTCCAATTCAGCGAGAGTCGGCGGCAATCCCGTCAGGTCGAACGTCACCCGCCGGAGCAGCGTGACCCCGTCGGCTTCAGGCGAGGGCTTCAAGCCTTCCTGATCCAGCCGCGCGAGTACGAAGGCATCGATCGGGTTCCGTAACCACGTCGTATTCGAGACGGACGGGGCCGGCGGGCGCTTGGGAGCGATGTAGGCCCAATGCGATTTCCACTCCGCGCCTTGCTCGATCCATTTGACGATGAGATCCGACTGCTCTTTCGTGAGCGACAGCCCGGAAGCGGGCGGCGGCATCCGCATTCCAGGCTTCACGGCGGTGATGCGGTCCACGAGGCGGCTGTGCGCGACGTCGCCGGGCGCGATGATCCGATGATCGCCTCGGTTCTCGTACGCGCCGCCTTCCCGGTCGTCAAGACGCAGGTTCGCCACGCGCTTTTTCTCGTCCGGCCCGTGACAGGCGAAGCATTTATCGGAGAATATAGGCCGGATCTGGCGATCGAAATCGATGCGGTCCGGAGCCTTGGTGCCGGGAGCGGCGGCCGCGATCCAGCAGCAGTACAGGACAGCTGAAGTACAACGAATGAAAGTGCGGCAGGGCATATTCGGGAAGACCCATATAGTCCGGATTTTAGTCTACACCAAAGGGGGATTTGGCACGCAGATTATGTCCCAATGAGGAAGCCAACCAAAGAGCCTGGGATGAAGGGTTCCGGGCCAGGTCTGGCACCTACGCGTGATCTATGGCGTCTCTGACCAACGTGTTCCGGTCAGCGCCCCTTATGTTTGTTCAGCGCCCCTTATGTTTGTAAGGATCTTCTTTGACGCGGTGTCATGCCCAAAGTACGTGGACGGCCGGAGTCCAAATCGAAGTTCATCGCGTCTGCCACGCCTCGTTTAGGGCCGGGGGTCTGTCAAGCACTGGGGGTACCCCGGAGGGTAAGGACGAGGGAAAGTGGCTCCTCAGGTAGGACTCGAACCTACAACCCTTCGGTTAACAGCCGAACGGCTCATAGTCGCCTCGCGTTGCAAATACTAGACTTACACGCGCGAAACGCCGATTATCGCGTTAATTGGGGGGACTCCAACAAGCCGACATCGGAATGCCCTTTTTTCAGCAACCTGTTAGGGCGTCGGTTGTCCCGAGAGTGGAGGCGGCGCTGGCCACGTCTTCACGGCCAGATCGGCCAGCCTTGCCGCTCGAGTCCTGATCTCGTGTTCGCTCCAACGGGGCTGATTCGCGATGTCAAGGTTCATACGAAGCAGGGCGTCGAGAAGACGGGGCTTCTTAGCCTCAAAGTCCGCGTTGCCGGCCGAAGCGTTACCGGGCGGGGTTAGCAAGGACAAGTTCGCCAGCGTATGTATCAAGGCGTTGCGCTCCGCCATCTCTTGGGCTGTCTTCTCGTCAGTAGGCAGTTCCCCATGCTTGGGGGCGAGTCTCCCGGATGGTAGCTCTCGCCAGTGCTCCTGCCACTTCTGAGGCATTATGTGCTCGATAGAGAGCCCTGGGCGGACGCCTTCGCAGGCGGCAAATTTGTCCCGTGACGCAAGTTCAAGCTCCTCAATGATAAATCTGAGCCGATGTGCCGGGAAATACCTATA
>JANXRE010000162.1 GCA_025353165.1 Acidobacteriota bacterium | reverse complement strand
GTGCCGCGTCGGCACTCTTGGCGACGCCAAGCGTCGAGAGGAGTCTCGACGCGGCACGCACGAGTGCGTGCGCCACGGTCTCCGGTGGGTTCTTAGTTCTTCGCATAGACCGCACCCTTCGTGCGGTAGGGAGGATCGGCGATAGCTCGAATGTAGGCCATCAGCGCGGCAATTTCCGTTTTGCGAAGCGTGTAGCCGTAAGGAGGCATTTCCGGCGAGCGGCTCAACGCGGGGCCACCGTGCGAAATGATGGAGGCTAGATCGGAATCGTTCATGGCATTCAGGACCGGGCCTTCGGAGAAGGCATGGGCCTTGGCTGTGAGGTTATCCTTGTTGGAAACCCGCTCCGCCGTGGACTCGGGATCGTGGCAGCGGGCGCAGTACAGGTTGTTCAACTCGCGGCCCTGGATTTCCTGATAGCCGAGGGCTACCTCATCCAGGCGCAGGTCGATGCTTTTGCCGTTCTTGTCGCGCGTCGATGCGACGATTTGATACCGTCCCGGAGTTCCCCCCAGAGCGACCACGGACGTGAACTGTCCGTCCGCGCCGGTCACTCCCTCAGCGGGCGTTGCCGTGCCGCCGTTAGGAACGCGAATCGACACCAGAGCGCCTGCAACCGCCGCTCCCTGGCCATCATTGACCTGCACCAGCACGGGCTGATCGAGAGCGGTTCCGATGGCGGCAGCCTGCTTGCTTCCGCCGACCTCGACCACCGCCGCGCCGAAGGCCTTTGCCTGAGGGGCCTCGGCGGATTTCGGAGCGCGGTTGCATCCGGCGGCAAACAGCAAAGCGATTCCGGCTAGCGCAAACAAGTTTCTCATTTGCCGGCGACCTCCCGGTTCTGCTTCATGAGGTACGCCGTAAGCGCGCGGGCGTCCTCGTCGCTCATGTTTCGGTTGGGCTCGATGGTCCCGGGGCGCAGCGATTGTGGGTTCTTCAGCCATTGCACGATCCACTCGGCGCTGAGCCGTGCGCCGACGTGAGTCAGCGTGGGGCCGATGTAGCCCTTGTCGCTCTTTGAATCGACGATGTGGCAGGACTGGCATGCATATTTGGAATAGAACAACTGCCGTCCGTGCTCCACCTCGTCCGGCCCGAACTTCGCGGCATCCAGTTCGCCGCCATCGAAGGAGGGGGTCTGGTACACCGTCATAATGTAGTCCGCGAGCGTTTCGGCTTCCGCGTTGGTGACGTTGAAGCGGGGCATTCTGCGAATGAGCGCCGGCCGCAGCGTGTTGGGATTCTTGAGGAAGCTGACCAGCCATTTCCGCTGGACCGAACTGCCCTCCCAGGTCAGCTCCGGCGCCATGTCCCCGCCGCGTCCGTTGATGGCGTGGCAACTGAAGCAGTTCATGTCGGCTATCAGTTGGCCGGCCTTTCCCGCCGGGTGGTAATCGGATTCTCGCTTACCGGCGACGCGCAGGCTCGCCGGCAACGCCTGGGCGCGTTCGGTCTGCGCCAGCAGCGCAGTGACCAGTGCGTCCACTTGGGATGCCGGGAAGGTGTATTGCGGCATCTTGGTGGCCTTGCCGAACGAATGCGGGTTGCGGATCTTGGCCTGCAAGTAATCGGGCAGAGTGTGCGCGACTCCCTCGGCGAACACGATCTTGGCGAGCGACTGGCTCCCGATCATCGTCAGGTCCGGCGCGAAGCTTTCCGGCTTGGCGACTCCGTTGATTTCATGGCACGACGCGCAGCCGCGCTCTTTCACGAGGATCTTGCCGTGGGCGATCTGCCCGGCCGACGCGGGCTGAAGCTGCACTTTCGCCAGGAGATCGGAATCCGTTTTCGCCTGCAGAAATCCGGCGAGCAGGTCGAGCTGCTTCTGTTCGAAGCGATAGCGCGGCATGAGGGTGTGCGGGTCGTATTTCTTCGGACTGCTCAGCCATTCCATGAGCCAATCGGGCTTTACTTTCGACCCGATCCTGGTCAACTCCGGGCCGATGTTGCCGCCGACCACGAGGCCGGCCGCATTCACCGTCGCGTGACAGGACGCACAGAAGGACTCGCCGTACACGCTCGCTCCGGCCTGCGGATCCGCGGCGGCCGCGGGTGCGGGTGAGGCGGCGGCAGGCGGGGCGGCGCTCTGGTTCATCAGGAAGGCCGAAATATCCCGCGCATCGTCGTCGCTCAACTGGAAGTTCGGCATGGTGGCCGTCTGGGCATACGCCTGCGGATCTTTCAACCATGCAAAGATCCATTCGCGGCTCGTCTTCGCCGAAATCCGCGTGAGCGGAGGAGCGGGATTCGTGGACTGCATCCGCCCCTGGCCCGGTTCCCGGATCGCGTGGCACGACACGCAGCCGTAGCGCGCCAGCATCTTCCTTCCGAGGTTCAGTTGCGGCGTGCCGGTGAGCGCATTCGAGTGGCACTGGCCGCAGCCCGATTCGACGTAGCGCGCAGCGAGCACCGGCTGTTCCCATGCCAGCGTGCTGCTGTGAGCTTCCTGGACTCCGGTGGCCGCGCCCTGACCGCGATGGCACATGGCGCAACCGAACTCGGTCAACGTGTGAGGAATGGATGGATGCGGACGGAATGGCTGCGTGGCCACGTCCTGCAGGCTTATTTCCTTCATTGCGACGTGGCAGGTGGTGCAGCGGTCCACGACACCGAGCTCGGGAATCCAGGTCTGCTGAAGGCCGTCCTGAAAGCGGCGTTGCAGAGTGGCAGCATCTCCGCGGGTACGAATCAGGCCGAGGTACTTCTTCTGATAGCGGTGCCATTCGCGAAAGTGATCCTTGGCCGGAGTGATCGCCAGGCAAACCAGCAGCACCGCGGCTAGTGTGCCGAATGCGCGGGCGCTATCGCCGAACAGGAACGCTCCAATTCTTCGCAGCATCGACATCAGCTCCTCCACGGCCAAATCCACGACCAGCCCGGGCCGCGGAAAAAAGTGCCGATGATAGTCAACACCGACGCCTGCACCAGGAACCACGTCATCACCCAGTACGCCACCGGCTTGGACACCAGCCAGCGCCGGAAGCGGACGGGTGAATCGGGCGCGCTGCGCGCGGCGGCCAGCATGAATGCCGCGATCGTCAGAGTTGGCATCAGCACCGCATACACCTGGAACAGTAGCATCACCGCGGAGAAGATAACGACGACAGCGCCGAATATGCGCAGGCGTCTTTGCCGGTTCTTCAGCCAGATCCCCTCGGCCTCGATGTTGATGTTGAAGTACGGGATGACGATGAGGGCCGCGACCACCAGCCCCGGAATGATGACGCCCGCGACGACCGGCGGGAAGTAATGCAGCAGCTCTTGGAGGCCCAGAAAATACCAGGGAGCCTTAGCCGGATTGGGCGTGTGCATGGGGTCGGCCAGCTCTTCCAGCGGCGCGTCCCAGATTAGTGAGATCACCACCAGCGCTATGGCCAGGCTCTGCACGGCCACCACGGCGCGCAGGATTCCTTCCGGGTACGTCATGACGACCGGATCGTCGGTAACCTTTACCTGCGGTGACGTGCGGCGAGTGACAAAGGCCAGACGCAGCGGCGTGCGGCGGCTGTCCGAATCCAGGCCGGTGACGAACTTCTTTTCATCGGTCATTTGGAGTCACCCTGGCCCGTGTACAGGCCGCCGTCTTTTCGAATTCGCCAGAAATGAATCGCGAGGAACACGGCTGCCGTCAGGGGCAGAATCACGCAGTGCAGGACGTAGAAGCGCAGCAGAGCGTTTGCGTTTACCGTGTTGCCGCCCAGCATCAGGAACCGAAATTTCTGGCCAAGCACCGGGACGGACGACATGAGATTAGCGCCGACCGTGATCGCCCAAAAAGCAAGTTGATCCCAGGGCAGCAGGTAGCCGGTATAGCTAAGCAGCAGCGTGAGGATCAGCAGGACAACGCCGATCACCCAGTTGAATTCCCGCGGCGAGCGGTAAGCGCCGCGGTAGAAGACCTTGAACATGTGGGCGAAAACCAGAAAGACCATGGCGTGCGCCGACCACCTGTGCAGGTTGCGCAGGAACACGCCGGCGGACACGACAAACTGCAAGTCTTTCATGTCGGCGTACGCTTGCGGAACTGAAGGATGGTAGTAGAGCATCAGCAGGATCCCGGTGATCGCCAGAATCAGAAACGTGCCCAGGCTGAGTGTTCCCAAAAACCAGGTCGCGCGGAACGACAGCGAGCGCCGGCTGATCTTGACCGACGCCAGGTGAAGAAAGACGTTCTGCTGCACGGCCAGCGAGCGGCGTAGGTTGTTGGCCCCGGCGCCCCCGCGGAAAACCGAGCGCCAGACGCGGGTGCCTTGCAGTTCGCTGATGTAGCCTTCGAGTGTCTTCGCCATTTCAGGTCCTCAGATACTGCTTCGCCGGGACCGTGGTGGAGCGGTCCACCAGCAGGTCGCCCTCGTCGCTGAGCCACACCCGCAGCCAGGGAAGACCGCGCGGCGCCGGGCCGTCGATCTTCTCGCCGTGCTCGTTGAACTTACTGCCATGGCACGGGCAGGCCACGATGCCGAGATCGGCGTTCCACACCGTCAGGCAGCCCAGGTGCGTGCAGACCGCGGAGAGCGAATAGAATCCCTCGGGGCCGTGAATTACGTAGATGCCGGCCTTCAAGTCCTGCGTCACCGAGCCAACCGGGTAGCGGTCGGGCTTACCGGCGTTGGCCACGGCCGAAGGCTCGTACAACACGTTCGGAGAGAGGAACTCGAATCCGAACACCGCCGCGCCGGCGCAAGCGGCGCAAGCCGCTCCGACACCCAACTTGACGAACGCTTCGCGCCGGGTTGTTTCGCCGCCCGGCTTCGGCTTTCCCTCTTCAGGCATTCCAGATTCTCCTAACGCGAAGCCGGTATCGGCGTTTGCGGGATTGCGCCGATGCCGGAGATTTCGATCAGCCCGGCAGCTCCGCCGGGAACTACGTAATAGGCTTCCATGGTGATGAGATTGACGGGGCAGCGTTCGGCGCAGAGGCCGCAGCGGATGCACCGAGTCTCGTCCTTGAGCATGGCCGAGCCGGTAATCAGTCCCAACTCCTCGGCGGCGACGTCGTCCAGTTCGACTGCATAGAGTTGTTGGTTCTGCCGGATCTCGTCCAGTACCTCGGGCGTCCACTCGATCTGCTCGAGCGGCACCAGCCGGATGCACTGCTCCGGGCAGACGTCGATACACCCGCCGCAAAGGACGCACTGCGACGCGTCCGTTGGATTGCCTTCGAACACCGTGTTGATCCAGCAGCGCAGGCATCGCCGCGCCTCTTCCATCGCCGTCCGCTCATCGAAGCCGATCTCGACTTCGGTCACGCCGGTGCGCCGGTCGAGCGGCAGCATGGGGACCGCCTGGCGGTTCAAGGCCATGTAGTCGGCGGCCATCCGGTGGTGGTTCAGCACTTCGATCACAATCTCTGGATCGGGTTGCTTGCGCCCGGTGAGATACTCGTCCACCGCGATCGCGATGCGCTTGCCGTCGCCGACGCTGTCGATGATCAGCCGGGGACCGAATACGCAGTCGCCGCCGGCGAACACGCCGGGAGCGGTGGTCATGAGAGTGTTGGGATCGGCGACGATCAGGCCGCGCGGCGAAACCTTCACGCCGTCTTCCGGCTTCAGGAAATCGAGGTTCGGAGCCTGGCCGATGGCCAGGATGACGGTGTCGCACTCAATGATGCGTTCGCTGTTTTCGACAAAGGTCGGATTGAACCGGCCCGATGCGTCCAAGACGGCTTTGGTGCGGATGACCTCGAGCCCCGTGACTTTCCCGTCGCTGCCCACGACGCGCCGCGGTCCGAATCCGTCGTGGAGGTGGATGCCCTCGACTTCGGCTTCTTCGATTTCCTCGAGAGCGGCAGGCATCTCGTGCCGTTTCTCCAGGCAGACAATGCCGACCTCCTGCGCGCCGAGGCGCAGGGCCGACAGCGAAACGTCCACCATTTCGTGCGCGGCCACGGCGGCGACGTTGGTCTCGCTGGGGTCCAGGTCCGCGGATGCATCGCCGGCCACGTGCTGGCGGAGCACTTCACGTGCGGCCGAGCGGGCGACGTCCATCGCGACATTGCCACCGCCGATGACGATCACCTTCTTACCAATCGTGAAGCGGTATCCGAGATTCGCGTTCAGCAGGAAATCGATGCCTTTGTGAACGCCGTCGAGGTCCACGCCGGGGATGGACAGATCGCGGCTGCGATGAGCGCCCACCGCAACCACCACGGCCGAGAAACCCTGCTCGCGGAGACCGGAGATGGTGAAGTCCCGGCCGGCGGCATGGTTCAGCTTCAGCGTAATGTCGCCCGCTTCGAGGATTTCCCGGACCTGCGAATCGACAACGCTGCGCGGCAAACGGTACTCGGGGATACCGAGGTACATCATGCCTCCCGCGACGGGCGCGGCGTCGAAGATCGTAACGGAATAACCCCGCACCGCGAGGTCGTGAGCCGCGGACAGGCCAACCGGGCCGGCGCCGACCACCGCGACCCGAAAGGGTTGCGGAATCACTGGCGGGCGGTCGATGCGCAGCGGCCTTCGGGCCTCCGGGCCGTAGCGCTCGGTGAGGAAGCGCTTCAGTGCCCGGATTTGGATGGGGCTATCGATCTCTCCGCGGCGGCATGCGGTTTCACAGGGGTGAGCGCAGACGCGCCCGCAGGTGCTGGCGAGCGGGTTCGGATCCCGGGCGTAACGGTACGCCTCCTCGAAACGGCCCTCCGCGATCAGGGAGACGTACCGGCCGGCGTTGGTTCCGGCCGGGCACGCCATCATGCAGGGGAAGTTGCTGTTCAGCCAGGCGCGATCCACGGTTTTGTCTTGAAAACGCGTCAGCATGCGCAGTTCCTGATAATCCGGCGGTTACTTGGAGAGCGCGAAGTCAGCGGCGGCGTCGCCGCTGACGGTCACCGGCTTCGACTGGACTTTCATCCCTTCGTGCCAGGCCGACACGGTATAGCTGCCGTTCGGTACATCGGCGATCTTGTAGTTGCCCTCGGCGTCGGTCATGGCAAAGTATGGAGTGGGCGAGACAATGACGTAGCCGGACATCTCGGGATGGACGTTGCACAGCAACGGCACCGCCCCCGGCGTGTCGAACTTGAAGCTTCGCTTCTCGCCCGTCGGCCAGGTGCCCAGATTGTGCGTGAGCTTCTTGTTACCGCCGACGGATGGCCAGAATATGTTGTGAGCGACTTTGTCGCTGTTCAGGAACTCGACGGTCGAGCCGGCCTGGACCACGACGATATGCGGTTGGAACAGGAGCGACTTCTGGTCCATGACCTGGGCTTTGGCGGGTGGCGGGAAGGTCTTGCCGGCTATGGCATCCACATACACGACGGAGTTGCCCTTTCCGGCCGCGACTTTTCCGGTGATGTTGCCGGCGCTCAGTGAGAGGCAGGCGATGAGTGATACAAGTATTGTCTTTTGCATTGGGTAGGCTCTCTTTTTTTTCATTTAACGTCTTCGAGAATCAGTATACGAATTCCAACCCCACCAGGAAGGTGTTCACCCGGAAGGCATCGTAAGCGAACACCGGAGTGGTGACGCCATCGCCCGCCACTTTCAGGGCTTGGCGAGGACGGAACTGGTATTCGAAGGAAGCCTTGATGTTGGGATGAATGAGAAATTGCATGCCGGGGCTGAATCGATTTCGCGTGGAGTTGAACGCGCCGAAGTACGGCGTGCCGGACGCGAGCGCCAAAGCATTGATGCGGTCCGCCTCGGAGTGGACCGAGTCCCAGCGCCAGGTCGCCATGACCCAGGGCAGCAGCATGTAGTCGGCCTGAAGGAATCCGCCGTGGTAAGTGGCGTGCTCGCTTGAGACGAACGCCACTGGGACGGGACTGCCCGAGAGCGGAAGCGGAATCAGCGCGCCGTTGGCGTCCACTGGCAGGAGGTTCGAATCTTTGCCGTAGACGTAGACGCCGTACACGTTCAACGATCGGTAATTGAAGTTGAAATCGCCGCCGAGACGCGAGTAAGGCTCACGGACATTCAGGATGGTCTGCGTTCCGTCGCTGTTGGCCGCGCCAAAAAACCGCTGGAGAGATCTACCCTCCAGGTAGAACGTCCCCACGTTCAAATACGTGTGATCCCGCGGGCCCATTTTCCCGGCGGCCTGCACGCCATTCCGGCTCTCGGCATCGCGCTCCAGGTTGAACCGGTAAGAAAGCCGCGCGTATACATTCTTGAAACTGGAATCGGAGGCGAAGCCGACCCCGCCGCCCGCGCCGCCCGTGGCGGAGGGCACATACGGGATGCCGGATTGGGAGATGCCGCTGGTGTTCTGATTGAAGATCGCCACCGAGTAATGATAGCCGCCGTAGGTATGGCCGCCGCTCAGCTCGATTCCCTTAGCCCCGTTGGAAAACGTGAACTGGTTGTTCACGTTCTGCTGGAGGGGCACCATCGAATTCATCGCGCCGATGTTGCTTTCCTGGTAGATGTCGTAGGGGCTCAGGTTGATGTTGCGCGCCTGCGTCACCGGCAGGTCGAGTTCAAACTGGCCCGCGCGCAGACTGAGCGAGTCGGTGGGCAGTTTGAGCACGCGGCCGATGTTGACGAATTTGAGATAGGCGTCGCCCAGTCCTCCATTGGCGTTGGCGCCGGCGACGCTGATGTCGTCGTCGACCCAGAATGCTATATCGCTGCCGAAATTACCCGCGGTGAAAATGCTGAAGAAGCCGGTTTCGAAATCAGTCGCCGGGATGAAGCCGGGAAGGGTGGGTGGCGTCGCCAAGGCGTCGAAGCGCTTCCGGTTTGCGCCCGTGAACTGGAAGAAGTTGTTCATCCGCAGCCCGATGGGGGGCACGCCGGGGATCTGACCGGGCCACACGCTGTGAGGCCATACCTCTTTCTGCGCTGGAGCGCCCAACATCACCGGCGCGACTTTGAGGAAGCTCTCGTCGTCCTTGGGAAACTTGAACCCGGCGTCCTTGAACGCCTTGCCGAAATCGTTGAGTTTCGGAAAGTTGATGTGGCAGGTGGTGCAGGACGTCCCGTATTGGCGCGAAAACGCAGGGATTGCTTTGATATCGGTGCTGAACATCAGAAGGAGCAGCGCCGCGGCGAGCGCGGAACTGGGTGCGATGACCTTCGGCAGATACAACATTAGCTAATATGACCTCCTTAGGAATCCCTCTAGAACCTGTGGTCCGATTATATGCACTTGCGTGGCCACACTGGAATTCAAGGCTTTACGCGCACGATTCCGTCGGTTCTCCCGAAAGGAGCGTTAGCTTACCCAGGTCACGTGGCGATCTGCCCCAGATACGCCCTCAACTCGCCACGGACGCGCTGGAAGATGGCGAGCCGTTCTTCCTCCTCGGAGCCCGTGAGCGATGCCGGGTCGTCAAAGCTGTGATGCAGTCTCTTCGCCGCGCCGGGAAGCACCGGGCAGGACTCGCGCGCGTTGTCGCAGACCGTAATGACGTAGTCGAACGGTTGCCCGTCGAATTCATCGACATGCTTTGAACGATGCCCGGAGATATCGATCCCCAACTCTCGCATGACGGCAATCGCTTCCGGACGTACGGAGCTTGGCCTCGTGCCCGCGCTGTGCACCTCGAAGCGCTCCCCCGCATCATGCCGCAATAGGCCTTCGGCCATCTGGCTTCGAGCCGAGTTTCCCGTGCAGAGAATGAGCACTCGTTCTTTCTTCATGGCGATTGAACCTCCGCGACAGGGAACCAATGGCGGGTGCGGTTGCACGCCGCGCATACCGAAAGCATCACCGGCACCTCGACGAGGACACCGACGACCGTCGCGAGCGCCGCGCCCGACTCCGGGCCAAACAACGCGATCGCGGTGGCCACGGCAAGCTCAAAAAAATTCGATGCGCCGATGAGAGCGCCAGGAGCCGCCACCGAATGCTCCACTTTGAGCCATTTCATAAGGCCGTAGGCCAGGCCCGCATTCAAATAAACCTGCAGCGTGATCGGGACGGCAATCAGGATCACATGGAAGAAACGCCCGGTGATGTTGTCCGCCTGAAACGCGAAAATCAGCACGAGTGTTCCGAGCAGGGCCGCAATCGTGACGGGCGCAAATCGAGGCAGCAACACCCCTTCAAACCACGCCCGACCGCGGTTGCGCACCAGTAACATCCGCAGGAGGGCGCCGGTCACCAGCGGGACGACGATAAACACTAGCACGGAGATGAGCAGCACTCGAAAGGGCACCGTCAGGGAGGATGCCCCATGCACCAGGAATTGCACAATCGGTACGAACAGCACGAGCATGATCAGGTCATTCACCGAAACTTGAACCAGCGTATAGGCGGCGTCCCCTTTTGTCAGATGACTCCAGACAAACACCATCGCCGTGCACGGCGCGGCGGCCAGAATGATGCAGCCGGCAATGTATTGGTCCGCCTCGGCCGGCGTGATCCAAGCGGCAAAAACGATGCGGAAGAACGCCCATGCAAGCAGCGCCATGGAAAAAGGCTTGACTACCCAATTGATGAACAGCGTCACCAGCAGTCCGGTGGGACGCCGCCCGACATTCTTCACGGATGAGAAATCGACCTTCATCATCATGGGGGTGATCATCAGCCAGATGAGGACGGCAATCGGGGCGTTGATCTGGCTGTCGTTGCCAAGTTCGACACCCCGCAGACCCGAGACCGCGGAAGGCAGCAGCTTCCCAAGCGCGATGCCCGTCGCCATGCAGAGCGCCACCCACACCGACAGGTAGCGCTCGAAGGTTCCTAACCCGCTGTTCTTCATTTCCAAGGTCCGAATCAGGCGCAGCAACCGGGAGCGCAGCAACTCGCGGGCTTTGTCGCGCGGATGAAGGCGCTCATGAATTTGCCCTGGACCCGCGGGGCAATCGCGTCCACATCGATGCCCTGGCCGGTCAGAAAGGCCCGCGCGTCCTCAATGTCGTAGACCCGGGTAGGCTCGATATCGATACCCTCAAAACCCGCCCGGGCGAGTTTGGCGGCGTACTGATTGTCCTCCAGTGCCCCAGCAATGCAGCCGACCCATAGCAGCATGTTCTGCTGAATCTCGGCCGGGACTTCGCCATGCACCACCACGTCTGAAACCGCGAAACGGCCCCCCGGTTTCAGCACACGGAACGCCTCGCGCAACACGCGGTCCTTGTCTGCGGAAAGATTGATGACGCAGTTGCTGATGACGACATCCACCGAATTGTCAGGCAGTGGGATCTGCTCGATTTCGCCCTTGAGAAACTCCACATTTTCGACGCCGGCCTTGCGCTGGTTCTCCCGCGCAAGCGAAAGCATTTCATCCGTCATGTCGAGGCCATAGGCTTTCCCGGAAGGCCCGACCCGCCGCGCGGACAGCAGCACGTCGATACCGCCGCCGGATCCCAAATCAAGCACCGTTTCCCCCGGCTTGAGCTGCGCCAGGGCCGTCGGGTTCCCGCAGCCGAGCGAAGCAAGGACCGCTTCCTGTGGCAGCTCGCCGGTTTGGGCGCCATCGTACAGGTTTGAGGTAATCGGGTCGCAGCAACTATCCACGGCGGCCCGCGCTCCACAGCAGGTACTTCCGCCCCTCTGGACACGCATGGCGGCCTGGCCGTATTTTTCCTTTACTATTTCCTTGAGTTCCATTGTTTTTTGTCCTTTCACTTGCACAGACGAATAATCGCGCGCGGCTCTATGGCCTTGTTGCGCGTGCAGCATTCGGCGTACAGAAACCCGAGAAGCTCTTCCAGGGTTTCGGCATTGGCCGAATACCAGAGAAATGTGCCTTCCCGTCTCGCCTTCACCAGATCCTCCTTCTTGAGCTTGTCCAGATGGTGCGAGAGCGTAGAGGCCGCGATGCCAAGCTCCTTGCCGACATCGCTGGCAATCATGCCTTCCGGATGAGCCGACAGCAGAAGGCGCATGATCCGCAACCTCGGTTCGGTTCCCATGGCCGAGAACATGTCGGCGTAACGGATGATTTGTGCGTCCGTCTGCTGCTCTGCCGTTTGCATACTTCTATAATAACAGAAATATTGAATAATGCAAGCGCCGGCAATGCCGGCGTGCCGCATAGTAGGATTTTAGATCGGACCTATGCGCATCCTCTGCATTCACGCCCATCCGGATGACATCGAATTTCTAGCTGCGGGGACGCTGGCGCTACTGGCGCGTCAGGGGCACCCGATCACGATGGTGACGATGACGCCGGGTGATTGCGGATCGGCCGAGTTCGACTCTGGCGAAACATCCCGCATCCGCCGCGCGGAGGCGGCGTCCGCGGCCGCGATGATCCAGGCCGCGTACCTGTGCGCGGAATTCCGCGATCTGGCAATTTTCAACGAGGACGGCGCTCGCCGACGGGTCGTCGAACTCATACGCCGAGCCCGTCCGGATCTGGTCCTCACCGCGTCTCCGATCGACTACCACGCCGACCACGAGGCCACCAGCCTACTGGTTCGGGATGCGTGTTTTGCGGCGTCCGCGCCAAATTACTGCACGGGCGCGGCTGGCGCGGCGCCTGCGCTGGAAGCCATTCCGCACCTCTATTTCACCGACTCGCTGGGCGGAGTGGATCGGGACGGCCGCCCACAAAGGCCCGGCTTCTTTGTGAACGTGGAGAGCGAGATGAGCGTCAAGCGCGAAATGCTGGCATGCCACGCCAGCCAGCGAAACTGGCTTCGCCGGCAGCACGGAATCGACGAGTACCTCGAAACGATGATGCAGTGGACCGGGGAAGTCGGCGCGCGCGCCGGGGTTCGCTTCGCCGAGGGTTTCCGCCGTTACCCCGGCCACCCTTATCCTCAGGCCCCCTTGTTGGAGAGCGCGCTTCCGAGCTTCATCTTGGCGGCCGGAGAGTAACGAAAGGAAATTCGCGATGCGACTTATCATCACTTGCGTCGTTTTGGCCGGGGCGCTAAGCGCGCAAACGAAGATGCCGGTCGCGCCGAAGGGTTACGGCCAGTTCGAAACACTGGTATCGCCGGCACCGGACGGCGGACTTTCACTCGACGGGAAGTGGCTCGCCTACGGCATCAACCGCTCCAACCGGAACAACGAGCTACAAATCGCCGCCATCGCGGACGCCACCACGAAGGTCGTGGCATTCATCTCGCAGGCGCGAACCAGACTGGGATGGGAGCCGTTGCGGCAACTGCACGATGAAGTGGTGGAAGCCGATTGCAGTGCCGGGCACCAAAGGCGCATGGTACTGCGGATTCCGTTTGGTTAGTCTGGACGGCAGCACACTGGACGTCGCCGATGAGAAGGGCAACGACAAGGCGTTCGGCCGACCGGGGGCCAGTCGCGGCGAGAGCGCGTATCCTCAGATCCGCTTCGTGAGATCCGCTTCGTGTCGCTGGCGGAGATCGGCACACACATCCTGTTCGGCACGAAGATGGCGGGCTGCACTACCAGCGGGATCGCATGATCCGAAGAGGTGTTGTCCAGCCTTGAAAAAGGGATGTTGTGCCTGGCGGATCGGAGCTTCTTTGGATTTCAGCTATGGATGCAAGCCGTGGACACAAGAGCTGATCTGCTGTGGCGCGTGAAGAAACACATGCGCCTGGATTGCGAGAAACGGCTGCCGGACGGCTCTTACCTGAGCCGCATTTTCCCTTCGGAACGCGACTGGCGCAGGAAGACCAACGGCGCAGACGTCCGCGCTATCACGAGCGCGCTGGGAGATCGAAACCGCGTTTGACAAACTCAAAACTCATCTGTGCGGTGCCCGAATCGTCCTGCGCAGCAAGACGGCGGATCTGGTCCGGCAGGAGTTCTATGGACTGTTAATGGCGCACTTTGCCGTGCGCGGCCTGATGCAAGGCAGCGCTCAAGGCCGACGAAGATCCAGACCGGCTCTCGCTCCTCCACGCCGTCAGGGTCGTCCGTCGCAAACTGGCCGCCTCAGGCGCTATTCCCCCCTCAGCACAGGAAAGCCTTCCATAACTCCGTGCTGGAGGAGATCCTTCAGGAGCGCGTCGTGTCCAGCCGCAATCGCCGAACGCCCCGCGGAGTGAAACGCAAAATGAGTAGCTTCCCGCCGCGCCCTCGGCACGCCAAACCTCTGCCGCCGATCCATATCTGCGACGCGATCCAGATCGTTAAGTGATCAGTATTAGGGCTAGGCCGCCAGAATCAGGCATGTGCAAGCGACGACTTTGGTCACCAGAGACCCACTCCGTAGAGCCATCGATACCTCACGTTTCTTGACCCGCGTTAACTCTTGACAGAAAACCCGCATCGGCAAGGATTTGGACCCGATATCGATACGTCAGGCGTTCGAGCGATCACCTTGTTTGAAAGCGACTCAGTATCCCGTTCGAGGTGGTGGTCACCAGCGTTGTTCCGTCGAAGCCGAGCACTCTTGCCTCTTTCGGAGCGCGGTCCTTTGAAATCGATACCGTTGGCCAGGAGCGCTTCTCCCGGTCAAGAACCACAAACTCCGACCGGCCCCCTCCGAAGCGGCCCACGACCACCTGGTTGTCTTCGCTCAACGCCATGCTATTGGCATCCCAATGAGACCCCGGGCCAGCCGCTCCGTCCGGTCCCTCGTAACGGCCGATTTCTGAACCGCTCAGCGAGAATTCGATGTACTCGCCCTCTTTTGTGAACCATCCGATGCGGTCCCGGGACGCGCTCAGAAAAGAAGCTGTTTCACCCCCAGTCGAAGCTCTGGCCCAGAAGGTTGTGGACCCCAGAAGCTTTCCCGACGCATCGAACCGCCGCAAAAAATGTCGAGAATTATCGAGGTCGTCCGCATCGTTGCCGATCGTCCAGATCGTCCCGTCCGGGCCGAACGCGGCCACCTCCGCTAAATAGGGCCAGAGGCGCGTTATAGTCTGCCGTTTGTGATCGGACGCGATGCGGGCCAAAATTGTAGTAGCCCGGCCATCGGCGGTCAAGGCACCTCCGACGATCGCGATTTCTCGGTGAGCGGAGGCAGCGATATTGTGTATCTGGATGTAAGCTCCGTCCTGAAATGTGAGGAGAAATTCATCCCGCCGGCCTTCCATGTCGATCGTGTATATGATCGGCCCGCTGGAGTCATTGTTCTCGTATTCCGCGATCACCCCGCCGCCCCAAACGGGGAAGTACGTACCGGTGAGGGAGGTGACGATATCGCGCTCGTGTGTGAAAGCCGGTCTTAGCTGCGCCTGTCCAGGCGAAACTAAGGCGGCCAAAACTGCGGTGAGAAGCAGACCACTGGGAGCCTGCCCGAAGTTTCTCCGGCTGCCAAGTGTCATAGATGCACCTTACCGCCCCGACTTTGTACTCCGCATTGAGTTCGAAAAATCACATAGGCATCGTTGCTGCGCAGAGAGAGCCGACCGTACGGGATGAGCCTTGCACAACTGCGAGGTGGCTCAACAGATATTGAGCTGATATAAAGTACTTTATATCATTAACCATTGACGTCGCCGCTTTCCGGAGAGAAACTATCCACAAGGGCGAACAAAAGGCGAAATGGCTATCTCTCTTCAACTCGGCTGGAGGCACGATACCCCGCCTGAAATCCTTTCCACCGGCATCGGCGAACTGGACGGCGTCATCGAGGGTTGTCCGCGGGGGCGCATCACCGAGATCACCGGTTCCGTCTCCTCCGGCCGCACCACGATGATGCACGCGGTGCTGGCCGAGGCGACCCGGATGGGGGAGATCTGCGCCGTGGTGGACACGGCGGATTCGTTCCACCCGGAGTCGGCGGCCGCGGCGGGAGTGGCGCTGCGCCAAGTGCTGCTGGTGCGATGCGCGGGCGACGTCGATCATGCGCTGCGGGCGGCCGATCTGCTGCTGCACAGCGGAGGCTTCGGGGTGGTGGCGCTGGATCTTTGCGACGCGCCGGACCGGGCCTTGAGCAGGATTCCAATCTCCTGCTGGTACCGCTTCCGGCGCGTGATCGAGAACACGCCCACCGTATTTCTGCTGCTGGAGCGGGAGCCGCTGGCCAAGGCGTGCGCCTCGCTGCTGGTGGAAATGAAACGCGAGCGCGCGAATTTCACGGGGACGTACCCGTTTCAATATCTCGAGAGCGCGCAGTACGAAGCGCAGCCGCGCAAGCCGGTGAGCGGCCAGGCAGCTTCGTTCGTTGTGAAGGCGTAGCCCATGTACGCGTGCATTCACATTCCTGATGCGGCCGGGGAAGCGCTGGCGGCGCTGCTGGAGGTGGCCCGGACGTTCTCGCCGCTGGTGGAAGTGGACGGCCCGGGGACGGTCGTGCTTCCGGTGGGGGCGTTGCGGCGCCTGATCGGCGGCCCGCATGAGATTGCGAGCGAGATCGCGCGGCGGGCGCACGAGCGCGGTCTCGACGGGCACATCGGCATCGCCGCGAATCCCGATACCGCGATTCTGGCCGCCCGGAATTTGCCGGGCGTGACGGTGATCCCGCGTGGGGACGAGGCACGGCATGTCGGCGAATTCCGGCTCGACACGCTGCCGCTTGCCGCGGAAACATTCGAGGTGCTGGACCGCTGGGGAGTCCGCACGCTGGACGAATTCGGAGCGCTGCCGGAGGACGGCATCGCCGAGCGGCTGGGAAGCGCGGGCGTGTATCTGCAACGGCTCGCGCGCGGCACGGCGGACCGCCCGCTGCGTCCGGTCTGCGATGCGGCCGTGTTCCGCGAGCGGTTCGAACTGGACCACGGGCTGACGCTGCTGGAACCGCTGCTGTTCATTCTCGCCCGGCTGCTGAACGATCTGTGCGCGAAGCTCATCGTGCACGGGTTTGCGACATCGGATGCTCGGCTGACGCTGGAATTCGAAGGCGGCGGCGAGGTGCGGCGCTCGGTGCGGATGCCGTTCCCGTCCCGCGATGGGAAGGCGATGCTGAAGTTGCTGCAACTGGATCTGGAGGCGCACCCGCCCGGCGCTCCGGTGGCGGCGGCGGTTGTCGAAGTGATTCCCGTGGAGCCTCGCACGGTCCAGGGGGGATTGTTTATTCCGCTTGCGCCGGAGCCGGAAAAACTGGAGCTGACGCTGGCGAAGATCCGGGCGATGGTAGGCGAACGGAATATCGGCTCGCCGGAATTGCAGGACACGCACCGGCCGGGGGCTTGGAGATTCGTGAGCGTTTCCGAGCCGCGCGAGTTAGCAAGCGGTACGCAGGTAAGACTGGCTTTCCGATGTTATAACCCAGCTTTGAAAGCTCGCGTGGAGTTGCGCGAGGGGATGCCGAAACGGCTCGACGCGGAACGGGGGATTTACGGCAACGTCGTTCAGGCGGCGGGGCCGTGGCGGGCTTCGGGAGACTGGTGGTGCCCAGATCCGTGGGACCGCGACGAGTGGGACGTCGGGCTCAACAATGGCGCGGTGTACCGGATTTATTTGGAGCATCCGGCGGAGCGGTGGTTGGTGGAGGGGGCGTATGACTAGTTCGACGTGGCGCACGCACTCGTGCGTGCCGTGTCGCGACTCTTCGCGACACACTTTTCCGCCCGGCTCGCCAAGCGTCGGCAGGGGTGCCGACGCGGCACGCAGGAGTGCGTGCGCCACGTGATCCCTAAGTATGTCGAGTTGCATGCCCGCTCCGCATTCAGTTTTCTTGAAGGTGCTTCGTTGCCTGAGGATCTCGCGGCAGCTTGCGCGGAAATGGACAGCGGCGCGATGGCGCTGCTCGATGTGGATAACGTCGCTGGGGCTCCGCGGTTTTATATGGCCGCGAAGAAGCTTGGGGTGAAGGCGCATCTCGGCGCAGAGATCACCGCCGAGGATGGATCGCGCTGGCCGCTGCTGGTGGAGAATCGCACGGGCTACCAGAATCTTTGCCGGCTGATCACCTCCATGAAATTGCGTGCGCCGAAAGGCGAAGCGCGAGCGAGCGACGAGGAGTTCCGGATGTACGCGGGAGGGCTCGTGTGCCTGACCGGCGGAGAAGACGGTCCGCTCGCGAAGGGCTCGGTGGAGAAACTACTAAGCATCTTCGGGCGCGGCAATATCTATGCGGAATTGCAGCGCCACATGAGCCGCGAGGAAGAAGCGCGCAACCAGGCGGTCATCGATCTCGCGCGCTCCCGCGGGTTGCCGCTGCTGGCCACCAACGGCGTACGCCACGCGACGCCCGGCGAGCGTGAATTGTTCGACGTGCTCACCTGCGTGCATCACAAAACGACGATCCGCGAGGCCGGGCGCCTGCTCGCGCGCAACGCCGAGCGGCACATCAAGCATCCGCGCGAAATGGCCCGCTTGTTCGCCGATGTCCCGGAGGCGATCGCCAACACGGTTGAGCTTTCCGCGCGCCTCGATTTCACGCTGGCGGACCTCGACTACAAGTTTCCGCCGTATCCCGTTCCGCATGGCGAAACGATGAACTCGTTCCTGCGGAAACGCACGGACGAGGGCGCGCGCCGGCGGTACGTTCCATACTACGAGCGCGCGCAACGGCAGATCGAACGCGAACTGGCGCTGATCGAAAAGCTGGATCTCGCCGGGTATTTTTTGATCGTCTGGGATTTAGTCAAATTTTGCCAACGCAGTGGAATCCTCGCGCAGGGGCGGGGATCGGCGGCCAACAGCGCCGTCTGTTACTCGCTGGGCATCACGGCCGTGGATCCCGTCGGCATGGATCTGTTGTTCGAGCGATTCCTCTCCGAGGAACGCGGCGAGTGGCCGGATATCGATCTCGACCTTCCGAGCGGCGACGACCGCGAGCGAGTCATACAGTACGTCTATGAGCGCTACGGAAAGCGCGGCGCGGCGATGACGGCGAATGTGATTACGTACCGGGAACGGTCGGCCGCGCGCGACATCGGCAAGGTGATGGAGGTCCCGCCGGCGGATGTCGCGCAGTCGGGCAAATACCACGATCTGTACATGGCGGTGCAGGATCTGCCGCGGCATCTGGGGCAGCACTCGGGCGGGATGGTGATCTGCCAGGGAGCGCTCGACACGGTGGTGCCGCTGGAACCCGCGACGATGCCGGGCCGCGTGGTCATCCAGTGGGACAAGGAAGATTGCGCCGACCTGGGGCTGATCAAAGTGGACCTGCTGGGGCTGGGGATGATGGCAGTGCTGCGCGACTCGATCGCGATCATTCGCGATTCGTACGGCGAAGAGGTGGATCTCGCGCGGCTACCGCAGGACGATCCGCAGGTGTACGCGGCGCTTCAGGCGGCCGATACGGTGGCTATGTTCCAGGTGGAGAGCCGCGCGCAGATGTCGTGCCTGCCGCGGCTGAGGCCGAAGCGGTTTTACGACATCGTGGTGCAGGTGGCGATTATCCGGCCGGGGCCGATCGTCGGGAAAATGCTGCACCCGTATCTGCGGCGGCGGCAGGGGATCGAGAAGGCCGAGTGCATGCACCCGTTGCTGGAGCCGGTGCTGGCGCGAACGCTCGGGGTGCCGTTGTTCCAGGAACAGTTGTTGAAGATGGCTATGATCGTCGCGGGGTTCACGGGCGGACAGGCGGAGGATTTGCGCCGTGCGATGGGGTTTAAGCGCTCGGAGAAAAGGATGCGCGAGATGGAGGTGCAACTTCGCGCGGGCATGGACGCGAACGGCATTACGGGTCCCGTGCAGGACGCGATCGTGCAGTCGATCGCGGCGTTTGCTCTGTATGGATTCCCGGAGTCGCACGCCGCGAGTTTCGCGCTGATCGCGTATGCGAGCGCGTATCTGAAATGCCATTATCTGGCGGCCTTCACAGCGGCCATGCTGAATAATCAGCCGATGGGTTTCTACCATCCGGCGACGATTGTGAAAGATGCGCAGCGGCATGGTTTGAGAGTGCTGCCGGTGGATGTGACTCGGTCGGAGTTGGAGTGCACTGTAGACGACCGGCTCACGATGCGGCTGGGGTTGAATTACGTGCGCGGATTGCGGAAAGAGACGGGCCTTGCGATCGTGGCCGCGCGGCCGTTCGACAGCGTGGAGGATTTAGTTCGCCGTGTTCCCGAAATGCATAAGGACGAGTTGCGCAACCTGGCCGAGGTGGGCGCGCTGAATCATATCCAGCCAGCGCGGCGGTCGCACCGGCGGGACGCGTTATGGCGCGCGGAGGCGGCGGTGCGGCCCGCGGGTCCGCTGCTGGAGGAGTTACCCTCGGCCGCGGAGGAATCTCCGCTCGTGCCGATGACGCTGGCGGAGCGGCTGAACGCCGATTTCCGGGGGACGGGGTTGACGGTGGGACCGCATCCGATGGCGCTGCGCCGGTCCGAACTCGACGCGATGCGGGTGACTCCGGCCGTGCGGCTGAAGAGCATTCCCGACGGGCGGCAGGTCCGGATTGCGGGATGCGTCATCTGCCGCCAGCGTCCTGGAACGGCGAAGGGGTTTGTGTTTCTGAGCATCGAGGATGAGACGGGAATCTCCAACGTGATCGTGGTTCCCGATCTGTTCGAGGCTTACGAGCGGGTGCTCGTCACGTCGCCGTATTTATTGGTGGAAGGGGCGCTGCAGAACCAGCAGGGAGCGGTGTCGGTGAGGCTGGGGAGGGCGGAGGCATTGTGTTTCGAGAACGAATGCGCCCCGTCGCATGATTTTTATTAGGGTGCGAGGGCGCCCCAAATTTCGGATGCGCGGTGATCCATGCGCAGCCCCTGTGAAGCGCCAGATGGAACCACAACTCAGCGAAGGCGACATTTCATCCAAGTGAGGCCGGATTGCGGCCACGGCACCGCGGCCCCCTGAATGAAAACTGCGGAATCAGAACTTCAGCGTTGGCCCCTTCTGCAAATTATGCACCCGGCAGAGAATCTGAATGTTCTTGGCATCCAGGCTGTCTCCTCCGCGACAGAACGGTAGCACGTGATCGAAATGCAGATTGGTGGTCGCCCGACAGCGCTGTCCACCTATAACAGCTCGGCAACGCCCTTCATCTCTTTCCAAGACGAACTCCCTTACTTCCTGGGGGATGCCGCGACGATGCTCGGCGGATTTCACGGTGGGTACAGTAACAGGCAACGCGCGGATGGCCCTGATGTTTCTGATTTGTGTGGCCTGCCGCCTGCCGATATGGCTTCGGACGCAGCGTGAGCCTGGGGAAGGCGGAGGCGTTGTGTTCCGGGATGAGTGCGCGCCGCCACACGATTTTCATTAGCGGCGGTCAAGGCGACACGATCACGCTCTACGCAACACGAAGTTCGGCGGAACCGCGCTTTCTAGGCTTCACGACAATCTCTACATCGTGCCCCAGCGCGACCAGGAACCGCATCAGGCGCTCGACCGAATAACCCCGGAACTGACCCGCCAACAAGGCGGAGACCTTGGGCTGATCGATACCCATGAACTGAGCCGCGGCCGCTTGGGTCAAATGCCGTTGCCGGATGATTCGGCCGATCTTAACTACCAGCCCCGCTTTGATCAAGTGTTCGCTGGCGTCGGCCAGGCCGAGGTCGGCGAATACGTTACCGGAACTGGGCTCTACTTCAAGAGCTTTTCTTTTCCGCATTCTTCACCTCACTGCGCAACTGTTTGAGCCTTTGCCGGACCAGTTCAATCTCGGACTTCAAGGTCGCGATCGCGGCTTTCGACTTCTTCTGGAAAGCATGGATCACGTAGATCCAGTCCCCAATGGAGACCGTGTAGACCGCGCGGTAAGTTCCGCTTTCATCACTGGCCGCAATTCCCATCACCCCGCTGCCGGGACCATGCAGAGGTTTAGCTTTGGCGATCATTTCGCCCAACTGCGCCGCGTACAATGCATAGCCAATGTCGTCTTGGACGCCGGATGGGAACGACTTCACGTTGGAGCGGGAATCGGCGAGCCACGCGAGTTTCTTTATGGCGCTGATACATGCCTATATTGGCATAAGTGGGACGCCGTGTCAATTTGGCCATGCGCCAGCCGCTCACTTCGCCGGGCGTGTCGTCGAAGGCGCGGTGTGACCATTGCCGCGTTGCCGGATGCGCCAGCCGAACACCCGTCGGTAGAAGTTGGCCGAGCGTGCAACATCCGTGGAAGGAATCTCGATGTAACAGATTCGGATCAATTCCAATTGGACTGAGGCGCTATTTCGCCAAAGAATGGTGGTCGTAGCTGACGACCCGGGTAATCTTCCATGCGCCGTCCTTGTATTGCCACAGGTGGATGAAAGCCGCCTCGCCCAGAGGTTCGGTGTCGTCGTGCCCCGGGTGGTGGAAACGGTGAACGCCCAACTCGAGCGCGCCATAGCCGTTCATCGGATATATCCGCAAAGTCCCTGGAACGAGCTCCCGGGTCACCTTGCCGCAGATATTCTTTCTGATGCTCTCGGTCAAATCCTTGGCGCCCAGCGTCACTCCGCCCTGATCGTGATAAAACTCCACATCGCCGGCGACGAACAAGGCGAACTTGTCCAAATTGCAATGATTGTAGGAATCGAACAACGCGGCATCGAGCAATGCGACAGCCTTGTGCAATTCCTCTGGCGAGTTGATGCTCTCCAGCGCTTGGGCGTCCGCCCGGGCAAGGCACAATCCAAGTAGCGGCAACAATAGCAGTCTTGCCGGAGCGACAAGCTTGTTCATGAGTCAGGATACGCAGGCTAGGGGGAGAGAGTTCCAGGGAATCGGAAGCTCTTCACGGCGCTGTCGTCGTCGGGGAAGACTTCGAAGTGTAGACTCGCGTGACCTGAAGCAGGTCGCGCATCAGGCTCTGCCTCTTCGCCACCCTTAGTTGCCCGCCCGCGGCGCGGATGGTGGTCAGCGCGTGAATGCGCCCCCGATCGAAAACCTGCCGGAGCGCTTCGCGAAGACGTGTCGTGCCCTGGCCGAGGGTGATGCGGCCCGGCAAGGCGATGACCGTCACATCGCCGTTATCCCAACCGATCCAGCGCAGAGCCATTGTGTCGCTTCAGCAGCACTTCGAACGCTGGTACTTCGAACGCAACCGGTTGTCGCAGAAGCTGCGCCACTCCGCTCCGGAGTGCTCGCGCCCGCTCGCGGCGAGGTGGCGGTGGTACGCGTTCTCGTCGGCGATTTCGCGCAGCAACGCGAGAACTCCGGCGGCGATTCGTCTGGCAAGATGCATCATACTTTCTCCGCGCGTAAAATACCGGTCCAGACGACGACCGAGTTGACCAGCACCACCGTCACCATCAGCACGAACAGCGCGCAGAGCGCGGCGTCCAGGCGAGCGTTGAAAATTAAAATTTGGGCTTCGGCCGTTTTCGCCGCTGCCTGCAATTGATTCGCCTGGGCCAGAAATCCGATCCTCGGCTGATCGGAGAATATTTTTTGCCACGCCGCCGTATAGTTCACGATCACCAGCCAGGCGAGCGGGACGCCGGTGATCCACATATAGCGGGCTCGGTGCATCTTCACCAGGATCGTGGTTGCCACGCAGAGCGCTACCGTCGCCAGCAATTGGTTCGCGATCCCGAACAACGGCCAGAGGGAGTTGATTCCGCCTAGCGGATCGCGCACTCCCTGGTACAGGAAATAACCCCACGCGCCCACAATGGCCGCGCTGGTGGCGATGACTCCCGGCATCCATCCGATTCGCCCGAGGGGGCGCCAGACGTGCCACAGCAGATCCTGGAGCATGAACCGCCCGACGCGCGTTCCGGCATCGATGATGGTCAGGATGAACAACGCCTCGAACATGATGGCGAAGTGATACCAGAAGCCGAGGATTCGCTCGCCGCCGAACCGTCCGAAGATGTGGGCCATGCCCAGCGCGAGTGACGGCGCGCCGCCTGTCCGCGCGAACAGGGTTTTTTCGCCGACGATCCCGGCAAGCCGGTCCATCTCCGCCACGGTCACCGGAAATCCCCAGCTCGTTATCGTCCGCGCCGCTTCGGCGGCGGTCGCGCCAACGACACCGGCGGGCGAATTCACGGCGAAGAAAACTCCGGGTTGAAGAGAGCAAGCGGCAATGAGCGCCATGATGCCGACGAAACTCTCGAGCAGCATGGAACCGTACCCGACCGCGCGAGCGTGCGATTCCTTCGCGATCAGTTTCGGCGTTGTGCCGGACGAGATCAACGCGTGGAATCCCGAGATCGCGCCGCAGGCGATGGTGATGAAGCAGAACGGGAAGATTTTGCCCGCCAGGATCGGTCCGGTGCCGTCGGTGAACCGCGTGAAGGCCGGGAGTTGGAGTTCCGGCCGCACGAACAGGATTCCTACTCCCAGCATCAGCACGACTCCGAGTTTTACGAAGGTCGAAAGGTAGTCGCGCGGGGCCAGCAGAAGCCACACCGGCAGCGCGCTGGCAAAAAAACCGTAGGCGATGATGGCCAGCGCTATCGCGACCGGCCCGAAGGTGAACCACGGCGCCAGGGCCGGAGACTCGGAGATCCACTGGCCGCCGAAGATACTCAACATCACGAGCGCGAAGCCGATGGCGGAGACTTCCAGTACCTTCCCTGGCCGGATGAAGCGAAGGTAGACGCCCATAAACATGGCAATCGGCATGGTGGCGGCGATGGTGAAGGTTCCCCACGGGCTGCCCTTCAACGCGTTGACGACGACCAGCGCCACCACCGCCAGCAGGATGAGCATGATCATCAGAACGGCGACCAACGCCGTGGCGCCGCCAACCTTCCCGATCTCCTCACGCGCCATCTTCCCAAGCGATTTGCCATCCCGCCGCATGGAGCAGAACAGGATGACGAAATCCTGCACCGCACCGCCGACGACGGCCCCGATGATAATCCACAGCGCGCCCGGCAGGTAGCCGAATTGCGCGGCCAGTGTGGGGCCGACCAGCGGGCCGGGTCCGGCGATGGCCGCGAAGTGGTGGCCGAAGACGATCCATTTGTTCGTGGGCTCGAAATCGTGGCCGTCGCGGAGGCGCTCGGCCGGGGTGGCGCGCTCATCGTCCAGCGCCATCACCCGCGCGGCGATCCACTTGGCGTAGAAACGGTAGCCAATGAGATACGTGCACGCGGCCGCGATCACCAGCCACATGCTGTTCACCGGCTCGCCGCGGTGGATGGCGATTCCGCCCAGGAAAAAGGCGGCGGCGACGGAGACGAGCGCCCAGCCGATGCGTCCCAGAGTGCGCTTCATTCGATTGAATTGTAACCTTAGTGATCCGGGAACCGTTCAGTCTAGACCGCCCGGACGGTCCTCCAGAGCGCCGTGCACGCTGGGTCATTTGCGGCAGGCTGGCCGAGCCCTTCCACAGTATGGCCGCATTCACCGCTTCGCTTGATCGAGCGCAAAGCGCAGCCAATCAAGGTACATGGCGGTCGTATCTTTACAGTATCATCGTGGTGAATTCGGTAAGTTCGTACAAGTAGCGCCCGTCGTTGCCTAGCGCGCACTGCTCGATTCGTCTTCGGTAGTTGGGTTCATCAAGGTGAATAGCGGGGTCAATCGGCACTCCCAAGAATTTGCTGGTAGTTTCGGGATTTTCGAACGGACTTTCATCCGCGAGTGGCATCGACCCTCCGGCGAGCGTATGCGCCCACACCTGTCGATACTGATTAATGCGTTTGACGAAAGATTCGTGTGTGCCAAGTACGTCTTTTGCGGTTGGTTCTCGTTTTAGCGGTTCCCGCTTGAATTGCGTGGAAAGGAAATGTCGCTCTCCACCCTTCACAGAGAGTGGGAGCGCGTCACATAGCCAGACACCAATGTTATCCAGCAGAGCCTGGGTGAAGAAGATAATGCTTGCTGAATAGAACTGGCCCGGCGTAATGTGCTCGAGCGTCAGCTCACTACCGTGCGGTATCGCCTTAGAGGATCTACACGCGTAAGCGACGCAATCAAGGAAGGTCGATATGCCTCGCCAGCGGCACCATGGCTGTACCTGCTGAAAGCCACCGGGAACCGGCTTCATTCCCCGATCAGCGAGTTCAGAGAAGATCGGGTTATTCTGAAAACCCAGCCTTTGCAATTCAACCGGCACGAAATACCCGGCTCTGAAACGTCTCAGTTTGTCGTCGCCTGGCAGATCCAAGCTGAATGATAACAGCGGTGCCCCCGGTTCTGGCCGGTTTTGGTGCGACCCCCGGGATCGCCTCAACCTCCAGATCGAACACGGTCGACTTTAAGAACCTCTGCCTATGTCAATTTAATTTGGCTAGCCGGTCAGAATTTTTTCAGGCGGCGCAGCATCGCCTCTTTGTTGTTGTCGATGGAGTGCACCACGCGCCAGTTCTTGTCGAGCGCGCCGATATAGTGGACGTCCTTGCGATCCGGCCCCATCAGAACAATATACAGCCCCTGCTTCGGATACCAGAGCAGGCGGTACTGCAGTTCGCCTTCGTCGCTTCGCCAGCGATCCTCGGCGGGAGGCCCGTAGCGGTTCACCACCGTGAAGTAGTCGTCGTTGCCGGAGAATCCGAGATCGGATTGGAGAACCGCGTTGTAAACGACCGGGTGCGCCGGACCTCCTTCGCGCAGCATCGGGACGACAACGACGCAGGCGAGGATGCCCACGCCGATGGCGATCAGGAGCATGCGCCCCACCTTCGATTCCGCGCCGCCCATGCGGACATTTCTGGAGGCGGGTGGTTGCGGCGACCAAGGCGCTTGCGGTGGTTGGTTAACCGCCTTAGGCATCTCCACGACGCGCCGCTGGTGCGGCCAGACCGCGCCGCCGCGATATTCCAATTCGCGCCGCAGCCCAACAATCATGATGGGCTTATCGACCTGGGATACCTCGCCAAGGAAAAGGCGCGGGATCCAGATGCTCAGATCGCTTTGCGTGTTCCGGACGAGGATCTCCGACCAGGTGGACTTCTGGTAAACCCACTCGTTATGCTCGACCCCGAGCAACGGCGGGTAGAACGAGAACGGGCGCTCTCCGAACTCCTCGAGCGTTAGCTGGGGCGTCATGGAAGTTTCATTATTCCATGACGTCCGCCGCGAATTACTTTCCGAGATAGGCCGCCAGGTCGGACATCTCCGAGGCGCTCAAGACCGGCCACGTCGTACCCTTGGCCTTCCTGTTCTCCTGCATCTTCGGGCCGTGGCCGAAGGTCACGCTGACCATGTCCATGGCCGTGAATGGCTTCTGCAGTCCCGCCAGACTGGGAGCTCCACTGCCTGCTTCGCCATGGCAGGAAGCGCATTTCTTGCCCTCGAAGACCCGCTTGCCGCGATCCACGCTGCCGTGCGGCTTGGTGAACTGCGAGGCCCAGGCATAGCCGATGATCTTGCGCATATCGACTGACGGAATGTCCGGGGCCGCCTGCCGCATCATCGAAGCGTGATTCCACATCGCGACGGCGACATCCGTGAGAGTCTCGTCCTTCAATTTGTTTTCGAGGCCAGCGGCGCCCTTGTGACAGCCTCCGCACTTTTCGTCAAAGAGGCCCTTGCCGTCTTCGATGGACGGCAGCAGAAACTCCACGACCGCTTTTTTCGGCGCGGGCTGGTTCTGGAGATAGACCAGCACATCGGCCATGTTCTGCGTCGTGATCTCCGGCCATTTCCCGCCCTTGGCCGCGATGGCCTCTTTCATTTTCGGCGCGTGATTCCACATTGCGGCGACAAAAGTTACCAGATCGGTGAGAGATCCCCAGGAGGAAACCGCCGGCCCCGTGCCCGGCCCGGTCATGGAGTGGCATCCGGAGCATCCCTTCTCCTCGAAGACGGCTTTACCGCGCGCTGCGTCGCCGGGGCGCTCGAAGTAGCGGCGCGAATAGAAGAAAGCGAACAGGTCCGCCGATTGCTGGCTCGAAACCGCGGGCGGGGCGATGCCCTGCTTCCGCATTTCCGCGAACATGGTCGGCGCGTGGTTCCAGATACGGCTGGCCAATGCGGCCGGGGTGTAGTTACGGTCCAGGCGGCGGGCCAGGTCGCGGGCGGTCCCGGGCGCGTGGCACGATGCGCACTTGCTCTGCTGAAAGAACTCCTCGCCTCGGCGGGCGTCGGGTTCGATGCCCGCCGACGGGGGCAGGCTGGCGGCGAAAAACAACAGCGCGGGCACGGTGATCAGCATTAAAAGGCTCCCGATCGACTTGCTGCCGGTATGGTAGGGCAAAGGGGCGGGGCGAATCAAATGAGTTGTTCGCCGCGCGGCTGATAAACTGGGACTTAGCATGGACATCTACGATGAACTCGTGCGCCTGCGCAGGCTCGGGCAAAAATGCGCGCTGGCGACGATTGTCCAGGTGAACGGCTCCATTCCCAGTTTCGAAAGCGCGAAGATGCTGATTCGCGAAGACGGCTCCATCGTCGGGACCGTCGGAGGCGGGTGCGTCGAGGCCGAGGTTTGGAACGCGGCGCGCGAGGTGATGGAGACCGAGAAGGCGAAGAACCTCGAGTTCAATCTCGGGCAGTCGGCGGCCTATGACAACGGCCTGATCTGCGGAGGTCAACTGAAAGTGTTTGTCGAACCGGTAGTGCCCCATCCGCAAGCGCTCATTTTCGGCGGCGGTCACGTCTCTCGCGCGATTTCGCAGGTGGCCACCATCGCGGGCTTTGAAACCGTCGTCGTCGACGATCGCGAATCCTTCGCCAATCGCGAGCGCTTTCCCGAAGCCGCGGAGACTTACGCCGGGGAATACGAAGAGATCTTTCCGAAGCTGAACGTCACTGGTTCGACCTACATCGTAATCGTCACTCGCGGGCACCGGGACGACATGCGGGTGCTGCGTTGGGCCGTCACCACGCAATCGCGGTATCTGGCGATGATCGGTAGCCGGCGCAAGACGCTTTCCGTGATCCGGGAATTGGTGGAGAAAGAGGGCCTTCCGTACGCGGCCTTTGAGCGGTTGAATGCGCCCATGGGACTCGACATCGGCGCGATCACGCCGGAGGAAATCGCGGTATCGGTGGTCGCCGAGATGATTGCCGTCCGGCGGAATCCGCGGTCGGCATGGCGCAACCTGTCGAAGTCGGTTTTCGCGGGCGACGAGTCGCGGGCGCTCCTGAAGTGAGCGGCAGTCCCCAATTCGCAGCCATCATTCTGGCCGCCGGAGCGTCGACGCGGATGGGGCGGACGAAGGCGCTGCTGCCGTATCGGGGCGATACTTTTCTGGGCCGTCTGGTGCGGCTGTTTCAGCCGTATTGCGATCCCGTGATTGTGGTTCTGCCGCCCGCGGGACTGGTGTGTCCTCCGGGCGTGCTTTGCACCGTGAACCCGGCCCCGGAGCGCGGCATGCTGACTTCGCTTCAGTGCGGTCTGCGCGCGGTTCCGGATGCGGCGAGATTTGTGTTCTTCACGCCGGTGGATTTGCCCGCGATTCAACCGGGCAGCGTTTCCGCATTGGTGAACGCATCCGCGCCACTGGCAATTCCCCAATACCACGGAAGCCGTGGGCATCCGCTGCTGATCTCCCGCGAACTCGTGCCTGAGTTTTTGGCTCTGCCTCCGTCAGCGCAAGCGCGCGATGTCGTCGAGCGCCACGCCGGCGAGATTCGGTATGTCGATGTGGACGACCCCGGCATCCTGATGGACATCGACGACCCCGCGGACTATGCCCGGCTGGCCGGAGGCGCGGCATGACCCTGCGTCGCGCGGCCATTTGCCTGGTCGCGGGTGTTATGGCCATTGGAATCGTTGCGCCGTTCCTCAGCGCCGATGCGTTTCGCGCGCGCATTCAGGAAGCCGTGGAGCAGGCGCTTCATCGCAAGGTCGAGGTAGGAGGAGTCCGTTTCAATCTTTTCAGTGGACCTGGCTTTACGTTGAAGGACGTGACGATCCACGACGATCCGAGCGCCGGCGTCGAGCCGCTGGCTTACGTGGAGAGCGTCCAGGCGCGCGTGCGGCTGTTGAGCCTCTTTTCGAATCGCTTGTCCTTCTCGAATTTGAGGCTCGACGAGCCCTCCATCAACCTGGTGAAACGGGACGACGGCGTTTGGAATTTTCAGTTGCTGTTGGACCGCAGCCGTTCTCCCAAGGAGCCGCCGATTGACGACGCGCCGTCGATCCAGGTGCGCTCCGGCCGATTTAACTTCAAGTTCGGCGATGTCAAGTCGACGTTCTACTTCAGCGATACCGACGTCGATCTCGATCCCGGTATCGACCGGCTGAATTTCCGATTCCGAGGTGAGCCGGATCGCACCGATCGCGCCGCGCAGAACTTTGGCCGGCTGCTGTTTCGCGGCGTGTGGATTCGCAAGCAGTCCGGGGAACCCGAGTTGAACGTCGATGCTGAGTTGGACCGCAGCGCCTTCGATCAGGCCGTCAAACTGATCGAGGGGCACGGAGTTGGAGTGCACGGGATTGTCGCCTCCCGCGCCCACATTGCGGGACCTCTTTCGAAGCTGGCGATCACCGGTCAACTGCAGCTTGAGGATCTCCACCGCTGGGACCTGATGCCGTCCAAAAGCGGCGCGTGGAACCTGAAGTATCGCGGTAGCCTGGACCTCTGGAATCAGCAGCTACGGCTGGAGACCGTACCCGATACGCCGTCGCTGCCCATGGTCGTGAAGTTCGATGCTTCGCGATATCTGTCCCAGCCGCGATGGGCGTTGACCGCCGATTTGCGGGACGTGCCGTCGGCTACTCTGCTCGAGGTGGCCCGCCACATGGGCGCTCCGCTGCCGGATTCCGTGACCGCGGACGGCAAGGTCGCGGGCGTCATCGGATACTCGGGGGCCGGCGGGCTGCAAGGGCAGTTGAGGTTCGAGAGCGCCGCCCTGAAGTTGCCTTCGGCCGAACCGATTACTTTTCAGTCGGCGGAAGTTGTAGTTGAGAACAGCCGCATCTCGGTCGGTCCTGCGGTGGTGCAGATGCCCAACGGGCAGACGGCCGAATTGGAAGCCTCGTACTTGCTCACGAGCGGCGATCTGCGGATGCGCATGTCCACCACGGGAATGGATATCGAAGAGCTGAAGTCCGGAACCGGGCCGGTGTTGGGCGCGGGGGCGCTCCCGGTGCTCGACGAATTCCGGAAGGGTTCGTGGAAGGGCTGGATCGGGTTCGTCCGTGCGGGCAAGGAAGAGGGCGCCTGGCAGGGCGAGTTGGACGTCCAGAACACGCTGGTCGACGTGCAGGGGATGGCTGAGCCGGTTCGCATTGCCTCCGCGTCGCTTTCGGTGGATGGCGATAAGTTCGCTTTGACACGCATTCGCGGGCGCGGTGGAGATATCCCCTTCACGGGCGAGTTCCGGTCCCCGCGGCGGCTGAGCATCGATATCGCGGCGGTAACTCCGGACGCGCTGGAGCAGTTGTTCCTGCCGGCATTGAGCCGCCGCCAGAGCCTGCTTTCCCGGACCTTGCGGTTGGGAAGGCCGATCGCACCGGAGTGGCTGCGCGCGCGCCGCGTCGACGCTTCGATCAAGATCGGCCGCCTGACGATCGGCGGTGAGGACTGGGCGGTGAAGAAAGCGCGCTTGCTATGGGAGGGCACGCAGGTGCGCCTTACCGGAATGGACGCTCATCGCGAAGATGCGGCGGCGATGGGCGCAATCCAGATCGATCTTTCCGGCCAGCGGCCCGCGTACTCGGCCCAGGGGCGGGTGGAGAACCTCGTCTACAAGGACGGACTGCTTTCGGTGGAGGGCAGCGCCGGCGCGGAAGGGCTCGGTGGTGAGGTGACAGCCTCGGCGCAAGGCGAGGGAACGTTTACCGGCGAGGACATCGCCTTCGCTTCGGACGCCGGGTTCCAGACCATTGCCGGAAACTTCGCGCTCAGCCCCGGCTTGCGCGTGAAGCTGACCGATGTGCAAATCTCGCAAGGCCCGGATACTTATTCGGGGCAAGGCTCGACTCAACCGGACGGGAAACTACTACTGGAGTTGACGGGGGCGCGGAGGCAACTGCGTCTGCTCGGGACCTTGCTCGCGCCGGCTCCGGCGATCGCGCGCTAGCGCTCTTCGCTGCGGAGTGTTTCGCGTGCCTGGTCCGGGATCACTCGCCAGTTGTTGTCGGGGGCGGAGGGGAACGTTTTCCGCTCGGTGTAATACTCGATCATCAGCTCGCGAATCTCCTGCCCGGATCGCCAGGCAACCGGCGCGGCGTGAAACATCGAGTAGCCGCCGCTCCCGCCATAGCGGTAATTGTTCAGGGCGATGCGGAGCTTCTGGTCGTCGGCGAGCGGCTTGCCCCGGTACCGCAGGTTGCGAATGCGCTGTCCTTCCGGCCGGGTCAGGTCCACCTCGTAGTCGACCCCTTTCGCCATATCGTAGTTGTAGCCGATAATCTTGCGATTGATCAGCGGGCCGTGGGAGCAATCGTCCTCGCAGGACAAATAGAATCTCGCGGAGTTCTCAAGCGCTTCGCGCACCATCTTTCCGGTGCCCTCGACGGCGAATAGCGTGTTGTCGTAAACGTATAGCGCCGCAATCTGGCGAACCGTCACTGGGCCGCGGAGAAATCGGACGCGCGTGTTGAAGGCGTTGGCAAATGAGACGTCCGCCTTCGCGTAGTGCAGTTGGACGAGCTGGATGGCGTCGATCAGCGCCGTGTCTTCGATGCGCGAGGTGGCGGCGCTCAACTCCGTGCTGCTGTTGGTGACCGGCGATTCCAGATAGCGCTCAGCAACGATGTGATACGGCTGGGCGAGGCGAACCAGTTCGGGATCGTCCGGGGTCTGGTTCGTGACCGGAATCAGTCTGCTCACCTTACCGGCAATGCGCCAGCTTCCGGTCGAATCGTCCAGCGTGAAATCAATGCGGCCGAGCGAAACTGCTCCGTTCTTCGGCTGCATTACGAGAACATCGCCAATTCGCGCTCCAGCCAACTGGTTGTGGGTGTGGCCGAACACAATCGCGTCGATGCCGGGCACTGTCCTGGCGATTTCGTACACCGCGTTCTCGCCCTTCAAGTCGCCCTCGAATGACTTACCCGACGACAGGTCGGCGCCGAGGCCCATGTGGGCGGCAATCACCACGATATCGGGATGTTCTTTCGCGCGGACGTCCGCCACGGCCGCCGCGGCGGCGTCTCGAGCCGGCAGGAATTCGTAGCCTTTCCAATGGTCCGGCTCGTCCCAGTGAGGAATCCCCGTCGTCGTGATCCCAATAACGGCAATCTTCACGCCGGCCACGGATTTCACGATGTAGGGCAGGAACGGCTCGTTCTGCGAGGCCGGTGTGTTTTTTGTGTTCGCCGAGATCCACGGAAACTTCGCGGTTTTGCGCGCCTGCGCGATGTTCTTTAACCCGAAGTTGAACTCGTGATTACCGAGCACCATCGCGTCGTACCCGGCCAGGTTCATCGCACGCATCATCGGGTCGCCGTCGAGCGGCGCGGGCGGCGTCAATCCCAAAGGCAGTTGGCCGTGCTTGACGAAGTTCTGATACACGCTTTCGATGGGGGCGCCTTGGATGGTGTCGCCGCAATCCACCAGAACCGTATTCGGGTTCGCGGCCCGCGCTTCGCGGATGAGCGTCGCGATTCGGGCGAGTCCGCGGTCCACCGGCTTGGCCGTGTAGTAATCCCAGGGGAGGAGGCTCCCGTGCATGTCGGTGGTGGCCAGCAACGTGACTTCCACGGTCCGCGCGGGCGCGCTCAGGGCAAGCAGGACGGCGAGGATCAGGATTTTCCCAGTGCGCATAGGGATGAACCTTCAGTATAATCGGCGTTAAATGAGAGTTTTCCTATTCACAGTTCTTGGTGCTTCTGTTGCGTTCGCGCAGATGGCCCCCAAAGCGGCGAGCAAGACCGGAGCCGCGAAGAGCGTCGCTACAACGAACCCCAAACTTTTGACGCCCGCCGCGCTGAAGGCCCCAGCCCCGCCCGAATTCAAAGTAAAGTTCACGACGACGAAAGGCGATTTCGTACTGGACGTCCATCGCGACTGGTCTCCGAACGGCGCGGATCGCTTCTACAATCTCGTGCGCGTTGGTTACTTCGACAACGTGCGTTTTTTCCGCGCGGTGAAGGATTTTATGGTTCAGTTCGGACTTTCCGGGCGCATCGATGTAAACCGCGCTTGGCTGAGCGCGAATATCAAGGACGATCCGGCGAAGGCGGGTATTGGAAATAAGCGCGGTTTTATCAGCTTTGCCGCGGCCGGCCCCAATACCAGGACGACGCAGGTCTTTATCAACCTGGTGGACAACTCGCGGCTCGACCCGATGGGCTTCACGCCTTTCGGCGAGGTTGTTGACGGGATGGATACCATCGACAAGTTCTACATGGACTATGGTGACGCGCCGAGCAGTGACCAGACAAACATCATGAATGGTGGCGAAGCTTACGTGGCCAAGAGGTGGCCGAACACCGACAAGATCGTCACGGCGCGTCTCGCAGGGGCTCCAGCCGCGCCCGCTCCGGTGAAGAAGGCCGCGCCGGCGGTAAAAAAGCCTGCGCCGGCGGTAAAAAAGGCCGCGCCGGCGGTCAAGAAGGCGGCGGAAACGAAATAGCTCTATTTCGCCCCGGCGTCCAGCGGGATTTCGAAGTAGAACAGTTCGCGCCCGCTGGATGCCTCCTGAATTCCGGTCAGGTACAGGGAGGCGCCTGGCTCGGGCCGCGCCTGAAAATAGACGAAGCCGTATACCGATTCACCCGCCGGAAGCATGCGGGCGCTGAAGGACCGTCCCTCGATTTCCCAGCCGCTTAGAGGGTTCTTCTTGGACCGTCCCAGCCCTCCGGTTGGAAGGGGAATCCTCCCGCCTCCGTCGTTGCGCTTGGGTGACACCGCCATGTAGGGTAGCTCGGATGCCGGGACGGATTCGATATGGCGTCCGTTCGCGTCCACGTACTCGGTCTTGAGTCCCAGCCGCAGCGCTTTGTTGGAATCGTTCTGAATGATCACCAGCACCGGCAGGAATCCGTACTTGTTCGGGTTGCTCTTGCCGAATGCGACGCGCACTTCGTCGTCGTTCACATAAGGCACGGCCGCGACGGTCACCTTGTCCTGCGATTGTTTTGCCGGATACGAGGCCGCAGGTTCCGGACGGAACGTTCCCTTGTCCTTGTCGGCCGCCAACGCCGCCGATATACTCAAGAAGATCGCAAAACAACTCCACGAACGTTTCATTTATTCCCTCTACAATCTTGCGCTGTTGTTTGCCGCGCCGCTAGTCTCATTGTATTTTTGGGGACGCATACGCACGGACCGCCGCTATGCGTACGGTTTCACCGAACGATTGGGAAACCTGCCCTTCTCCCCGGAGGTGACGGCTGCGGCGCCTGTCTGGTTGCACGCGGTTTCGGTCGGCGAGGTGCTGTCGGCGGTGGAACTGGCGAAGCGCATCCGGGCGGAGTACCCCGCGGCCGCGGTCTACGTTTCGGTTACCACCGTCGCCGGGCGGGCGCTTGCCGATGAAAAGCTGAACGGCATCGCCACCGGCGTGTTCTACGCTCCCCTCGATTACCGGTGGTGCGTGCGGCGGGTGCTTCGTGTGCTTCGTCCCGGTTTGGTGGTTATCCTCGAAACGGAGATCTGGCCGAACCTGTACCGCGAGGTCAAGAGGACCGGCTCCGCGCTGCTGGTGGTGAACGGAAGGATATCGGATCGCGCCTTGCCGCGTTATCGCCGGTTCCGTTGGTTCTTCCAGGCCGCGCTCGGATGGCCGGATCGAATCCTTGCACAGACGGCTAGAGACCGCGCGCGCTTCATCGAAGCCGGCGCGCCCCCGGAGCGCATTGTGGTGGGCGGCAACATCAAGTACGACTTTCGGCCGCCGTCCGGCGAGGTCCCGGAGATCGCGGATTTCGTGCGCCGCACCGGTCCCGGCGAGATCTGGATCGCAGCCAGCACCATGCCGCCGCTGGATAACACGGACGTGGACGAAGACGACGCGGTGATCGCGGCTTTTCAGGAACTGCGCGGCTTGCACCCTGCGATGTTGCTGATTCATGTTCCCAGGAGGCCTGAGCGCTTCGATATTGCAGCGGCGAAACTCGAAGCCGCCGGCATTCCGTTCGTGCGCAGGTCGCGCTTGGACGGGCAGGCGCGCGTGCTCCTTCCCGGCGTTCTGCTGCTGGACACGATCGGCGAGTTGAGCAAGGTTTTTGCGGCCGCGGATCTGGTGTTCATGGGGGGCAGCCTGGCGCGGCGGGGCGGGCATAACATTCTCGAGCCGGCATTCTACGGCAAGCCCGTGATCGTCGGGCCGCACATGGAGAACTTCACCGAGATTGCGGAAGAGTTTCGCGCCAGCGAAGCGATGATTGAAATCGCCGGACTGCGGGAACTCGCCCAGGCCGTTCACGCCATGCTGACGAACGTACGGGAACGAGAGCGCGTCGGCGCACGGGCGCGCCGTGTCGCGGAGAACAAGCGCGGCGTGACGGACGCGATCGTCGCGCAGTCGCTCGAGCATTACTTTCTCGCGGTTCCGTGCCGGCCGCCGTCTCTCCTGCTCTCTCCGCTCGCCGCGCTGTGGCGGCTCGCCGTCCAGTGGGACCGCCGGAGGAAGTTGGCGGTCCGGGCGCGGCTCGGACATCGGGTGATCAGCGTTGGGAACGTCACGATGGGTGGAGTAGGGAAGACCCCACTGGTGGAGTGGCTGGCTAACAAACTGAAGAGCCGCGGACTGCAGGCCGCGATTCTGACTCGCGGGTACCGGCGCCGGTCGCCCGAACGCAGTCTCGTGGTTCCTGCCGCCGCAAGCGCTCCGGCGGAGGTGACGGGCGACGAGGCGCAGATATACCTCCGTGAGGGCGTGGCTCATCTCGGTATTGGGTCGGACCGGCAAAGAGCCGGGCGTTTGCTGGAACAGAAACTGAATCCCGATCTGTTCATCCTGGACGACGGATTCCAGCATTGGCGCTTGCACCGGGACGTGGACGTCGTTCTGATCGACGCGCTCGATCCATTCGGCGGCTTCCGCGTGTTTCCGCAAGGCCGGCTGCGAGAGCCGCTGGAGGCGCTGGCCCGCGCCGATGCGTTTGTAATTACGCGCGCCGAGCCGGGGATTCGCACGGATGGAATTGAGCGAGTGCTGCGCGGCTACAACACGCGTGCTCCGGTGTTCCGCTCGCGGGTTGTTCCGCGCGGGTGGGTGGACGCCGCGACCGGAGAATCGTTCAGCGTGTCGGATAGCAAGTTCGCGTCCGCCGCCGCATTCTGCGGTTTGGGAAATCCGTTGACGTTTTGGGCGACCCTCCGGGCTCTGCCGGTTCGTCTCACGTTGCAGTGGACGTTCGACGATCACCATTTCTATCGGGAATCCGATTTGCGCTATCTGGCCGGGCAGGCGATCGCGACGTCGGCGGAAGCGCTGGTGACAACGCAGAAGGACGCGATGAACCTGCCGGAGAACTTTCGGGATCTGGTGAAGGGTTTTCCCGTGTACTACCTTCGAATCGGGATCGAACTGGAGCAGCCCGAGCCGTTCCTCGAACTGTGCGCGGGGGAACGGGGACAAACACTTTTTCCGCCGCCGTAGGCCATCGATTCTGTGTTCGCACTCGGGCGGAAAAGGCTGTCGGTCCCCATTTTCCTAGGGCGTACCGGCAAGGCCCAGGTCGGCGGCGCGCGCTTTCATGGCGTTGATGCAAAACGCGGTGTGATCGTCCAGCGGGACTTCCAGTTCCTCCGCTCCCTTGCGGACATCGTCGCGGTTTACCTGGCGGGCGAAGGCTTTGTCCTTCAGCTTGCGGCGGACGGATGCAACTTCCACTTCGGCGATGCTCCGGCCGGGTTTCACATAGCTGCACGCGGTGAGGAACCCGGCTAGTTCGTCGCACGCGAACAGGGTTTTTTCGAGTCGGGTGGTGCGGGGGACTCCGGTAAAATCCGCGTGGGAGAGTATCGCCCGGCGAATGTCGTCCGGAACTCCGCGTGCTGCCAGGATGGGTTCCCCTTTCACCGGATGGTCGGGGAGTTTGGGGTGGATCTCCCAATCGAAATCGTGCAGCAGGGCGGTGACGGACCACTTCTCCTCGTCCTCGCCGAGTTTTCTGGCGTAGGCGGCGACGCACGCCTCGAGAGCGAGGCCGTGGCGGCGGAGGCTGTCGGACTTGGTGAATTCACAAAGAATCTCCCAGGCTTCCGATCGGGTCATCACTCCACATCAAACCACACTGCCGATGCGAAAAGCTATGTTATATTGCAGTTATGGGCCTGTGGCGCAGTTGGGAGCGCGCTTCCATGGCATGGAAGAGGTCGTGAGTTCGAATCTCACCAGGTCCACCAAAGCGTTCAAACGCTGACCGTTCTCCGCCGGCCAAGAATGTCGTCTCCGGAGTCCAACTTGCAGTCCAAGCGACAGTTTCCGCCGGAGCGCTCGCACACGTTCCCACGTACAGATTCTTCGCGGTGCGACGGTTATTCTGCGTTCATGACCCGCAGAATTTGAAGCCGGGCCGACATCCAGATGCCGCGGGTGTGCGGATCGTGCGGCGGGCAGCTACGAATTTGGCGTCACGAGTTTCGCCGGTGATGCGCGTCCGATGGACCAGGATCGCATTCGCGGCGTGCGGATTTTCGTGAATTGGCGAGCGTCGATCCGATGCCTTACCGGTTATCCCGCCTTCGGATGTCGAAATGGTGACCCGCCAGGTTCCCGTGACGTCGCCCGCCCGAGCCGGAGCGATCAACGATGCCAACAGCAACATACTCAGGAATCCCAGTCGTTCCATCATGCATGCTCCTCGTCGCGTTTAGTCCGCAAACTCAATAAGGCGAAGCGTCCTTCGCCAGTGGCTTCAGGACCAGGTCGTGAAAATCGAAGCTGAAGTCGGTGAGCGGCGACACGGCTTTCATCCTGGCGCGTTCGATCGTGCCGTCGGGATTGAGTGCGAACGTTACGTAGGCATCGGCGAGCAACGTACGGTCGTTCCACCGCGCGATAAACGTGTCGTGCTGCCAGTGCTCCAGCCTGCCGGTGAGCAATGGCGTGTGAGAAAACCGGATTTCCAGGCCACCGCTCTTCGCTTCGATAACGACATCGCCATACCAGGGATCGCGGTAACGCCCGGCATAGGAGCCCAGCGTGAGCGATGGCTTCGCTGAGGAATCGCGCTTGCCTGCGGCATCGCGAACCGTCTTCTCGGCTTCCTCCGTTTCGCGTTTCGTAACCGTGGCAAAGGCCGTGACCCAGTCCTTGGCCGGGGCGTCGAGATAGTGATCGAGAACCGTACGCGCGATCGAAGCAAAAGCGCCGCCGGCCTCCTGGTTGGTAAGCACGACGACTCCGGCGTTCAACTCCGGCAGCATGGAGACGATGCTGACCATCCCTTGCAACCCGCCCGTGTGAGAGACCAGCAGATGTCCGCGATAGTCGCTCAGCGCTTCGCCCATGGCGTAGTCGGCGAAATGCGCTTTCAACTCGGCCAATTCAGCGGGCGGCTCGCCGGCCGGAAGGATGGTTAAAGGTGTCCAAAGAATGCGCGCCTGCCGCTCGCTGAAGAGGCGCTTGCCATTCCCTAGGCCGCCGTGGTTAAGCAGGGCGATCACCCAGCGGCTCATGTCGTCCACCGAGGAAACGATCGCGCCCGCCGGAGCGTTGTTGTCCAGCGCCATATGCTCGAGAGGCCGCAGCGTTCCGCCATCGAGAGCGTGCGGTGCGACGGCATCCGTGGAGGCGTCGAGTTCGCGGATACTGGTTTTGCTGTCGCGCATGTTCAGCGGAGCAAAGAAGCGCTCCCGAATGAATTCGGCCCACGTTTTCCCCGAGATCGCCTGGATGAGCGCGCCCGCCGAGTTGTAGAGGATATTGTCGTACGCGTAGGCGCTCCGGAAGCTGGTCTCGAGCGGGACAAAGCGTAGCCGGTAATTGATCTGGTCGGACGTGAGATCGGTGGCGGGCCAGAACATCAAATCTCCCGCGCCGAGTCCCAGACCGCTGCGATGGCAGAGAAGATCCCGCACGCGCATCTCGCGGGTGACGTACGCATCGGACATTTGAAAACCGGGGAGCCGGTCCACCACCCGGTCGTCCCAATCGAGCTTGCCCTCATCCACCAGCATCGCCAGCGCCGCCGAGGTAAACAGCTTGGTATTGGAGGCGATTCCAAACAGCGTTTGAGGGGTAACCGGGGCCGGGTTGCCGAGCCGCCGCACGCCGTAACCCTTCAACGCGGCCACCTTGCCGTCCTTAATGACGGCCACCGCAATCCCCGGAACGTTGAACTCCGTGCGGGCGCGCTCGACCACTGTATCCAGATAGTCTTGCCCCAGTAGTGGGACAATCAGAGCCGATAAAAGAAGTAAACGCATCTGTTTCGCGATTCTATCATCCGCGCAGGAGAGTCCCTGCAGCCGGCCGAAGACCGTCTCGATCAATTCATCGGCAAGTTCGTGCGAAGCGGTAGCGCGTCAGACCCGGGCGATGCGCAAAGCCCTGAGACAACGTCTGCCCGGCCAGTCGAGTTGGTCTACGAGAATTACAACTGTTTTGTGATTGGATACGGCCCAAATGAACGAGCGTCGGAAGCCGTTCTTTCGTTAACCGCGCAGGCGAAGGGTGTCGCGATTTGTTTCACGCAAGGGGCGAAGCTGCCGGACCCGAAGGGAGTGCTGATCGGCGGAAATCAGACGCGCTCCCTTCGCCTGGAAAACGCCGAAGCCCTGTCGCGGGTGGAAGTCGAAGCGCTGATCCAAGCGGCGCAGGCGCTCGAAAAAACGCCGATGCCCGCGGCGCCAAATCTCACGCAGCCTTGACAGTCAACCTTAAGCCGACGCTCTTCTGGAGTACCTGGAGAATCGCGAAAAAGTCGATCATGCTGGTATTGCCCCGTGGTCCCAGGTCGTGTTGATGACGTCTCGCAAGACCGTTTTCCCCGTGACCTCGTCGCCGCTGAGATAGGCGTCCACCGCTTCGGTTAGCAGCGCCATACGGAACGCGCCGTCCTGCTGGGCGCGCTTGTAGACAGTCTCCCGAAACGTTTTTGTCAGTGCCATTTGCCGTGCTTCTAGCCACCTTGCGCCGTTTGTACTCGGCCCACGCTGCCTTCGCGGCGTTGGATCACCGCAGATACCCCGTTGGGCGCAAGGTCACGGATGAAGAGTTTGCCTATGTCAATCTGAAGCCCGACGAATTCCATGGCGAATGGAATTGCGCCATTCAGCCAGGCGACAAATGCAAGTCGTAGACCTTATTTATTTACTACGCCTACTGCCAAATTTGCCGGCTTCGGCGTGTTGAGGTGGGGCTCGCCAGCCTGGGTCCCCGGTCGATAAGCGTGGCCACGCACGCGCCCGCCAATAGGACGGGGGCAACGATCAACCATCTGTTCAATTCATGCCTGAACAGTGAACGCCGCCCCGGAAAGCTTTACTTAATCCCCGAAGGACCCGACTTCCTCGCGCTCGACCGTCTTCGCCGGAGCCGGCTGAATCGCCCCAATCTGAATCAAAGACTCGCCCGGCTGCTCATTCAGCACGTGCTGCTTGTACAGCTTCAGCATGCGCTCGTTCTCGGCATCCGCCAGCTTCGCGTCACGGGCTCGCTTCTTCTCCTCGCGAGCCGTCTTCGCGATCCCCTTCTCGTCCAGGTCCGTCTGCCGGTGCCGGTGCACATCCTCTTCCCGCAGAACCAGCCGGTGCTCGGTCTCCGCCAGGTTGACGTTCTTGTTCCCAGCGAAGATCTCATGCTTTCCGTGCTCGTCGTACCACTTGGTGAGGGTCGCCGTCATGTGCATCTTCTCGATGATGTTGCGCCAGCCCACGCCCGTGTTGTACGCGCAGAAGGAAATCTCACCTTCCTGCGTCGCATAAGGAATGATGCACTGCTCCGTGCGGCGGAAATCGTAGTTGAACAAATCCTGGAACCACATCCCCGCGATGAACAGGAAATTCCACCGGTCGGCGCGGCGCTTTGTAATGTCGTCCATCGTGCGATCGCCCGTTACCTTGCCGTATTCGCCCGTCTGCGCCTTCTTCGACATCCCGAAGCACTTATCGAACTTCGCGATCAGATCTGACATCTTGAAGTGCGTCGGCGAGTGGAACGGATCGTAGTTGCGGAGCAGCGCAAGGCTGACCCCGAGCACCGACCATTTCTTGCTCCGCGCCGCGTCGTTGATCCTTGCGATGTCTTTCGCCAGTTGGTCCGCATGCAGGAACGCCGTCACCGGGACCGCTTCCTTGGTCTCCTTATCGCACATCACCGCCAGGCCGATCCCGCAGTTCGGGTGGCAGCCGCAGCTCAGTTGGCCCCAATCCGCCTCCGGCCCGTGGACCAGATCGGCGAAATCGGAGAACGTGCCCATGAACGAGATCGGGAACCAGTCGCGGATCGGCTCGCCGAGCCCGACTTGGTTCTTCACGTCGTGCGCCAGGTGGCTCAGCGTGTACCGCTGCGCGATGCGGCGCTCGTCCGAGATCGCCTCGTCGCGACCCGTGAACGAAACCGGCTGGAAAGACAGGAACGGGATCTTCTTCGGGTTGTCCAGCGCGAACCGGACGACAGCCCCCACCTGCTCGTTATTGATGCCGTTGATAATCGTGATCACCGGAACGATGTCGACGCCGTTGCTCCAGAGATTCTCGATGGCGCGCATCTTTACATCGAAGAGGTTGCCTACCGCGCGGTGCGAATTGGCTTCGTTTCCGATTCCATCGAACTGTAGGTAGGCGTACCGTAGCCCGGCTTCCGCGGCTTTCTTGCAGAATTCGGGGCTCTTCGCGAACTCAATTCCGTTCGTCGCGGCCTGCACGCTGTTGAACCCGACCTTGCGGGCGTAGCGCACGGCGTCCAGGAAGTACGGCGACAGCGTCGGCTCGCCACCCGAGAACTGCACCGACATCTGCCGGCGCGGCTTGATAGAAACCGCGTTGTCCAGCAGTTGCTGGATGTCCTCCCACGTCAACTCGTGGACAAACCCGACCTGGTTGGCGTCCATAAAGCACGGATCGCACATCATGTTGCAACGGTTCGTCTGGTCGACCGTCAGGACCGAGCCGCGGCCGTGTTTGATGGTGGAGGAGCCGTGATGATGCAGATGCTCGTCGGCGTGCGCCTCAATGTCGCGGCCCGGAAACACGTCTTCGAGGTGGCGCATGAAGGCGGGGTCGATGGACATCACGTCCTCGAACTTCCCGTGCTTCGCGCATTCCTTCACCATCAGGATCTTGCCGTCGCGCTCGATAATCTGCGCTTTGATCTCGCCAACCTTTTCATTCGAAAGGATTTCGACTGGAAGCTTGCCATCCAGTATCTGCTGCCGAATCTCCGGCACGCACTTCGGGCACAGCGAATCCGTCTCGCGGGGCCAGCCTAGCTGCGGCTTGGATTTCTCCCAGCTCTTTTGCAGCGGCTTGTCGGACCAGCGGGGCGTGAAAGACGCGTTCTGGTTGACGGAATTGGCCTTGTCGAACACGAACCACGCCGCGTTCGCAGCTACCGCGACCGCTTTTTCGACGTATTTGATTGGCTTGTGCATAGTCCTCCTGGACTTCTCGCAGTATAGCGTCAAGCCTGGCAGAGCCCTACCGGAATGAATTAAAGCAGTTGTTTTCTACACTGTATGGCGAAATAAGTCAGCGAGTGGGGCGATGGAGAAGGGGACCGGCAAGCATGGAAGACCTGTGACATGTCTTTCAAGTCTTGAAAACCAAGCTGCAGCCGCAGAAGAAGGGTCCGCCGCCCAGCCTGCGACGATTGACCTCGAAACCCACCGAACACCAGGCGGCCGAGGACTAACCCGCTCCATTCACAGCGTTAAACCCCAGAGGCGGTTGACCTGGCTTTAGAGTTTTAGAGGCGACTCCCGGGCGAGCATCGTCTGCTGCCTCTTTATTACCGTTGGAAAGCGTAATGCGGACACCCACACCTTATGTTTTCATGCCAATCGATCGCGCACCACGCCACATAAAATAGAACGGAACTCCCGCCGCCGCAATCAGGAACGCCATCAACGAAGGCCCCGGCTGATTCACCGCCGCATCCACCATGAACCATGCCGAAACGGCCAGAAACGCATACACCGTCCAGGGGAATCCCCACATCCGGTACGGCCGGGGCGCATCCGGCATCTTCCGCCGAAGCACCCACACCGCGGCCACGCACAGCGCATAAAACAGCCACGCCGAAAGCATCGTATAGGACGACAGCGATTCATACGACCCGCTGACAATCACCAGCGCCGTCCACGCCGCCTGCGCCGCGATTGCGAACCCCGGCGTCCGGAACCGCGGATGGATCTCCCCGAACCGCGAGAAAAACATCCCATCCCGGGCCTGCGCAAACGGGATCCGCGCCCCCGTCAGAATGCACCCGTTCACCGCCCCGGCGATCGACAGCAAAACGATCGCCGACAACACCGATGCCCCCGCGGGTCCCATCGCCCGCGCTGCCACTTCCGCGCCGACGCGCTCCGTGGCCGCGATCTCTGGCACCGTCATCACCTTCATGTATGCGAGATTCGCCGAAATGTACAGCACCATCACGGCGGTCATGCTCAATACCAGCGACCGCGGCAGATTGCGCGCCGGATCCTTCACCTCTCCAGCGACGAAACTCACGTAGCTCCACCCGTTGTAGGCCATCAGGCAAGCCGCCATGGCGAAGCCGATCCCCGTGTACGAGAGGACCGGCGCAGCCGCGGCCGGCGTCCGCGCGCCCCCCGAAAAAAACGCCGCGCCGCCGATCACCACCACCAGCCCCACCAGCTTCGCCGACGTGAAAACCCGCTGCGTCCACGCGCCTTGCTTCACCCCCACGTAGTTCACGGCGGACAAAACCGCCAGCAGCCCCAGCGCCACGGCGGTTCGAAGCGCGGGCGTCAGCGGGATAAACTGAGCCAGGTAAATCGAGAAGCTCACCGAAAGGAACGCGGTGCCGCCGGGCAGTACCGCCAGCGCAAAAACCCATCCGCACAAAAACGCGCATCCGTTGCCGTAGGCCTCGCGAAGGTACACATACTGGCCCCCGGTGGCCGGCATCATCGCCCCCAACTCGGCGTACGCCAGCGCCCCGAAAAACGACAGCACTCCGGCCACCACCCACACCGCGATGATCGCCGGCGCCGAAGGCAGGTGCCGCGCAATCAGGTTCGGCAAAAGAAAAATGCCGGACCCGATCACGATCCCAATCACGATAAAGGTGGCGTCCAGCAGGCCGAGCTTGCGTGGAAGTTCGTCGCGCCCCGTCATCTCCCCGGCACCGCGTTCTCCCGCACATACCGGTCCACGGCCGATTCCGTCCCGCCGATCGCCGCCGCCGCGGGGCCGACGTAATGAAACCCCTCCGCGTATTCCACGCCGTACCGCTTCCCAAGTTCCCGGTCGCGCCCCAGCACGAACTCGCGGATATAGTTTCGGTCGGCCGTGCGGTCGTCCTCCCCCAGCAGCGTCAGCTTCTTCCCCTGCTTCGCCAATTCCGCCCGCAGCTTCGACCCGTGATGCCCGCCCGGCCCCTTCGCGACATTGCAGATGTTGGCCTCGATCTTCGCGTCCACCGAGCCTGTGATGTCCACTACCCGCGTGATCTCGGGATGCCGGGCGTAGTAGTACTTATCCGTGACCGCATGCACGGCAAATCCCGCCGCAATCTGCTCGGGGTAATCGTGCACGCGCCCCGCCATCCAGCAAGCCGCTTCGACGCAGTGACCCAGCACGTAATGATCGGGATTCTCCTCATCGTGCGCCCAGGGGTCATAACAAAACACCGTGTCCACCTGGAGGAACCGGAACAGAAAAATCAACCGGCAGATCAACTCGTTCCGCGAGATATCGCTCATCCGGTGATTGGAGTAGTTCAGCGAGAAATCCCGCTTCAACCCAAGCACGCGAGCCTGCTCGCTTACCTCCCGCTCGTTGCGCAGAACATTCTCGCCGACCGTCCCGGGTTCTCCAACATCGTCGCCCATATCGTCGTTGGTGGCGCGAATCATATACCCGGTGTAGCCCTCCCGGATCAGCTTCGCGACGGTCCCCGCGCACAGCAGAGCGACGTCGTCGGAATGCGGCTGAATGGCCGCCAGCACTTTCCCAACATGCGCCGCGCCGGACCGCTCCACAACTTGACCCGCTGCGGCGAACCCCGCCGCCAGCCCAAGGAACATCCGTCGTTGCATAGGTAATTATTAACTATAATCTGAGGAATCATGGGCACTGCGACGACACCCAATCCCAAGACCCTGCCGGCCCGCTATTACACCGATCCGGAGCGGCACCGGCGCGAGCTAGAGCGCTTCTATTTCGGGAGCTGGATCTGCTCGGGCCGCGAAGAGCAGATCGTCGAACCCGGCGCCTATTTCCTCCGCGAAGCCGCCGGCGAGAGCGTCATCGTTACGCGCGACACAGACGGCAAGCCGCGAGCGTTCTACAACGTCTGCCGGCATCGCGGAACCCGCATGTGCACGGTGGCCGAAGGCCGGCTTCCCGGCCGCATCCAGTGCCCCTATCACGGCTGGACCTACGCGCTGGACGGCCGTCTGACGGGCGCGCCCCACATGGACGCCGCGAGTTTCTCGCGCGCCGAATATCCCCTCCACAAGGTGCACTGCGACATCTGGGACGGGCACGTTTTCCTGAACTTCAGCGAGCGTCCGCAACCCCTCCGCGATCAACTGGGACGCCTGCCCGAAAAATTCGCCAACTGGCGCATGGCCGAGCTGCGCCTCCATCAACGCATCGTGTACGACGTGAAGGCCAACTGGAAGCTGCTGATTCTCAACTACAACGAATGCCTGCACTGTCCCGTGCTGCATCCCGCGTTGAATCGCCTGACCGACTACCTGGGCGCGGACAACGAACCCGCGTCGCCCACGTACATCGGGGGCGCCATGGGGTTTCGCGGCGGGGCTGAGACCATGACCCTGGACGGCCGGCGCCGCCGGGAATACCTGCCCGCGCTTAACGAAGACGAGCGGAAGATGGTCTGCTACTACGCGATCTACCCGAACTTCCTCCTGAGCCTGCATCCGGACTACATGCTGACGCACACGCTTTGGCCCAAAGCGGTGGACCGGACTGAGATCGTGTGCGAATGGTCCTTCCATCCCGCCGAAATGGCAAAGCCGGCCTTTCACGCGGCGGACGCAATCGAATTTTGGGATCTGACCAACCGGGAAGACTGGGGCATCGTGGAGCAATCGCAAGCCGGCATCGAATCGCGAGCCTACACCCCGGGTCCCTATTCCGCCCGCGAAGAACTCCTTCACCTCTTTGACCAAAAGGTGGCCGAAACCGAGTAGGGTTGCGCACGCAAATCCGGCCAAACCGGTCCTGCTGAGGTTTTACCGCGGCACCGAACGATCGACGCCCGCGAGTATGGCACGGCCCAGCAGCGCCATGGCCAGTTCGAATTCCTTGCGTAAGATCTGCACGACGGCGGCGACTCCCTCGGTGCCGGCCAGGCCCAGACTCCACAAATAAGCGCGGCCGATTTGCACGACCTGCGCGCCGAGAGCTAGTTAGCGCCTTCACCACGTCGGTGCCGCGGCGAATATACCGCCGTCCACCAGGATCGGCAACGGCAGCGATGCGAATAGGCTGGCCCGCGATCCCATCTCGGAGTTACTGAAGAATAATTGATAGTAAGTTTACCGAATGATAGCGGAAGAGATTTTCAGTTCACTTTATTTACAATAAGCCACTTCTTCCAGAACGAGGTGTACATTTGGGGCTGTCTGGCAAAGGCTCGGCGCGGCGGGAAGCGCGTTCCGTAACGGTTGAGGGTGTTGTACAGCACTCCCCCGCGCTAAAATAACTCTTGCAGCCATGAGAAACATCGCCGAGTCCGTAAGAGCCTTCATCGCCGAGTGGACCGTCACCTTCGTTATCCTTCTGTTCGGAACCACGACGCTCGTTCAGGCGTTCGTCGTCCCCACGTCCTCCATGGAGAGCACCGTCATGACGGGCGACCACATGCTGGTCGACAAGCTCTCCTACGCCCCCGCCGGCGCGATCGGTAAGCACCTGCTGCCCTACACGCCGCTCCAGCGGGGCGACATCATCGTGTTTCGCTGGCCGCCCGACCCGCGCCAAAACTATGTCAAGCGCCTGATCGGCATGCCGGGCGACCGCATCCGCGTCGCCAACAAAGAGGTCTACCTGAACGGGCGGAAGCTGTACGAGCCGTACACGCAACACATTTTTGCGGGAACCGAGTTCTACCGCGACAATTTTCCCGCCGAGGCCGTCGGCCCCGTTATGCCGCAAGGCCGCGAAATGCTTGCCAACAACGTAGTCAACGGCGAAGTCGTGGTCCCCCCGGACTCGTTCTTCGCAATGGGCGACAACCGCGACAACTCGCTCGACAGCCGCTACTGGGGATTCGTCCCGCGCGACAACATCATCGGCAAGCCGTTCATCATCTGGTGGTCGTACGATGCTCCCACCGAGGACCTGATCGATTTCTCCGCCCGCCATTTCATCGATCTCGCGCAGAATTTCTTCGGCAAGACCCGGTGGCCGCGAACGCTCCTTCTGGTGCGCGGACAGCCCCTTCACTATGCCCAAGGCCAATAACTACGGCCTGATCCTCGCCGGCGGTCGCGGCACGCGATTCTGGCCTCGAAGCCGCCGGGCGCGCGCCAAGCAAGTTTTGACCTTCTTCGGCGACCGCTCGCTCATTCAGCAAACTGTCGATCGCCTCGGGCCCGTTTTACCGCCGGACCGCATCTGGATCCTGACCAACGATCATCTCCGCGACGAGATCGTCAAACAACTCCCGGAAGTCCCCAGGAAGCAGATCATTGCCGAACCCGCCCAGCGCAATACCGCCCCGGCGATCGGCCTGGCTGCGCACATTTTGCACGGACTCGATCCGGATTCGGTCATGGGCGTGTTCCCGGCGGATCACATCATCCTGAAGGCTGCGCGCTATTTGAGGCTGGTAAAACCGGCGTTCCGCGCGGCTGCTCAGGGGCACATCGCCGTCCTCGGCATTCAGCCGCGATGGGCCGAAACGGGATACGGATACGTCGAGTTCCCGGAAGGCGTGCGCGCGGGCTCAACCGTGCCGTCGACGGTCCTGAGCTTCCGCGAAAAGCCCGATTCCGCCACCGCCGAACAGTTCGTCGCATCCGGACGCTTCTGCTGGAACGCCGGAATGTTTTTCTGGCGGACCTCGGTGCTGCTCGACGAACTGCGCCGCCATCTGCCGGCCACTACCGCGCTCATCGAACGGATACCGCCGTTCACGAGCCGGCGTTTCGGCGCAGGCGTCGCCGAGTTCTTCCCACAGGCCGAGAATATTTCCATCGACTACGCGGTCCTCGAAAGAGCCCGGAACGTCGTCGGCCTGATGGCGGACGACATCGGCTGGAACGACGTGGGAAGCTGGAACGCGCTCTACGAACTCCTGCCCCGCGACCCGCACGGAAACGGCGGCCGCGGCGAGGCCCTGACCATCGATTCCGAGCGAACCTACTTCGACGTGGAAGGCAAACTGGTGGCGCTCCTGGGCGTGAAGGATCTGGTGATCGTCGACACCCCCGACGCGCTCCTCATCGCCGATCGCGGCCGGGCGCAACAGGTCGGCGAGATCGTGAAGCTGCTCGAAAAGCAGAAGCGCGACGACTTGCTGTAACTACAGTCCAGCCTTCTCCGCCGCCGCAAACACCTTCTTCAGCCCCGCCACCGCGCGATCCACTTCCTGCTCCGTCAAAATATACGGAGGCAGCATGCGGAGGACGGTTTCGTGCGTGCAGTTGATCAGCAACCCCAGCGCCATCGCATCCGTCACCATCTGTTTGCACGGCCTGTCCATCTGGACGCCGATCATCAGCCCGGCCCCGCGCACCTCGCGGATAAACTGGAAGTGGCGAGACAGTTCCGTGAGCCGCATGCGGAAATATCCGCCCACCTGCTCGATATGCGGCAGCAGCTCGCCGATAATCTCCATCGCCTCCAGTCCGACGCGAGTGGCCAGCGGTCCGCCGCCGAAGGTCGATCCGTGCATTCCCGGTCCGATCGCCGCCGCCGCCCTCTCGTTCGCCACGATGAAACCCAGCGGCAGGCCGCAGCCGATGGGTTTGGCGGCGATCATCACGTCCGGCAGAATAACCGGGTCGAACAACTGATACGCGAAATAGGTGCCGGGACGTCCGACGCCGCACTGCGTCTCATCGAATACCAGCAGGGCGTCGTAGCGGTCCGCCAGTTCCCGCGCTTTTCGCAGGTACTCCTGGCGCATCGGGTAGATGCCGCCTTCGCCCTGAATCGCCTCGACCACAAATCCCGCCGTGCGCTCGGAAAACATCTGCTCCAGCGCGGTGATGTCGTTCGCGGGCACGAAGTGAACGCCGGGCAGCAGCGGCTCAAAATCGCGCCTGTACTTCTCCTGTCCGGTGATCGACAAAGCCCCCAGAGAGCGGCCGTGGAACGAGTTCTCGAGCGAGATGATCTCGATCTTCCCGGGACTGATCCGCGCCCCATGCGCCTTCACCATCTTGAGCGCGCCTTCCATCGCCTCGGTCCCCGAATTCGTGAAGAAAGTCCGCTGCAATCCGCTCACTTCGGCCAACTTCTGCGCCAGTTTGCCTTGGTACTCGTGATAGTACAGATTCGACGTGTGAATCAGCAGGGCCGCCTGCTGCCGGATCGTCCGTACGATGCGCGGGTGCGCATGTCCAAGCGCGTTCACGCCGATTCCCGAGATCAGATCCAAGTACCGCTTGCCCTTGTCGTCGTAAACGTAGCAGCCGCGCCCGCGCGTGAGCACCAGCGGATACCGGCTGTAATTCTGAAGAAGATATTGCTTCTCTAATTCCATGACCGGCGAGGTCACGGAGACCTCGGCGGTGGGCGTAGATGTGCTCATTGATTCATCATACCGGGCTGTTCACATCCGCTCGAGTTGCTCCAGCAACGCCACCATCCGCCCAGCCGCTTCCCGCCGCCCGCCAAAACGCAGATCGTTGTATGCCGAGGTAAGGTCTTCCACCACCGGCGCAACCTCCGACGCCGGAAGACACCGCGCGAATTCGATAGGAGTGGCCCATGCCGGTTTCTCGATGCCCCGGCGCGAAAGCAGAGTCAGCATGTGGAGATAGAGCAGCGTCGCATCGGACGCCTGCGCCTCTCCCCGCTGCGCCCGCAACACCCGGCGGCGCGTATTCCACGTCAACCGTATCCGCGGTCCGAAATAGATGACCAGGGCGGCCGCGATCAAAATCACCGCCAGGCTTGCTCCCCACCGGCGGAAGAACGCGGTCGCCGCCTGCCGGGCCTCGTCGATGGACGACACGGCGCTGTCCATCCAGTTCAACCCCGATCGCGTCGAGCTCTGCATCTTCAGCGCGAGCAGGTATTGCCGGTCCATGCTGTAGTTCAGGACCCACTCTTGCCAGAATGTCTCCGCCGCGTCGAAATAGTAGCCGATGCGGGTCCAGGCCGTCACCACCCCGGCGTTCGGATCCGGCGGCGTCGGGTCGAACACCGTCCAACCCCGTCCCGGCATCCAGGCCTCCACCCAACTGTGCGCGTCCGACGACCGGATCACCAGCCACCCGCTGATCGGGTTCAATTCGCCGCTTTGAAAGCCCGTTACCACTCGCGAGGGGATCCCGATTGCGCGCAGCATCACGGCCATCGACGACGCAAAGTATTCGCAATGGCCCTGCCGCCGCCGGAACAGAAAATCCGCGATCGGATCGGCCGGCTGCGACTTCGGCAGCTTCAACGAGTATCGGAAGTCGTGACGCAAGTGGCTCTCAATCGCCTCGGCCTCCCGCGCCGGCGTCCGCGCTCCCGCCGTCCATTCGCTGGTCAAGCTTGCGATCCGCGGATCCATCGAAGGCAGTTGGAGATAATCCTCGCGTTCGTTCGCTGGAAGGGCAGGCGGAGTACCCTCGCCCTCCGGCCCCGGCAGATAGCTCCAAGCGATGTACGAGACATTCCGCATGAACCCAAACGGAATCCGATACCTGTCCGTAAAAGACCGCTTGATGGATGGCGCATTGATGCTCAGGTACTCCGGAATCCCGGCGAAGAACAGCACCTCGTCGCTCGTGTCCTGCATGTGAACTTCGTAGTTAAGCCGCCGGACGCTGCGAGGAGGACGCTGGCTGTCTTCAATCAACTGAGTCAGCGGATCCATGCGAATGCTGTGCTCTCGAATCGGAACAGGGTTGTACCAGCGGTGCCCGTCGAACCGTGACAGGGCCGTGCCTCGCCATTTCAGGTTGGCCGTAAGTTCCGAAAGTTGCAGAGAGCCCGGAGCCGATAAGGCCTCCACCTTGCGAACCCGCATCACCGGCGCGCTGCTGGTCTTGATCTCGCCGATTTCCCCCAGCACCACCTCGTTCGAAAAGCCCTGTAGCCGGAACTGGTCCGGAACCAGGCGCTGGAAAGCCGCGCGCGCCGTGCGGGGAAGAATGAAGAACATTCCCGCGGTCAGCGCAAGAATGCCGATCGCCACCACGAAAGTCAGTCCCGCCACGCGCCACTGAATAGAGCGCAGGCCGGCGCGCACCAGCCGTGCCTGCTTCCGCGTGGAACGCCGGATCTCTCCGCTGGCGAACGTCGCGACCGCAAACAGGATGAATAACCCGAGGAACGCGAAAAAATTCAGGCTGCCGGAGATGATGGAGGCCGCCAGCAATTCCAGGAAAGCGACGATCGTCACCAGCGCGTAATCGCGCTCCGAACGGGCCGTGAGCAGTTTCGTGACGGCCAGGAAGAAGACCAGGTGTACGGTCGCGGGCACGAATTCGCGCGAGAGGAACAGATAATCCAGCGGATAGAAACCAATATAGGCGAGCGTGATCGCCGTGACCAGCCGCGGAGATGCGTTGAGCGGGAGCAGGTCCGACAGGATCAGAACGCGCGCCACCAGGGCGCAGGTCATCACCGCGGCGGTCGGCAGGTCGAGGAAGCCCGAGCCGAGCACGGCGAAAAAGCCGCTGGCGAGCATGCCCAGCAGCGAATACTCGAAAAATCGATCGATGTTGCGCGCGGGGGACGGCCCGCCTGCGCCCGCGACGGACGCCATAACTGATAACCATTTTATCGAACGTGAGATTCTATCTGTAGGAGAAAGAAAAATCGCCGTCGAGACAGCAGCTTCGTCCGGTCCCTTGCGAATCGTCGTCATCGGCGGTGGCACAGGTCTGTCCTCGCTCCTGCGCGGTCTGAAACGCTATGTTTCAACGGGAAAGGACGCAGCTCAACCCTCGGTTGAAATTACCGCCGTCGTCACCACGACGGACGACGGCGGAAGCTCGGGCCGCTTGCGGCGCGAATTCGACGTGCTGCCGCCCGGAGATATCCGCAACTGCATGGTCGCGCTCTCCGAAGATGAAGCGCTGCTCTCGCGGCTGTTCAATTACCGCTTCGCGGCCGGGCGCGGGCTCAAGGGACACAGCTTTGGAAACCTCTTCCTCACCGCTTTGACGGAACTGACCGGAGACTTCCCGCAGGCAGTGCGGGTCTCGTCGGAGATTCTGGCGAGCCGGGGCCGCATCTTTCCGTCCACCGCCGACGATGTGGCGCTGGAGGCGATTCTGGAGAACGGCCGAATCGTCGCCGGTGAGACCAGGATCAGCAGGACGCGCTCGCGCATTTCCGAGATTCGTCTCAAACCGCGGAGCTGCCGCCCGCTGCCAGCCACTCTGGATGCTTTCGCCGAGGCGGACCTGATCACTTTCGGCCCGGGCTCGCTTTACACCAGCATTGTTCCGAACCTCTTGGTCAAGGGTGTTCCAGAGGCCATCGAATCCTCTCGCGCGGTCAAGGCCTATTTTGTAAATCTGATGTGGCAGCCCGGCGAAACCATCGGCTTCACTGCGTCGGATCACGCGGAGGCCATCGTCAAGCATGCCCGGGGACACCGCATCATGGACTACGTCATCGTAAACACGAAGCCCGTGGCTCCGGCCTTGCTGCGCAGGTACGCCAAGGACGGCGCCCAGCCGGTCGTGAACGACAACGTTCGGCTGGAGGCCATGGGATTGAAGGTCGTCGGAGCGCCGCTGGCGATGGATCGTAATCTTGTGCGTCATGACCCCGGCGCTTCCGCCGCCGTCGCCATTCAACTGGCATCGCAAGCGCGCGGCTCAAGAACAAAATGAATCCAACGTTCCTCATACTCGCGGCGGGTCTGGGCACCCGCATGAAATCGAAACTCGCCAAAGTGCTGCACCGCGCCGGCGGTCTTTCGCTCGTCGAACATGTCGTGCGGGCCGCGCTCGGCGTCACTCCGGCGCACAAAATCATCGTCGTCATAGGCCATCAGGCGGACCATGTCAAAGCCACCCTGGAACCCTACGGCGTTCGCTTCGCGTTGCAGGCGGAACCGAAAGGCACCGGCCACGCCGTCCTTTGCTGCCGCGAAACGGCTGGGCAGGAGGACGGGCCGGTGGTCGTGGCCTACGGCGACTGCCCGCTGCTCACCACCGCGACATTCCGCGCGCTGATCGACCAGCAGATCGCGTCCGGCAAAGCCGCCGCGCTCATCACCACCCGCCTGCCCGATCCCACCGGTTACGGCCGCGTGGTGCTCGACGCCAACGGCGACATTGCCGCCATCGTCGAACACAAAGCGGCGACGCCGGAACAGCTTCACATCGACCTGATCAATTCCGGAATCTACTGCTTCGGTTCCGAACTTCTGTGGAAGCACATCGTCGAGATCGTTCCCAACGCGGCATCCGGCGAACTCTACCTGACCGACATGCCCGAGATTCTGGCTCGCGCCGGGCACCGCGTGGCGCCCTACGACTTGAAGGACTCGACGGAGCTGCTCGGAATCAATACGCGTGTCGAACTCGCCGGCGCCGACCGGAGCCTGAGAGACCGCAAGACCCGCGAACTGATGCTCGGCGGCGTCACCATCGAAAAGCCCGAGACCGTCATCGTGGACCCCGACGTTCAAATCGGCAACGATACGGTGATCGAAGCCTTCGCGCGAATTCTCGGCGCGTCGCGCCTGGCATCGGATTGCCGCATCGGTTCCTGCTCGATCGTTTCGAACTCCGAGCTGGCAGCCGCTGTCCACATCGAGCCGTTCACGCATATCGAGAGTTGCGTGGTCGAAGCGGGCGCGCACATCGGTCCGTTCGCAAGGTTGCGCATGAACGCGCGGGTTGGACGCGATGCGTACATCGGCAATTTTGTCGAGTTGAAGAAGACGTATTTGGGCGCGGAAGCCAAGGCAAGCCACCTGGCCTATCTCGGCGACGCGCAGATTGGCGAGAACGCCAACATCGGCGCCGGGACGATCACGTGCAATTACGACGGCGTCAAGAAGCACCCCACTACCATCGGGAAAAACGCTTTCGTAGGCAGCAACTCCACACTGGTGGCGCCGGTCCAGGTCGGCGACGGCGCGTACATCGCTGCGGGCTCGGTGATCACCGATCCGGTCCCGCCCGAAGCGCTCGCCCTGGGACGCAGCCGGCAAGTTGTCAAGGAAGGTTGGGTCGCGAAGAGAAGAGCCAAACAGGGCAAGTAAACATAGCGGTGTAAGGAGTTCCGCATCGCTCCCTGATACGGTCGCGGCTGACTCGAGTTTTGGGCGGACTTTGAGGGTTTCACAACGGGGTTGCCAGAGCAGTTCCAGGCTCTCCCGGCGAATTCAGTTCGGTTGAAACCATTTCAGTTCGGACTACACATCTCATAGGCCACCGTATCCGGCTAAAGGACACGATACTGCAAACAACGCTCAACGTATCCGCCCCCAGCCTCACATTCGGCAGCCAGAACCTCACGAATGTCGCCACCCAGGGAACGCATCACCGTGAGAGGCACCGGCGTGGCTGCTCCCGCCGTGGCGCTGTCGTCGACGGCGCTCACCTTCGCCAGCCAGACGGCCGGCACCACCAGCCCGCCGCAGGCCCTGACGCTGACTAACTCCGGGTCGGCCGCGTTGCCCATTTCGAGCATCGTCGCAGCTACCTGGGTGGACACCACCGACCTGCCGCTGCACGGGAAACAGGAAGGACGGTTCTTCCACGGCTACTACGACCACTATTGCTATCTGCCGCTCTACATCTTCTGCGGAGAGCAGGTTCTGTGCGCGCGTCTGCGCGAAGCCAATCACGACGCGGCCTTCGGCAGCCTGCGGGAAATACAAAGAATCGTGGCGCACATTCGGACGGCGTGGCCGGCGGTGAAGATCATTCTGCGCGGGGATTCCGGCTTCTGCCGAAACGCATGGATGAGCTGGTGCGAAGACAACGGCGTGGACTTTGTGTTGGGGTTGGC
>JANXRE010000166.1 GCA_025353165.1 Acidobacteriota bacterium | reverse complement strand
CATCGCGACACCGTTTTTCGTCCTCCGTACCAAGCGTCGGCAGGAGTGCCGACGCGGCACGCAAGAGTGCGTGCGCCACACAGGCCCTCATTTGCCGGCGATCAGATCCGCGGTGACCGGAATCGGATCGATGTCCACCGGGATGTCTTCCAGATCCGCGAGCGCCTGCTTCATCGGCGGCCGCAGCACGGCCAGCCGGTCCAGTAGCGATTTAGCGCCGGCGTAGTCGCCGGTGGCCTCCAACGTCAGCAAATCGTGCGTGAGATCGCGGACGGCGCGGCGAATGTTCGCCATGTTCACGCCGAATGTACCGTCCTGGTTCTGCACGAACGCGCCCTTGTCCCACAGGTAGTTGAACTGCAGCGCCATGCCCCGGCCGTGCGCCTCGTTCAGGCCGAAGCGCAGGCTGCGGAAAGCCGAAGCGAGGAAGGTCGTGTACAGGCGGCGCTCGTCCTTCGGAATCATCTCCCGGTCCATCAGGTACTGGAGCATGAACAGCCCGGTGATGTCCGCCTTCGCTTCTTCGATCGCGCTGTAGAGTTCCTTCATCTCCTGCCGCGGGTTCGTCTTGCGATCGCCAATGGTAATCTCGTGCGGTCCTATGCCGTGGCTGAGCTCGTGCGCCAGGATGTGGGTGAAGAACATGTCGAAGCCGAGGTCCTTCTGCGTTGCCTTCGGCAGCACACGTGCGGCGATGGGCACCAGATTGGATCGAAACTTCGCTTCCTGGATGTTCTTCAACATCACCCGCTTCGATCCCTTTTGCTGTACCACCCGTTCATCGTTCGGCAGATTGAACGCGGCCGTGCGAACGCCGTGCGCCGCGTCGCCGGTCGACAGGATTTCGTTGACCACCCGGATCGGCGCGGCCGCGCCCAGCTTCGGATTCCGGTACTTCGCGTCGATGGGCAGGTTGTTCTCCACCTCCTGCAAGTGAGAAGAAAAGAACGCCAGCTTCTGGCTCTCCTTTTCATCGCGCAGCGTCACGTAGCATTCGTACGACGCCTTGTACCCGAACAACTCGTCGTTGTAGGTTTCGTACGGCCCGATGGTGATGTCGATCGGCGCGTCCAGGTCCATCCACGCAATGTCCGATTCGTAGTAGTCGTTGGAAAGGAAAGCGGCGGCCCTTGTCTCCAGGAATCGCTTCAAAGTTGCGTTGGGCGTCAGCGCGGCGGCTTCGCGCAGCAATTTCGCCGCCGCAGCCAGCCGGTCCCTGTATGCTTCGTCGTATGGAACGATGCTGAGCGCGCGGTTCTCGCCGCGCCGAATCACGGTGAAGAAGCCCTTGGCGGACTCCTTCGCCCACGCCTCGAATTCTTCGCGAGTCATGTCCTCGGGGTAGAAATTCGCGCCTGGTGGCTTGTGCGAGGGAACGCCCGGCAGAAACGATTGATGGTTGTCCAGGGCCGACCACGGTCCTTTGTTCAGCCAGAAATAGCTGAGCCGTTGGCGGCCGAGCGGACTATTGTCTTTCCGAAGCTGCGCCAACAGAGCATGACCGCCGCTCCAGTACTGATCCAGAAAGAGATCGTCGACTATGCGCGCGGCCTGGATCAATTTGGCGAGCGCCTGTCTGTCCCCGGGGGCGAGCTGCGACGTGTCGGCCTTGAGTTCGACGCGGGCGAAACGGGCGGCCATCCGCTTCAATTCGGCGGCGTCGGGGGTGGCGGCGTGGGCGGCAATCATGGCGAGAACCAGCAGTAGAACGCATTTCATGGCGCTACCGATCAGTATAATTGCAGCGTGAAACGAATTCGCATAATCCCCGGTGTTTGTCTCTTTGCGCCTCTCTGGCTGGCAGCCGCCGATCTGTCTCGCCCGGAGTTTCCGCAGCCGCAATTTGAGCGCGAAAAATGGATGAGCTTGAACGGCTCCTGGGAATTCGAATTCGACGGCACGCAGAAGTTCTCCCGCACCATCACGGTCCCGTATGCGTTTGAGACGAAGCTGAGCGGCATCGGCGATACTTCGTTTCATCCCGAGATGTGGTACCGAAAGACGTTCACGGTGCCGCAGGGCTGGCGCGGGAAGCGAGTCCTGCTCCATTTCGGCGCTGTGAACTATCGAGCGCGCGTGTGGTTCAACGGACAGGCGATCGGCGAGCACGAGGGCGGAAACGTCCCGTTCACGTTTGACGTGACGCCCGTGCTTGCGGCGGGCGCGAATACCGTCCTGCTCCGAGTCGAGTTTCCTCCGACGGACCGGTACATTCCGCGAGGCAAACAATTCTGGGAGCCGAAATCGAAAAGCATCTTCTACACCCGGACCTCCGGCATCTGGCAGCCGGTCTGGATCGAGGCCACCGGGCAGAGCTACCTGGACCACGTCCGCATCACGCCCGGCACCGGCGGCGACGTGCGGCTCGCGGCCGGCGTCGTGAATCCGGCGAAGGACCTGACGTTCCGGGCCGTGATCAGCCAGAACGGTAACGCCGTCGCCACCGCGGAAGTGCCCGCCGCGACGGAACACACGCGCGCGCTGCTGGGGGTCGCGAACCCTCAGTTGTGGTCGCCCGCCAGGCCCCGCCTGTACGACGTGACCTTGGAGCTTCGCCGCGGCGAAGAGGTGGTCGATCGCGTGAAATCCTACTTCGGGTTTCGCACCGTCGAGGCGAAGAACGGGCGCGTCTATCTGAACGGCGAGCCCATCTACCTGAAGTTCGTCCTCGACCAGGGCTACTGGCCCGAATCGAATCTCACGCCGCCGTCGGACGACGCGATCCAGTACGACATCCGCGTGACCAAGGAAATGGGTTTCAACGGCGCGCGCAAGCACCAGAAGGTGGAGGACCCGCGGTTTCTGTACTGGGCCGACAAGATGGGTTTCCTCGTGTCGGGCGAAATGGCGAATGCCTACGAATATGACGAGACCTATGCGAAGCGCATCCTTGCCGAGTGGAATGCGGCGGTGGAGCGCGACTACAATCACCCGTCGGTCATCATCTGGAACCTGATCAACGAGAGTTGGGGCGTGCCGGATCTGGCCCACGACGCCCGGCAGGTCGCGCACCTGCGCTCGACTTACCTGGTTACGAAGTCACTCGACCAGACTCGCCTGGTCATCGACAACGAAGGCTGGCAGCACACTGAGATGACCGATCTGTTTGCGGTCCACGATTATTCCCGGACGGGCGACGGGTTGACGTCCCGCTGGAAAGACGCGCCGAACGCGATGCCGGAGGTGGGGCCCTCGACGCTGATCGGCGGGTTCAAGTACAACGGCTCTCCGCTATATCTCTCCGAGTTCGGTGGCATCGCATTCATTCCTCCGGGCCACGAAGTTCCGGCGGAGTCCTGGGGCTATTCAGGCGTCGAAAAGTCGGAGGAAACCGCTCTCGCGCGCATGCGCGGGCAATGGGAAGCGATCGCGAAACTCCCGTTCGCGGGCATCTGCTACACGCAGATCACCGATGTCGAGCAGGAAATCAACGGCCTGATGACCTACGACCGGAAGCCGAAGTACGACGTGAAGAAGATCAAGGCGATGAACGACCTGCTGAAGTGAGTCGAAGTTAGAATTCCAGTGTTCGGACGATGCCGGCCGATACCTTGGGATTCTCCGCCTTCTCATACCCGACTACGATCCGGTAACCGCCTTGGGGTCCACAAACAAAGTCGCGCGTGACCTGAGTCGAGTTCTTGATGACCACCGCTTGCGGATCCAGAATGTCGAAGCTCATGGGGCCGCCGGCGGTCAGGATCGTCAGCCGGGCCTTCTTGCCGGCGCAGTCGAGTTTCTGCGCCTTGCCCTCGGCCTGGGACAAGGGATTCGGGGAGTTTTCAGCCGCGGCCCGTGTTTCGGCGGGCCTGCGGGTGAGCTTAGGTCGCTCGTCTTGCTCTTTCGCTTCCGCCGTCGAATTCTCGGGAACCAGCCCCGGCTGGAGGATCGTTCCGCTTCCGCTCTGCTGTCGGTTTTCCGCATCCAGATAGCGCAGTATGTCGTCGGCCTGCCCGCTCTGCTGGGGCGTCTTCGCCCACTTCTTCGCCAATGCGGCGTTCTTGCGGGCGTTCTCGCGGTCGCCGGTTCCTAAGTATGCGAACGCCAGCGCGCCGAAGACCCACTCGGCCTGTTGCTCGTTCACGCGTTTCACCATCAGTAAGGCGCTTAGCGCGCCTGGATAGTTTTCCTTTGCCAGAAGCCGCGATCCCAGTTCCAACCGGGCATCACTGTAATCGGGTTTCGCCTCCAGGGCACGGAGCAACGCCGCGATTGCCTGGTCCGGGACGTCGGCCAGTTTGGCGTAATGGTAGAGCATTTGTGGATTGCGGCTTCCGGCCAGCACGGCTTGGCTGAAATGGTCCCGCGCTTCTTTGATGTCGCCTTTTTGCCAAGCCAGATAACCAAGCGATTCCTCCACCTCCGGGCGCCCCGGGTTCTCCTTCGCCAACCGGGTGTATGCGGCGCGCGCTTCTTCAGGCTTGCGGATCATGGCCAGCAGATCGGCTAGCGCCATGTCCGATTCGAATTGTCCCAGGTCCGAAACGACCGGGTCCTCGGCGGATTTATCGAGCTTAATGGCAAACAAGGCGGCAAAAAGCTGATTGCCGGTAAGGTAGGAATGAAGATCTTTCTCCAGTTCGTCAATCGTCACGTCGAGCGTTTGCCGGCAAGCCTCCGGCAAGGTCTTTCCCGTATTCATTGCTTGTACGAAACCGCTGAAATGCGGCGCGTATCTCTTCCCCAGAAACAGCATGTGCATCAGGACCCAGCTTTCCGAGTAGAAGATATTCGCCTTATCCCGTTCGTTGTAGAGCGGTGAATCGCGGTCCACGGCGGCAAGCACGTTCAAGGGAATCCATCGTGAGCTCTGGATGGTTTGGACCCGTCCTGGAATAAGAGCGCCCACCATGGCCTTCTTGCCATTCGGCTTGAGAGTCGAAAACAACTCGGCCCAACCCTCGTTCATCCACACCGGAAGGTTCAGGCCAGTGTGCTTGACAATCAGGTGCGTGTATTCGTGGACGGCAACCGGATAGTGCTCAGGCTGGATATCTTCCATGACGATGTAGTCGCGATCATGACCGCCGGCATAGTAGGCGGACGCAATTTCGTTCAACCGGTACGGCTTATATTGCTTTTCTCCCCGGAACGCAATGATGCGGACCGGGAAGTCCGGGACTCGTTTCAGCGGGCTCGTTTCCAAAAAAAAACTGCGAACCTGCTCGAAATACAGAATCGCTTCCCGGCCCTTCTTCTCGCCCGCCGTGGTCAACAACTCGAAGTGGGGAGTCGTGAGCCGGACCCATTGGTCGGCGCCAGACAGGCAGCCAGCCAATAAAGCCGCGGCCGCCGCTAATCGTCGAACAAGCATCTTCCTTCACCCGGCAGGGTAGCATACGGGGGATTGGAGGTTCCTGAAGACGAAGGCCGGATTACATCCAAAACAGCCCCGTGTAGCGCGCCCGAATGAGTCAGCGGATCGGCGCGATTCTAAGCTGTTGGCGAATCTTGCGCGCCAGGCGATTGTCAATTTCCGCATGGCGTGGGACGGGAGCTTTCGCGCCAGTAGCCGGATTGGCGTATATCGAGTGGCGGGTGCCTTCACGCTCCAACCGGCACCCAGGATGCTGCAAGTGACCAGTCAGCTCATGACTTTTCAAGCTCGGGGGACCCCAACATGCACCGAGAGCGGCACGAGTTCGATCAGGTCGGCATCGGCGGTCGCGTCCGGGTTAGGGGTCGGCAAGGGTTTGCCTTCCTCCAGGAGGCACTGCGCCAGATCCTCCATGGCACTGGTGATCATTAAGCGGGCGTCGGGTAAGTCGAAGCCCTCCGTGACGGCCCCAGGAAAATCGAGCGCCTCCGCAACCACCATCTCTCCGGTCGCGCGCGGAAGGTGGAAGGCTATATGGTAGCGGAGCATTCTACGTATTCTTCGCCTTCCCCTTCGCCGGCGACCCCTTCTCGATCTCGTTGAAGTACACCTTCCGCCCCTCGTCCATCGCCTGGTTCGACAGAATCACCGCCACCGAATCGGCCAGCCCGACCTCAATATTCGCGCGCGGGGTCCCGCCGTCGCGCACGTTCTGGAAGAAGCTCTCCAATTCCGTGTCGACCGGGTTTCGCGCCTCCTCTTGAACCATGACGCCCTTCGAATATAACCACCGCCGCGCAAATTTCACTTCCTTATCGAGGAACGATTCCTTCCCGGTCAACGCCAGGTCGTCGAACAGCAGCGGCACCGGCCTGGATGCCCCGCCAGCCACCATCGTGGCGCCCGCGACGTAGTTCTCCTTCTTCGATTTGTCCGTCTTCTCCACCGTGGTCGCCTTGGGAGGCTCGCGATACCACCAGCAGATGGCCGGATTCGTATCGTCTCCCACGGTCAGGTGCAGCGTGCCGTCGGTGCCCATAATCATCTCGCCCATCTGCGGGCGCGAAGACCCAAAGAGCGGCGAATGCTGGTTGCAACTGACCGACGAATACGTCATCTGCCGCTTACCCGGATAGCGGTAGATCAGTTGCACGTTGTCGTACACGTCGCGCCCGTCGTTGACCAGGTCGATGCTGCCCCATCCCATCACAAGCTCGGGACCGGTTCCGAACATCCAGTCGGCGACGTCCACCTGGTGCGACGTGAGTTCCGCCACCAGGCCGCCGGAGTATTTCCGGTACAGCCGCCAGTTCTTCAGGTTGCCCTCGCCGCCCGGTTTCGCGGTCCACAGCGCGCTGGGAGTATTGACCATGTTGCGATGCCATTGGCAGTGCATGGCCGTCACCTTCCCCAGTACGCCTTTGTCCACCATGTCCTTGGCGGTCTGGTAGAACTTCGAGTAACGGCGCTGCAAGCCGGTCTGCAGAACCTGCTTGGGATGCTCGGCCTTCAGCGCGCGAAGCGCGTGCACCTCTTCCGGCCGGAACACCAAGCTCTTCTCGCAGAACACGTGCTTCCCGGAAAGCAGCGCGTCTTTAGTGATCGGAAAATGCAGGAACAGTGGCGTGGTGACGATTACCGCCTCCACGTCCTTCTGCGCCAGCAGTTCGCGGTAATCTTTGAACCGCTTCGGGCTGCCGCCGATCGTCTTTTGCGCTTTATCGAGCTGATCGTTATCGATGTCGCACATCGCCACGCAGCGCCCGGCATCGATCTTGGCGAGGTGCTTCAGCAGATATGTGCCGCGGCTGCCCGTGCCGATGATGCCGAACTGTACGGCATTCGTGTCCGCCCTCGCCGTGCGAATCAGCGGACCGGCCATGGCCGCGGCGGCGCCCGCAATCTTGACAACATCCCGACGCGTGAGATCGTCCTTCATGTGTTCGAATGTCCTTCGTCTTCAGTCTAAGACGTCTGAGTTTCCGTTGGCAAAATCCCGTGCGGCCCATTCCGCGCCCCCCAGCATCAGCATCGACGCGAAGAAAGACCACAGGATAATCGTAACCGAATAGATGAACGGGCCGTACTCGCGGTCCAGTTTCACGCTCAGGAACGGCCACAGCAGAACGTTCACCCACTTCAAAACTTCCAGCAGCAGCCCGATCAGGATGGCGGCCGTGACGATTCGCCGGATGTCTACTTTTCCGTTCGGCAGGAGCCAGTAAATGAGGAACAGCGCCAGCATGATCGCCGGAATCGCCACCAGTTTAAAGGCCACCACGGCGAAGAAGTCCGCGGCCTGCGCGTACGATCCGAAGACTTGGTTGAACAGTTGCAAGTTGAGCGCCGTCGCGGATGTCGAGACCAGCGCCAGGGTGCCGCACGCGAAAATCAATCCGTAGCTGATCAACTGATTCCGCAGGAACGATCGGTTCGTGTGAATGCCCCACACGCGATTCAGAGCGACTTCGAGCGGCTCGAACACGCCGTTGGCGGTGAACAACAGCAGCACCATCGAAAGCCACTCGAACCGCCGCGGCTGCAGCAGCTTCCGCTGAATGAAGCTGATCAGTTCATCGGGAAAATAATCGCGCAGCCCGACCAGGATCGCGTCCACCGCTTCGCGCGAATGGAAGACGTTCCTGCAAATCGAAACCATCACGATCAGAAACGGGAAAAACGAAAGCACGACGTTCGCGGCGATCGAGAACGCGTATACGTGAACTTCGGTCTGCATCCAGTACCGAAAAGTAGGGCGGAGAAAGCCAAGAAGGCGATGAAGCACAAGGATGCTTCCAGTTTACCCGTGATAGACTCAGAGTGCCCCGATGAGAAGGGGACCAGGAAATTACAACTCTAGGGTCGAATCCGACCGACGCGACGAAGGGGAGCTCAAGGGCTCCCCTTCTCATGTTTAGTACCGGTAGCTGTCCGGCTTATACGGGCCCTCTGGCGCAACCCCGATGTATTCTGCCTGTTTGGGAGTGAGCGTTGTCAACTTCACGCCGATTTTCTCCAGGTGCAGCCGCGCGACCTCTTCGTCCAACAGCTTCGGCAGCGTGTAAACGCCAACCTTGTAGGTATCGCGGTTGTTCCAAAGATCGATCTGCGCCAGCGTCTGGTTGGAGAAACTATTCGACATCACGAAGCTCGGGTGGCCCGTCGCGCAGCCGAGATTCACCAGCCGGCCTTCCGCCAGCAGAAAGATCTCATGCCCGTCCGGGAACCGGTACTTGTCCACTTGCGGCTTGATGTTCAACCTCTCGACGCCCGCCGCCGTGTTCAGCCGGTCTATTTGAATCTCGTTATCGAAATGCCCGATGTTGCACACGATGGCTTGGTCCTTCATGCGCTGCATGTGCTCGAAAGTGATGATGTCCACGTTGCCCGTGCAGGTGACATAAATGTCGCCGGTTCCCAACGTGTCTTCCACCGGCACCACCTGGAAACCCTCCATCGCCGCCTGAAGAGCGTTGATCGGATCGATCTCGGTCACGATCACGCGCGCGCCCATCCCGCGTAGCGAATGCGCCGATCCCTTGCCCACGTCGCCATATCCGCAGATCACGGCGACCTTGCCCGCCACCATCACATCCGTCGCACGCTTGATGCCGTCGGCCAGCGACTCGCGGCAGCCATACAGGTTGTCGAACTTCGACTTGGTCACCGAGTCGTTCACGTTGTTCGCCGGAACCAGCAGCGCGCCGTCCTGCTGCATCTTATACAGCCGGTGAACGCCGGTGGTCGTCTCCTCGGAAACGCCGCGCCATTCGGCCGCGACATCGTGCCAGCGGCGAGGGTTCTCCGCGTACACCTTCTTCAGCAGGTCCTTGATGACCTTCTCTTCGTGGCTCTCCGAAGCTGAGTTCACCCAGTCCGAGCCGTTCTCCAGTTCATAGCCCTTGTGGATGAGCAGGGTCGCGTCGCCGCCGTCATCGACGATCAGCTCGGGCCCCTTCCCGCCCGGATGACTAAGCGCTTGGTATGTACACCACCAGTACTCTTCCAGGGTTTCGCCCTTCCACGCGAAAACCGGACCGCCCGCCGCGGCGATCGCGGCCGCCGCGTGGTCCTGGGTCGAGAAGATGTTGCAGCTTGCCCAACGCACGCTGGCGCCGAGATCGGCCAGCGTCTCGATGAGCACGGCCGTCTGGATGGTCATGTGCAGCGAGCCGGTGACGCGAACCCCGGCCAGCGGCTTCTCCTGGGCGTACTTGCGGCGGATGGACATCAGGCCGGGCATCTCGTGCTCGGCTATGGAAATTTCTTTGCGGCCCCACTCGGCGAGGCTGATATCGGCGACCTTGTATTCGGCAGTCGCGGGCCGGGTCATGACAGTGCTCACGAGCAAATCCTCCAATGCCAACTATAGCATCAATGAATCATGATTGCTTGATATACTAATTTCGTGGCTGGACTCCTGAAAGCGCTGCGGCTGCTGGCCGACGAGGGCCGGCTCCGCATTTTGCGTCTGCTCGAAAAAGAGGAATTGAGCGTCGCCGAGCTTCAGGAGATCCTCGGCATGGGGCAGAGCCGCATCTCCATGCAGCTCTCCCAATTGAAGCAGGCGGGTTTCGTCGAGGTGCGCCGCGCGGGCCAAAAGAGCCTGTACCGTTTCCACACGCCGCCGGCAGCCAAGAGCATCGTTGCCGCGATGCTGCGCCACAGTTCCGAGGAGATCCGGGACGCCCCCGCCGACGACGAAGCGCTCCGCTTGATCCTCCGGAAACGCAAAGACAAGCTGCGTAGCTATTTCGACGAGCTCGCCGGCAAGTTCGGGCGCCACTACGTCCCAGGCCGAAGCTGGCAGGGTCTGGCGGAAACGCTTCTGCGGCTGCTCCCGCCGCTGGTGATCGCCGACCTCGGCGCAGGCGAGGGCACGCTTTCCCTTATGCTGGCCCGCGGCGCGAAGCAAGTGATCGCCGTCGACAATTCCGAGAAGATGGTGGAGTACGGCGCAGGCATCGCGAAGCGAAATCGCGTCAAGAATCTGGACTACCGGCTCGGCGATCTGGAAGAGCTTCCCATCGCGAGCGGCTCCGTCGATCTCGCGCTCTTCCACCAAAGCCTGCACCACGCCCTGCATCCGGAAAAGGCGCTGCGCGAGGCCGCGCGAGTCCTCCGCCCGGGCGGCCGGGTCGCGGTGCTCGACCTGCTAAAGCACGGCATCGAACAGGCCCGCGAACTATACGCGCACGTCTGGCTCGGCTTCTCGCAGGTGGAAATCATCGCTCTCCTCCGCCGCGCCGGTTTTGAATCGCCCGACGTCTCCATCGTTCACCGCGAGGAGGAAGCTCCGCACTTCGAAACGCTCCTCGCGATCGCATCGAAACGGTAATACAATCGTCGCCATGAGAAGACGGGAAGTGCTCGCGGGGATTTTGGCGTCTCCGGCCATCGCATTCGGTTCGCAGGCCAACAGCGCGGTCGCGCTGGGAATCATCGGTACCGGCGGCCGCGGCCGCTACGACGGGAACTATTTCTCGAAAGATCCGCGAACGAAAATCGTAGCCCTCTGCGATCTCTACATGGACCAGATCGACAAGGCCAAAACCGAAATTCCCTCCGCTAACGATGCGAAGGTTTTCACCCGCTACCAGGAACTGCTGGAAACGCCGGGCCTCGACGCAGTGCTGATCACCGCTCCCGTCTATCTCCACCCTGAGATGTTCGAAGCGGCCGTCCAGGCCGGCAAGCACATCTATTGCGAGAAGCCCGCGGGGGCGAGCGTCGCCGGTGTGAAGCGCCTGCTGGCGGCCTCCGAGCGCGCCGACAAAAGCAAACACATCCAGTTCGGATTCCAGCAGCGCTACAGCCCCGAGTATCTCGCGGCGGAGGACATCATCCGGTCGGGCAAGCTCGGCGAGCTGGCGTTGATGCGCAGCCACTGGATGGTCGGCGGCGTGAGCGCGAAGCACCAGGTTCCATCCGAGCACCCGGATCGCGACTGGTATCCCTGGCGCGCTAAGTCCGGCGACATGATCGTCGAACAGGACTGCCACGGAGTCGATGTTCTGAACTGGTATTCCGGGCGGCATCCGCTCTCGGCGGTTGGCGACGGAGGCCGCAAGGTGCGCACCTACGGCGACACGATGGACCACCTGAACGTCACCTACGATTACGGCAACGGCCTGCGCGGTTTCCTGCACGCCTGCCAGCTCGCGCAGGCCTGGGGACTGGTGGACGAACAGTTCTTCGGAACCGAAGGGACCATTGAGACGAGCCGCAAATACTACCGCTGGTCGCGTCCTGGAGAAGCCCCACTGAAAGTCGATTCGAAACGCGAGATCACCATCGACGCGATCGAGCGCTTCCTCACTCACGTCGTCGAAAACAAGCCGGAAAACAACGCCAAGAACGCCGCCGAGAGCACATTGACGTCGCTGCTCGGCCGCAAGGCAATTGACACCGGCAAACGGGTGAGCTGGGAAGAGCTCCTGGAGTCCGAGTAGATCGCGGCGGATCAGAGGCTCTGGATGAGAATGCCGAGCTCCCGGGTCTTTATATCCTATGCCCGAAACGACGCGGCGAATCTGGCCGAGCGTTTACGTCGGGATCTCGTTTCAGAGGGGTTCGACGTTTGGCTCGACACCCAACGCATCGCAGGGGGGATTCGTGGACGGTAGCGATCGAGAATGCGCTTGATCGCTCGAATATCTTACTTGTGCTGCCTCGGGCTCTATCCGTGGCGTGGCGGTGAGTCCGGACAGCCGATGGGTGGTTTCCGCGTCTGGTGACAAGGGCGTTAGGGTGTGGAGTTTGGCCGACGGTGCACTGACCGCCACCTTTACCTGCGACGCGGCCGCGAATTGCTGTGCTTTTGTTGATAGCCAAACCATCCTCGCGGGTGGCGCTAGCGGTCGAGTGGCACTTTCTTTTGCTGCACACCGAGTAGGCTGACTGACTCGGTGGCGGAGCCGATGGCAGCAAGCTTCCTAAACGCGAGATCACGATTGACCCGACCAGGGTTTCCTCACCCACGTTGTGGAGAACAAGCCGGAGAATAACGCGAAACCCGCCCGCCGATGGCAGCCTGATGTCCCGGCTGGGCCCCAAAGGAATCGAGACCGGCAACTGCGTGACCTGGGAAGAACTCATGGAACCCAGTAACCTCGGTCACAACCCTTAAAATCCGCCTAAGCCACTGATAATAAGAATAAACATCCCGACCGCGCCTCGATCATGAACCCGCCTTCAGTTATCCTGGCAATGGGGAAGGGCAATTTGCCAAGGACGATCGAAGGGTGGCTCCTAGAATGCCAAAAATACAGAAATTACTAAACGAACCCACCGAGGGACTGAACTACATAGAATCAGCAGCTTACCAGGATCTAGAATTCGGCCCTTGCGCACAGCGCACGCCACGCCACAGAACCTCGCCGGAGATGTTTTGGTAAAGTATGAAAACGCCGTATGCTTGAGTGCAAGACCTGCCGCTCGCAGGTACCCGAGAACAGCCGTTTTTGCCTGAGCTGCGGTTCCGCCGTCGGGGACCTCGACGAAACACGGGCGATGCCGGGCTCGTCCCGAACGCGCGCCGCGCGCGCGCGAACCTCCTCCGTCCCCGCCGACGGCCGCTTCGCGCCGGGAACGATCCTCGCGGGCCGCTATCAAATCGTCGGCCTGCTCGGAAAGGGCGGCATGGGCGAGGTCTACCGCGCCAACGATCTTGTCCTCGGTCAACCGGTCGCGCTGAAATTCCTGCCGGAGGCGATGAGCGGCAGCCCCGACATGCTGGCCCGCTTCCACGGCGAGGTTCGAATCGCGCGTCAGGTATCGCATCCGAATGTGTGCCGCGTGTACGACATCGCGGAGGCCGACGGCTTGCTGTTCTTGTCGATGGAATACGTCGACGGCGAGGACCTTGGGTCCTTACTGCGGCGAATCGGAAGACTCCCCTCCGACAAAGCCACCGAATTTGCCCGCAAGATTTGCGCCGGCCTCGCGGCGGCCCACCAGAACGGAATTCTTCATCGCGACCTGAAGCCCGCCAACATCATGATCGACAGTCAGGGCAAGGTCGTCCTGATGGATTTCGGTCTCGCCGGTCTGGCCGGTCAACTCGAAGGAGCGGAGATCCGGGCCGGGACCCCAGCCTACATGGCCCCGGAGCAGTTGGCGGGGCGTGAAGTGACGGTCAAGAGCGACATCTACGCGCTGGGCCTGGTCCTTTACGAAATGTTCGCGGGCCGGAAGCCGTTCGACGGAGAGACGCTCGCGGACGTGATGCGACAGCAGGCAGCCTCCGCGCCGGCCAGCATCGCGACCACCGTCAAAGACATGGACCCCGCGGTCGAGAGGGTGATCCTCCGCTGCCTCGGCCCAGATCCGAACAATCGGCCCGCTTCCGCGCTGGCCGTCGCGGCGGCGCTGCCGGGAGGCGATCCGCTCGAGGCCGCCCTGGCCGCGGGTGAAACGCCGTCGCCCGACTTGGTGGCCGCCTCCGGAGCCAAGGAAGGGATGCGCCCGCTGCACGGAGTTCTGTGCGCATCCGCGGTGCTATTACTCGTGGCGGTGGTTGCCGGTGCGGGCGGCATGGCGCAACTGCTCGGCAACGTGCCGCTCGAACTGCCTCCCGACGCGCTCGCGGAAAAAGCGCGGCAGTACGTCCGCCAGTTCGGTTATCCCGAAAAGCCCCTCGACACCGCCCAGGGACTGCAATACGACTACGAATATCTTCATTACCTCGAAAAAGTTCAGCCACTTTCCAGCAGGTGGGGCCAACTACGATCCGGTATGCCGCCGGCGATCCTGTACTGGTATCGCCAGAGCCCGCGTTATTTCGAGATCGACAACATGGGCGGAAGGCAGGTCAGCCAGGGGGATCCGCCGCAGTTGATTGCCGGGATGAAGCTCGTGCGCTTATCGACGCTAGGCACTCTTCTGGAATTCCGGGTGGTAACGGACCAAGTGGATGACCATGCCGTGTCCCCGGCGCCGGTCAATTGGAAACTAATCTTCGACGCCGCGGGCCTCGACCTCGCCAAGTTTCAAGAGACGCAGCCCGGATGGCTTCCTCTGTCGATGGCGGACGAGCGGAAAGCCTGGAGCGGCGTGCTGCCGTCGGAAGGCCACGTGCCCATCCGCGTGGAGGGCGCGGCCTTTCGAGGCAGGATCGTGTACGCCGAACTGGTAGGACCCTGGAGCCGCCCCGCCCGCATGAAAGCGTACGAACCCACTGCGTCCGAGAAAGCTCTCCAGTTCTTTCTCCTCGCCCTGGTTGTCGGCGTGTCCGGCGGAGCGACCGTACTGGCGTGGCATAACCGCCGTTCCGGCCGCGGCGATAGCCGTGGCGCGGCGCGCGTAGGTCTACTGGGCGGAGCGATGTTCTTCGCGGTATGGATGGTGGCCGGCAAGCACGTTCCCACACCGCACGAATTCGTGGTGTTCTTCGAGCACGTGGCGTGGTCGATGCTGGCGGGAGCCGGGTTTTGGGCAGTCTACATCTCAGTCGAACCGTTCGTGCGGCGGCACTGGCCGCACGCCATCATCTCCTGGACCCGCCTGCTCGCCGGCGGAATTCGCGATCCGCTGGTGGGCCGCGACGTCCTCATCGGGGTGTTGTTCGGGGCGGCGTCGGCGGCACTCGCATCCGGGTCCACAGTCTTGGAGTATCGTTACGGCGGCATGCCCGCAGCCACCGCTTTGCTCGACAGTCTACTGGGCGCAAACCACATCATGGCCGTTTCGCTGCTGGCCTTGCCGAACGCTCTCATCCAGATGCTAGTCGCTTTTTTCCTGCTGTTTCTCATGCGGGCACTGCTCCGAAAACCCCGGTTGGTAGCGACGGCTTTCGTGCTCCTCTTCGCCGCCATCGCTTCCCTCGGCAACGCGACGCCGCTGATCGACTTTCCTCTAGCGGCGCTGGTCGGCGCGGCCATCTACTTCGTCCTGACTCGTTTCGGATTGGTCGCGTTCGTGGTAGGAGAATACGTGAACTTTTTGTTCACGCTGAGTCCGATGACGGCCGATTTCAACGCGTCGTATTTCGGAGCGAGCGTGTTCGCCATTCTGTTCACCCTGGCGATTGCCGCTTACGGCCTGCACACCGCCCTGGCGGGACGCAGCATTATCCGCGACGATCTGCTGTGAGCGCCGCGAATATCGATTGCCCGAACGGCGGAGGAACGACGGACTCGATCTGCGAAAGGGCGGGAACAATCCAACGATCGAAAAGACCGATCTGCGCTGTCGACAGTTCCGCGCGGCGGAAAATATGCGCGTTGGCCCACCAGCCGAAGAAGCCAATGCAGTTGACGTAGTGCGCCTTCCGGACTCGCAGGCCGGCAGTGTCCGCCAGCGCGCGGATCGACTGGAGCGTGTAGCGCCGGTAATGGCCCATGTTGCGGTCGGTGGGGCCGTACAGCGACGGAAAAGCCGGAACGAAAAGAGCGATGACGGCGGGAGGCGACAGGATGGCCGCCATCGCGCGCAACGCGCTGGCATCGTCCTCGATGTGTTCCAGCACGTTCAGGCATACGCAGGAATCGGGCTGGAAACTCGCCAGGGTCGAGTACTCGTTCGCGCTCACGTCGCAAACCAACGTGTGCAGGTTCTCCTGGTGAGGATACCTTTGCCGGAGCCGCTCGATATATTCCGGTTCGGTGTCGGCCGCCACGACGATCTCGCGGTCCAGCAGCATCCCGGTGAAGTTCCCGATACCGCACCCTACCTCGATGACGCGCTGTCCCAGTTGCGGCCGGACCAGGCGGCTCAGCCATGCGAAGTAATTCTTCGCCCTGGCCATTTGTTCCTGGTCTTGGATAACGTAGGTGGAAGTTGGCAATGCGCTAACGCCCATTTTAATGAGCGGCATGAATCCTCGCTTCTTCCTTCCTTTTGAGAACCCGATCGGGTTTGGGATAAGCGACTATATCGAGCTGGCCGCTGCGGTGTTGCTGGTGTGCTTTGCCCTGCTGCGTCCTTGGATCGAACCAGCGGCATCGCGGCTCGCGCGCCGGGCCATGTGGTCCATGCTGCTGCTCGCCGCTGCGCCGTTCGTGCTTCGCGTGGCCCTGCTTGCCAACCATCCGCCGCCGTCGCCGCGCACTCCCGCCGAATTCAGCAACCTGCTGGTTGCGGATACTTTGCGCCATTTCCAGTTCGCGAATCCGCCGCATCCCATGCGCCGGTTCTTCGAGAGCGACTCGGTCTCGCAGCCCGTTGGCCAAGGCATGACGCTCGCGTTTGGGCGCGTCCTGTTCGGCCATCCGTGGGCGGGCGTGGTCTTGTGCGTATCCGCATTCTGCGCGCTCTGTTATTGGATGCTGCGAGCCTGGACCACGCCCGGATGGGCACTGCTGGGCGGCGTTCTAGCGGTGCTCGAATTCGGCCCGCTGAGTACGTGGATGAACTCCTACTCGGGCGGCGCGCTTGCCGGCGCGGCGGGATGTCTGGTCGCCGGCTCGCTTCCCAGGTTGGGCGATCGCAGGCACATCCGCGACGGCCTGCTCCTGGTCGCGGGATTCGCCGCCATCGCAATCACGCCGGTCCTGCCCGCGCTCACCGGTCCGTCGATCCTGCTGGGCGTCGCCGTATTGCGCCGGCTGAATCGCGAAGCAGCGCGCCTGATCGTCTTCGTCTGCTTCGCGCAATTCGTGCTGTGGTACGGGTTCTCGGCATTCACGCCAGCGGCCGGCGCGCCCCTACGCCCGGAGCCGGACCACTCCGCCGCCCGGCACCTGGTGTTTGTCAGCCACGGCGTCCAGCGCGAGTGGGTTCACAACGAAGCCGCCATCGACGAGGCGCGCGTGGTCTGGGCGCGCGATCTCGGCGTCCGTGAGAACGCGACTCTCCGCCGCTACTATCCCGATCGAAAAGTCTGGCTGTTGGATGCCGGCGCCCCGGAACCGGAGCTCATCCCGTACGAGCCACGCCCGCCCGAACCGGTGACTCCGAACAAGCCGCCAACAGCGCTGCGCTTCGAGGAGGTGCCCAATGCCCGCTAGAATCATGCTCCTGCTCGCGGCGCTTCCCGTGGCACTCCGCCTCCTGCTGCTGCGGCGCTACCCCATTCCATCGCCCGGCGTGTCCGACGATTTCAGCTACCTCCTCCTCGCCGACACGCTGCGCCACTTCCGCCTCGCGAACCCCACGCACGCCCTGCACCAGTTCTTCGAGACCTTCTTCGTGCTGCAGGAGCCCACCTACAGTTCCATCTTCCCGATCGGCCAAGGCCTTGCGCTAGCCATCGGCTGGATGCTCTTCGGCCATCCCTGGGCCGGCGTCGCGCTTTCCATCGGAGCCTTCTGCGCGCTCTGCTATTGGATGCTGCGCGGCTGGGTTTCTCCGGGCTGGGCGCTGCTGGGTGGGGTGCTCGCGGCGATGGAATTCGGCCCGCTCAATCAGTGGATGAACAGCTACTGGGGCGGCGCGGTTTCGGCGTGCGCCGGATGCCTGGTCTTCGGGGCGTTGCCGAGGCTGCGCGAGCGTCCGCGCATTCAATATGCCTTGCTGTTAGGCGCTGGCCTCGGCGTGCAAATCCTGACCCGCCCTTACGAATCGATCTTTCTCGCCCTCAGCGCGGGGTTGTTCCTTGCGCCCTTCCTGCGCGACCGCAAAATACTAGCGGCGGTCGTTTTGGCCGTGGCCCCTGCGATCGCCTTGACACTCCTCCAGAACAAAGCGGTCACCGGAAGCTGGACCTCATTGCCGTACATGGCGAGCCGCTACCAATACGGCGTGCCGGCCACGTTCACGTTCCAGCCGAACCCCGTACCGCACCGGGAACTTACGCCGGAGCAGCGCGCAAATTACGAGATCCAATCCGCCACCCACAGCGACGGTGCCTTCCTTGAGCGCTATGCCGGCCGCGTGCGATTCTACCGCTTCTTCTTCCTCGCGCCGCTCTACCTCGCCATCCCTTTCTTCCTTCTGAATCTGAAGGAGTGGCGATATCGGTGGGTACTCGCCACCGTTCTGATCTTCAGCATCGGCACGAATTTCTATCCCTACTTCTACAGCCACTACATCGCCGCGCTCGCCTCTCTGTTCGTGCTGATGAGCGTGGCGGGGCTACAGCGCCTGAGCCGCGTTCGAGGCGACGCCGCGCGGCTGATCGTATTCCTGTGCGTCGCTCACTTCGTCTTCTGGTACGGCCTGCAACTGTTCGGGAGCGATCGGTTCATCGAATCCGCAACCCAGTACGAAACCTGGGACGCGATCAATCACGGCGATCCCGACGGCCGCATAGCAATTGCCGATCAACTGGCGCGCGAACCCGGCAGGCACCTGGTCTTCGTCCGCTATTGGCCGGGGCATAAGTTCAAGGAGTGGGTGCACAACGGAGCGGATATCGACGCGTTACGGGTAGTCTGGGCGCGCGACCTCGGCGAGCCCGAGAACGAAAAACTCCGGCACTACTATCCCACTCGCAACGTGTGGCTCCTCGAACCGGACGCGCGGCCGCGGCCTAAACTAACAGCATGGTCCTCCCCGCCGTCTTCGTCTCCCACGGATCGCCGATGATCGCGGTTGAGAACGACCACTACACGCGCGCCGTTCGTGAAACGGGACAGCGGTACCAGGACGCGCGCGCCGTTGTCATCGTGTCCGCCCATTGGCAGCGCTCGGGACCCGTTCGCGTGACAGCCTGGGAGCACGCGCCCATCATCCACGACTTCGGCGGTTTCCCGCAGGAATTGTTCAAACTGGAATACCCGGCGCCGGGCCTTCCCAAATTAGCGGAGGAGCTCGCCGCCGCCCTGGAATCCGCTGGCCAACCCGCGGAGCTGGACATGCACCGCGGACTGGATCACGGCGCTTGGATTCCCGCGCGGCTGGCGTGGCCCCGCGCGCAAGTCCCCGTCGTCCAGGTGGCGCTGCCCGCGGCCGAGCCTGCGGAGTTGTTCGAACTCGGCCGCGCGCTCCGCCCTTTTCGCCAGCAGAACGTTCTGCTCATGGGCAGCGGCGGCATCGTCCACAACCTCCGCCGCGTGCGATTCGCCCACGAGTTAGGGCCGGTGGACCGCTGGGCGGAGGAGTTCGACACTTGGGTGGCGGAGCACATCGAAAGCGGCGCAACCGAAGCTCTGTTCGCATACCGCGAAACGGCCCCGCACGCCGATATCGCCGTCCCCACCAGCGAACACCTCGACCCGCTATTCGTCACCCTGGGAGCCCGCTTCGACGCGGACCGTGTCACCACGATCTACGAAGGCTTCCGATACGGGAACCTGTCCATGCGCAGCTTCCTGTTCGATGAAAAACAGGTTTCAGATTGACAACAATGCCGCTTGCCACTAAAAATAAAGGTGTTAACTAGCTGATATGGGTGTCCAGGAGCGCCGCGCGCGCGAGAAACAAGAGCTTCGTCAGGAGATCCTCGACGCGGCCCGGGACTTGTTCGTCCGCGAGGGATTCGAGAACGTCTCGATGCGCAAGATCGCGGAGAAAATTGAGTACTCCCCCACGACCATCTACCTCTACTTCGAGGACAAGTCGGACCTGCTCGACTGCATCTGCGAGGAAACCTTCGCCAAGCTCGACAGAAAACTGACTGCCCTCGGAGCGTCGTCGTCGAATCCCCTCGATGGCTTGCGGCGCGGCCTGCGCGCCTACATCGAGTTCGGCCTGAAGCACCCCAACGACTATCGCGTCTCCTTCCTCATGGATCTGAATCCGGTCGCGGATCAGGATTGCTTCCAGCGCTGCCGCGCTATGGGGCAGAAGACCTTCGACCACGTGCGGCAGAGCGTCCTGCAATGCGTGGAGGCGCGGCTCTTCCGCCCCGTCCCCATCGAGGCCACGAGCCAGGCACTTTGGGCGGCCGTCCACGGCCTGACTGCCCTTCTTATCGTTCGCCCCAACCATCCATGGGTGGAGCGGTCGCTCCTGATCGACACTTTGCTCGATGGCATTCTGGGCGGGTTTCGGCAAGCGCCGGCATGAAAACCATCATCGAGCCCTTCCGGATTAAGAGCGTCGAACCCATCCGCCAGACCACTCCCGGCGAACGCCAGCGGTTTCTCGAAGCGGCGGGCTACAACCTGTTCCAGATCCGTGCCTGCGACATCCTCATCGATCTGCTCACCGATTCCGGCACATCCGCGATGTCCACCGGCCAGTGGGCCGCCATGATGCGCGGGGACGAGTCCTACGCGGGCAGCGACAGCTTCTACCGCCTGAAACAGGCCGTCCAGGATCTCACCGGATTCCGCCACGTCATCCCGGCGCACCAGGGGCGCGCCGCCGAGCGCATCCTGTTTACCGTGATGTGCAAACCCGGCAGCGTCGTGCCCAACAACACGCACTTCGACACCACCCGCGCCAACATCGAATACCGCGGCGCGAGGGCCGTCGACCTGCCGCTGCCCGAAGCGCGGGATACGCAGCTCCAATTGCCGTTTAAAGGCAACATGGACGTTGCGGCCCTGGAAGCGTTGATCGCGGAAGAAGGTCCGCGGAACATGCCGCTCGTGATGGTGACGGTCACCAACAACTCCGGCGGAGGCCAGCCGGTGTCGATGGCGAACATCGAAGCCATCCGGGAGGTGACGCGCCGCCACGGCATCCCGTTCTACATCGACGCCTGCCGCTTCGCCGAGAACGCCTGGTTCATCCGCGAGCGCGAACCCGGATACGCCGGCTGGTCACCGAGACAAATTGCGCAAAAAATGTTCTCTCTCGCCGATGGCTGCACATTCTCCGCGAAGAAGGACGCGTTCGCCAATATTGGCGGCCTGCTGTGTACCCGCGACGACCGCCTCGCCGAGCAGGAAAAGGATCTGTTGATCCTGACCGAGGGATTCCCGACTTACGGCGGACTGGCCGGCCGCGATCTCGAGGCGATTGCCGTGGGTCTCGAAGAAGTGCTCGACCCGGATTATCTGCAGTACCGCATCGCGTCGACGGCTTACCTCGGCCGGCACATCGCCGATCACGGGGTACCCATCGTCGAGCCGCCGGGCGGTCACGCCATCTACATCGATGCGGGCCGCATGTTGCCGCACATACCCGCGAATCAGTTCCCGGGCCAGTCGCTCGCCATCGAGCTATACCGGCACGCCGGCGTGCGCTCCGTCGAAATCGGCTCGGTGATGTTCGGCGAGAATGCGCGGCACCAGTTGTTGCGCCTCGCCATCCCCAGGCGCGTGTACACGCAGAGCCACATCGACTATCTGGTGGAGGCCATCCTCGAGATCGACGAGCGCAAGGAATCGCTCCGCGGATTCGAAATCGTGACGCAGCCCGAATTCCTCCGCCACTTCACCGCTACGTTTCGTCCGGTCGATAAAAACTGAGCGAGTTATCGCCCTGCGTGATTACCCGATACCGGCTCAGGCGTCCGTGACGATCGCCCGGATCGTACTTCTTCGAGTGCTGAACCACAACCAGCCCCGGCGGATTCTCTCCCAGCACGGCTAGTGTGGATTCGTACTCCTTCTGGACTTCGTAGGGCGGATCGAGAAACACGATGTCCGCTTGCATCCCGCGTAGTTCCGCCGGAGGCTTTCCGGCAACGATCTCGGAACGCTCCCGCACCCCCAGCGAAGCGACGTTCTCGCGAAGCACATTCAATGCCGCCCGCGCCCGCTCGATGAACACGGCTCTGGAAGCGCCCCGGCTCAACGCCTCGATCCCCACCGCGCCCGTTCCCGCATACGCATCCACGAACACCGCGCCGTCGATGCGCGTTGCGAGAACATTGAACAGCGATTCGCGAAGGCGATCGGGCGTAGGCCGCGTGTCCAGTCCAGGCGCGGACTTCAGCCGCCGGCTTCGAAGCTCCCCGCCGATCACCCGCATGCAACGCCCTGGGTCGTGGCGCACGCACTCGTGCGTGCCGCGTCGCCACTCTTGGCGACGCTAATCCTCCACGTCTTCGACACGTTCCTGGCAAAGACATGTGTACGATGGGCGTGCCACAGCAAGTCGCCTGCGTACCAGCGGTAAGGCGTCGCCAAGAGTGGCGACGCGGCACGCACCAGTGCGTGCGCCACGACGGTGGGCCGGCGCCTTACACTAGCCAACCTGCACCAACCCATACCGCCGCTGCCAGTGGTCGCGGATGTAAGCGACTGCGCGGCGCAATTCCTCCTCGCCGGGAGGGTGCCCGACGAACGCTTCCGCCTCGTTCCGCGCAATCTCCAAAATCTCCCCATCGCGGAGAATATTCCCGATCCGAAGCGCCGGCAATCCCGCCTGCTTGGTGCCGAAAAACTCGCCCGGCCCGCGCAGCTTCATGTCCATCTCGGCGATATAGAATCCGTCGTTCGAATCTGTCATTGTGCGGATCCGCTCCCGCGCCAGGTCGTTCATTTTCGCGGTCACCAGTACGCAGGTGCTCTGCTCGCCGCCCCGGCCGACACGCCCGCGCAACTGATGCAGTTGCGACAACCCGAAGCGTTCCGCCTGCTCGATCACCATCACCGTCGCGTTGGGAACATCCACTCCAACCTCGATCACCGTGGTGGAAACCAGGATCTGCGTTTCACCGCGCTTGAACGACGCCATCGCCGATTCTTTCGCGCCCGGCGTGAGCCGGCCATGCAGCAGCCCGACCTTCAGGTCGGGATAGACGGCTTCCGACAAATGCTGATGCATCTTCTGCGCGGCCTTCATCGATTGCGTCTCGGATTCCTCAATTAGCGGATAAACGACATAGGCCTGCCGCCCGGCATCCACCTGCGTCCGCAGGAAGCTCCACACCTGTTCGATCTTCTCCTCGGTCACATGCTTGGTCACGATCGGTTTGCGCCCGGGCGGAAGCTCATCGATGATCGACACGTCGAGGTCGCCGTAAATCGTGAGCGCCAGCGTGCGCGGGATCGGGGTCGCGGTCATCACCAGGACGTCCGGCGCCACGCCCTTTTCGACAATCCGGAGCCGCTGCTCGACCCCGAAGCGATGCTGCTCGTCGATGATCGCCAATCCCAGTTTCCGGAACTCCACGCTCTCTTCCAGCAGCGCATGCGTGCCGATTCCGACCTGCACCAGTCCCGCCTCCAGAAGACGTTTCAGGGCCGCCTTCTCGCGCTTGGAGGCTGAGCCGGTAAGCAGAACCACCTGGTATCCCAGTTCCTTAAAGAGCTCGCGAAAAGAGAAGTAGTGCTGCGTAGCCAGGATCTCGGTTGGCGCGAGCACGGCCACCTGATATCCGTTCTCGATCGCTATGATCGCCGCCTCGGCCGCCACCAGCGTCTTGCCGCTGCCGACATCGCCCTGCAAGAGCCGGTACATCGGAGAGACCGACGCCATGTCGTCCGCGATTTCCTTCAGCACCCGCTTCTGCGCGTTCGTCGGCTTGAACGGAAGCATTCGTTTGATCTGTTCACGAACCCGCTCCGTCAGTTCGAAGGCGGTGCCCTGCCGCAGCCTTGCCTTCGATTTCTTCAGCGTGAGTCCGCACTCCAGCCAGAAGAATTCCTCGAAGATCATGCGCCATTGCGAAGGAGCGCGGAACGAATTCAGCAGGCGCAGGTCTTCTTTGGGGGAAGGGAAGTGCATCGTGCGCACGGACTCGTCGCGGTCCGGCAATTTCAGCCGTTCGCGGACGGTCCGCGGGAGCGGGTCGGGCAGCCGGTCCAGGCTCTCCAGCGCGCGCCAGACGATCGAGCGCAACACGCGCGGCGTGACCTTGCCGGCGGCTTCGTAAATCGGAACGATCCGGCCGGTGTGGAGCGCGGCGTCGGAATCCTCCTCGGCGGTGAGCGTCTCGAACTCGGGGTGCAGCATTGTCAGGTCCCCGGTGTAGTTATCGAACTCCACTTTGCCGTAGAGCGCGACGCGCAAGCCCGGCGTGAGCACGTCCTCGAGATAGCCGCCGTGGAACCACTTACCCACAAGCCGGTGGGCGGATCCATCGCCGAAAGTAGCCTGAAACATCCCGAGGTTCTTCCTGCGAAAACCGGACAGGCTCGCCGACCGCACCTCGGCGATCACCGTAGCCATCTCGCCCGGCGCTAGCTCCGAAATCGGCTTTACATTGCTTCGATCCTCGTACCGGAACGGCGAGTACATCAGCAGGTCCTCGACCACGTGCAGACCCTTGGCGGCGAGCATTTCCGCGCGCACGGGTCCGACGCCCTTCAAGTATTTCAATGGCGTGGTGAGGTCCAACTAGTTAGACTAGCAGTCATGTGGATCCTGCTCCTTTTGCTTGCCGCCGACGTGCGTGTCGGAATCGTCGGCACGGATACGTCCCACGCGACCGCGTTCGCCCAGTTGCTGAACGAAGGCAAAATCCCGGGCGCGAAAGTGGTCGCGGCCTACAAGGGCGGCAGCGCCGACGTCGAATCGAGCAGCACCCGGGTAGACAAATTCGCCGCCGAACTCCAGGACAAATATCACGTCGAAATCGTGTCCGAGATCGCCGGTCTCTGCGGCAAAGTCGACGCCATTCTGCTCGAAAGCGTGGACGGCCGCAAGCATCTGCCGCAAATGCGCGAAATCGTGCGCTGCGGCAAGCCGGTGTTCATCGACAAACCGCTCGCCGCGACTCTCGACGACGCTCGCGAGATTGACCGCATAGCGAAATCGGCGGGAGTGCCGTGGTTCTCCTCTTCGAGCCTGCGCTGGAGCGAGATTGCCGAAACGATGAAATTCCCCGACATCGCCGGAGTCCACACCTGGGGGCCGGGCCCGTTCGAGGAGCACCATCCGCTCGATCTCGCCTGGTACGCGATCCACTCGGTCGAGCTTCTATACACGCTGATGGGAACCGGTTGCGAGGAGGTGACGCGCATCGGCGGAACCGATGCCGACGAGATCTCGTGCCGCTGGCGCGACGGCCGCATCGGCAGCATTCGCGCGCTGCGGCCCTACGGCACTTTCGGCGCGGTGGTCTATCGCAAGAACCAGACTGTAGCGCAAAGCCCGGCGAAACTGCGCGACGAATACGACGAACTGGTACGCCAGATTGTGCGCTTCTTCAAGACCCGCCAGCCGCCCGTCCCGAACCAAGAGACGCTGGAGATCTTCGCCTTCATGGACGCCGCCCAGAGAAGCAAGGAATCGGGAGGCAAGCCAACGCGCCTTCGTCAGTGATTGCCGTATTTCATCTCTCCGGCCTCGATCGCCGTGGTCAGGCGATTCTGTTTCGGCGGCAGCGGGCAAGTGGCGTACGGCGTGAACGCGCACGGAGGATTGTACGCCTTGTTGAAATCGAGAATTACTTTCCCTTCCTTCGGCATGTCGGAGTAGAGAAACCGCCCCGCGCCGTAGGTCGTGTTGCCCGACGTCCGATCGCGAAAGATGAAGAACAGCTGATTGTCCTCGAGCACCGGGTCGAGGCGATAGTTCTGATCCTTCCAGCGGAACGTCGCATATCCCGGGCTCGGCTGGCTTTCCGTCTGACCGAGAATGTTCGGAACGGAAATAGTTTGCGGCTTACCGTACGGCGTGAACTTCGCGGCGATGCGGAAGCCATCCTTCACCGGGTACCATTTCAGGCCGTGAAAATCGCGCCGCATTTCGCTGTGCAAATCCCTGAATCGCACGCCGAACTTCGGCCCGCGCTGGATCACGAACATCGTGAAGTCGGCAAAGGAGAGGAGATCCGCACTGCCCTGGACGTCGGATTTCAGATCGACCGGGCCGAGCGCCGGCTTGCCGTTGATCCGCACGGCGAGGCCCGGCACGGCTCGAAACGTGGTCTTGCCGCCGTGAAATTGGAATACGCCCAAACTCGCCGGCGCGCGCCCCGCCGGCAGTGCGACCTCGGCTTTCGGCCCGGTGCCGCACAGGTTGTCGCCCTCATGGAGCCAGAACAGCCCGGCAACCGTAAGCCAGCCGTCGTCTGCCTTGAGGCTTGTTTCTCTCTCCTGCCGCCACTTCTCGACCGACTGTTTGTAAGGTGACGCGGCGGCAAGCAGCGCCGCGATCATCAGCAGTCTCATTTCCCCTATTGGAGCATGGAGAACCCTTCCCCTGCCGCCGCACTACCCCTTTAGTGACCCGCCTTCGCGAGCCCTTATTGTTGCCGCTCGGCGCATTTATGGCCGGGATCGCCCTGTCGCGCTTCGTCCGTTTCGAGTGGCGCGAAATCGGTGTGGCCGCAATTGGCTTCGTTTCGCTTTTCCTGATTGCCCGGTGGCAAGGCGGAAAATGGCTTCGTTTCGTGAATTTATTTCTGGTGCTGGTGACCGCGGGGGTCGCCATCGAGGTCGCCCGCCGCCCCGGTCCGCCGCCGGAACTCGACGCGGAGTCCGGCGAGGTGGTGATTCTGTCTGGATGCGTAGTTCAGCCCACAGTTTTCGGGCGCGACCGTGAGCGGTTTCTGCTTGAACTCGGGCCGGGCGCGATTGCCGCCGTGAGTATGGTTGGGCCGGATCCGATCGCGGCCTCGCTCGCGTACGGCACCCGGGTGGAGATCGAGGCGAAGATCCGTAAGCCGCATAACTATCAGAATCCGGGCTCGTTCGACTACGCGGCCTTCCTCGCGCGAAAGAGGATCTTCTGGAATGCCGCGGTGTTCAAGGGTTCGACAATCCGGGTGCTGCCCGGGCGCTGCGGATCGCGCCTCGCGGGCGCGATATCCGCGCTCCGGACGGCCGCTCTCAATCGCATCGACGCTCTGTACGCAGGCGACGAGTATAAGACCGCCATGATGGAGGCGGTCCTGATCGGGGAATCCAGCAAACTCGAGAAGGATTGGACGGATCACTTCCGCCGCACCGGTACCTATCACACCATCGTCATATCCGGTCTGCACGTAACGGTGCTCGCCGGGATCTTCCTCTACTTGCTGCGAGTCTGCATGATACCCGAGCGTCCGGCTCTGTTGATTGCGGCAATCACGGTCTGGGTCTATGCGGCCGTATCGGGATGGGCTGCCCCGGGAATCCGGGCCGCGGGAGGATTCACTCTCTATCTGCTGGCCCGCTATACGTTCCGGCGGGGACGCATTCTGAACCTGCTGGCGGCCATCGCCATCGTGTACCTGTGCTGGGATCCCGGGCAGATGTTCGACGCCAGCTTTCTCCTGACGTTCCTCGCCGTGGGGGCCCTCGGAGCGATCGCCGCGCCGGTCTCCGAGCTGACGTCCGGTCCGTACAAACGGGCACCCCGGTTTATCGCAGACCGCAACTACGACCCGAGGCTACCCATGCAAGCGGCCAGTCTGCGCGTGGAACTGCGGCTGATCGCCGAGACCGTCGCACTGTGGGCGCACATCCCGGAACGCTACACCCTCGCGACGCTCGCCGCGGCGGTCCGCTTCGCCCTCTGGGCTTACGAAATGGCCTTGATCTCAACGGTGTTCCAGTTCGCCCTGGCGCTCGCCTTGATCGTCTACTTTCACCGCGCCTCGATCACTGGCCTGACGGCGAACCTGCTGATTGTTCCGTTAATGTGCTCTGTGGTCCCGGTCGGATTCGGCGCAGTCTTCACCGGATGGCACTGGCTGGCCAGCATCGCGGGCTGGATGCTGATCGCCTCCGAGCGAATCGCAAATTTCCATGCGCGCATCGAGCCGGATTACCGCGTCCCGGACCCGCCCGTTTGGTTGGGCATCCTGTTCGCGGCATCTTTGATCGCGCTGGGATGGGCGCTCCGGAGGTCGCGGGCGTGGCGCTGGTCGGCCTTCGCGGTTTCGGCGGCGCTATTCGTGCTGGTATTGTGGTCGCCCTTCCCGGCGAGAATCGCGCCCGGCAAGCTCGAGTTGACCGCGGTCGATGTCGGACAAGGGGACGCGCTGCTAGTGGTGTTTCCGGATGGAAAAACGATGCTCGTGGACGGCGGAGGCATTCCCGTGTTCGGGAAGGCGCCGAAGCCGCGAATCGACATCGGGGAGGATGTGGTATCGCCGTACCTATGGACGCGCGGCTTCCATCGCGTCGACGTGATCGCATCGACCCATTCCCACGACGATCACTGTGGCGGGTTGCCGGCTCTTATGCGGAACTTTCGCCCGCGCGAGCTGTGGGCCGGCGCGAATGCCGCGGGGGTCGAGCGCACGGCGTCGGATCTCGGCATTCGAATCCGCGAGCCGAGAGCCGGCGATTCCGTTCCGTTCGGCGGCGCACGGATCGACATACTGTCGCCGGCTCGCGATTATAATCCGCGGCCAAACCCCGAGAACAACGATTCGCTTGTTCTACGAATCCGTTACGGGGAGCACTCGTTCCTGCTGACCGGCGATATCGATGGCTCGGTCGAAGGTCAGATGCTCGCGGATCCGCAATTCGGCCGCATCGACGTTCTCAAGGTCGCCCATCACGGCGGCCGAAAGTCGACCACCGCTCCGTTCCTGGAAACCGCTCGCCCGGCCTTCGCGGTGGTGTCGGATGGGCTGGGAAATATGTTCGGGCACCCGAGCCCGGATGTGGTCGAGCGGCTGGCCGCGGCGCATGCCGGACTATACAGGACGGATCGGGACGGACTGGTGACGATCCGCTCGGACGGCCACCGGATCAGCGTTGAAACGTATGCAGGTTCGGCCCGGAATGCGATGTCGTTAGGAGGGGGACTTTACGCGACCTTCTGAACTTTGCCGTTCTTGATGCAGGACGTGCAGACCTTGATCCGCTTGTGCGAGCCGTTGACGATGGCGCGAACATGCTGCAGATTCAGGTTCCAGCGGCGGTTGCTGACGTTGTGGGCATGGCTGATGCGATGCCCGAACTGGGGACCGCGACCGCACAGCTCGCAATACTTAGCCATTACAGACACTCCTCTTGGGTCGTTTGCAAAACTCCAGTCTAGCAGGCCGCGTTCAGCATGCGCTACTGAGCAGCAGCCTGGCAAGCGTGGAGGCGGCCATTACCCATGCTTGTAGACCTCGCCCCGAGGGGCGATGGCCGCAATGACGATAGTGTCGTCCAGCACTTGAAAGAGGATTCTGAGATCGCCCACTCGGGCTGATCTCTGCTCGTTCCGGCCCTTCAGCTTTTCCAGCTTCTGCCTCAGCCGGCGACGGGTCGGTTCGTCGCACCGCTCCCAGTATTTCGCGGCCGTACGGGATAGGGAAACGCTGTAGCGGTCGCTCAAGGCAGCGAGTCCAGGGGGATGGCTTCGCCCCGCTGGTACTCTGCTTTCGCGGCTGCCATGAGGTCGTCGACCTGCGGATCCAGCATGGACTCCAGCGCCACTATGCAGTCCCTCACCTGTTCGTTACAGGTTTCCAGCCAATGGAGCGGCTCGGCGATATCCGGTTCGTCAAAGTAGCTTCCTTGCCTGGCGGTAGCAAGTAGTTAGTCAGCCATCCGCTCCAGTGGAAGCAATTTGGAGTGGAGAGCCTGAACCAGTTCCACGTTGAACACGTTGGACTGAACGACACGCTCCGCAAAGTAGAGTGCGGCAGAATACGGCGCAAGCATCCCAAAGATAGCCCGCGGAAGCTCGTGCCGCGCACTCGGGTCCGCGCTAGCGTCAGCGACGTCTTGGAGAGCAGCGCTGACCAGCGTCGCTTGCCTGTCGATCTCTTCGCCAATGATTCCGGCAGTGGACATCGGTGTTCCCTTCTCAATCAATCATGGCACTTGAAAAGCCCCCTGTCTGGCCGCCGCAGCAGCCTGTTGGGCGCACGACGGAAAAGTGAGAGGAAGTGGGGATCATGCGGCTTTCCTGGCATCGGAGCGGCGCTCCCAGAAGTCCTGAAAACGTCCGCTGAGGTGGGAGCACCGGAGCGCGATGATGGCGTTGGAGCCGCGAAGAGTCCAGTGCATGCCGGCGCGCTTGAGGCGGGTCGCGACGATCACTTTGCATCCGGCTTCGACAACCCCGCTGGAAGTGCACAGACCAAGCGTTTCGAAATAGGGATACCGCATGCGGTCGCGGTTACGGTGCAGATATTGAAAACACTTTCTGGCTTCTTCGGAGTGGGAGGAGTGACGCCTCACGGCGCGAAGCAGATCGGAAAACTTGCCGGCGTCGAGTTCATCGTGGCGTCTGCGCGCCCATTGATGTGCCCGAGGGGAATCGGAGCCATAGACGGCCTTGGACACGGTGCTAAGGGTCTGCTTTACGTGAAAACGGTCCACGATCTGGATAGCGCGGGGGAATAGTTCTTGTGCGATGTTCCAGATCCAGGGCGCGCCATCGCCGATCACCACCGTGCGTTGGGCCTGGGTGAAGCGCCGCCGTAAGGCTTCGCGCAAGACGCGCTGAGTAAACGCCGACGGCGCTTGATCGGTATCCAGCGTGGCGGCACTTTCGATGGCTGCGGTATAGCTGACGGAGCCTTCGTCGCGCATGGGACGATCCTGGGCATCCCGTGCTTCGGCGCTCCACACCGTGCAAAGCTTTACTTCCCGAGTCTTGGCCGATCCGTCGGGTTGCTTGCCGCCGCGGCCCTTCAGTTCCTCGGCGCGCATAGGAACGCCGGTGCCGTCGACACCCAGATAGAGAGTGGGGGGCAACGATGGTAGCTCCACCGGCGTCAGGTCCTGCTTCTCGTCTTCACCAATCTCCACGCCCAGTGCTTCGGCAGCGCGCTCCACCTGCTTGGCGTTGACCGGGACGCCCGCCAATTCCCGCAACAACTGGCTTCCTTCTTCAAAGCTGACCAGGGCTCCGACGGTCGCCACCATACGCGTGACGGCGGGAGACAACGAAGTGTTCTCCAACCCTAGTTGCCGGTCGCGCGGACAGAAGCCCCGGCTACAGACGGAGCAATGATAATAGGCGCGTTCCAGCGTGAGCGGCCCGAGTGCACTTTCAAAGGTCTTCGCCCGCCGCCCGGCATAGCGAGACAACTGGCCACAGCCACACCGTCGATGGGGCTGCTCGCCATCGGAATGGTCCGCATTGAGACGTTGCTGGACCGCGTGCGCCGCCAGCCGCAATGCCTGTCGGCGAACGGCCGACTCCAAGGCTTCCAGATCCAGATCCTTCAGACTCTGGCGGCCCAGCAGCGCTTCAATGTCCCACAGGATCTCCGCGGCGAGGAGAGCGTCGAGTGAGGTTTTTTTTAACTCCTTCGGATGGGGCAGCGGGGTTGCGAAGTTGCAGATCGCAGATCTGCTCGGAAACCGCGACAAGTTGCGGGATCAGTCCCCGAAACCGGCGATATTCCTCCACCTGCTGCTGCGTTCTGTTCACGGCCGGTCCGGCGGGAATAATCCGCGTGTGAGTCTTGCCACCCACAGGATGAGTGAGCGAATAGCAAGGGCCATGTCCTTTCGCGCCTTTCTTGGCGCAGTGACACGTTGGTTTTCCACACTTGCGGAAGCGAGCCACCAGCGAACCGGGCCGCATCTCACCGACCTGCGAGATCCGTTCTTTCAACTGGTCGCGTTGGAGCACGAGGGCATCAATATCAGGGTTTGTGGGCATGGGAATACCTGACAGTAGTATACGCTGTCAGATAGAGACCAAACCAAACTCTTTACCCGCTGCTCCCTCATGCCTCAACTCTGGTGTCGTGCGCCCCAGCCTGTTCCGATATTTGGGCTGCCTCCTGTTCTGCGATAGACTTGGAGCTACGCGCCCGTAGCTCAGCTGGATAGAGCAATTGGCTTCGAACCAATAGGTCGGGAGTTCGAATCTCTCCGGGCGCACCACTGAACCGATGGCTATTGCGGGCAGGGACACAGTCCATAGACATCCAGTTCCGCCTGTATAGCTACGTACGCCTTTCCGTTCACGACCGTGGGAAGCTGAAATTTAACGGACGGACCCGCGGTGTCT
>JANXRE010000060.1 GCA_025353165.1 Acidobacteriota bacterium | reverse complement strand
CTTCGTTAGGCAACCACCAAGACCGCTACCGTTACCCTCGGAGGTCTGGATCAACAAGCCGGTCCCAATCGGCCAAAACACGAAGAAAGCAAGTCACTAAATTCCCATGCCGGGTGTCTCAAAGTGCTTGACACGCGCCGGGATATCAACGTGCGCTACAGCTTTACTCGCCTCGACCGGGTGCAGAGCACTGTTGTCGCACACGTCACCGTGCCGCCACTCTCGAGCAGTACAATCAATCTGCCGGAGCTTGAGGCCGACCCAGGCATGCAGAATTCGTTTATTGTCGAATCAAGCGCCCGGCCGGGCGAGTTGTACGCCGGCATGCGCTCGGTGGGCGATTCCACACCCTGGGTGTCGGAGGTACTCGGTCTGGACAAGAAGCAACTGCACAACGCCGGTCTCCACCCGTGGAGTATCGCTGATGGCACGACCTCCACGCTGCTATTGTCCAATCACACTGGGAGCGCCCAGTCGTTCCACGTTCTCATCGCGGCCGGTACCACCATCTGGCAGAAAAAGGAAACCTTGGCGTCGCTCGAGACGCGCGCCATCGACGTAAACTCACTCGTTGCCGGCGGCGAGAAGGACGACTCGGGCCAAGTCCTCCCACAGAGTATTCAGGCCGGCCAACTGGACTGGTTCACGGAATCGGCGGGCGAGGGAACAGGTCGCCTGCTGCAATCACGCCCGGTTGGCTTTCTGGCCAGAGGTTTTAATTGTGGAAACACGGCGTTCGTATGCGGTGCCCACAACACTCCGGGATCGCTGCGCCTCGCGGTAGACTCGACCGGCAATGTCACAGTAATCACCTCTTGGTGCACGGGTCAACTCATTGACTGCGTCGGAGGAACGCCGACGAGCCAAACAAATTCATATACTGTCGATTGGAGTGTAGACAATGGAAACATTGCGGACACTTCAGGGCCGGTTAATCAGCCGACGGTAACCCTCCAGGGCGTGGCTCCGGGAACCGCCACGGCCACGGCCTCCATTAACGGGGGTGTTTGCTTCAACCCGCAAACGACGGTCACGGTTAAGCCTGTCGCCAGGGTAACGCCGGGCCCTACGGCCATTCTTGCCTGGCACACAACCTCTCCGCCGAATCAACAAGCCAGCACCTGTGTAGACATCGCAGCTGCCGGTAGTCCCTCTGGAGGCACCTACAGTTGGACAACGAGCAGTGGTAAACTCTCGTTGGCGAACACAACCAGTCCGACGGTTCACATATGTTCGGTCGCCGACCAATGGAGTGGCGCGGCGGGAGATGCCTCCGTTAGCGTGACGTATACAGTCAGCGGAATTGCGAGCCAACCTGCCGTAACAACGGTAACTATTCTTAAGCCTACGAGGGTAAGTCAAGTCACCTCCACAGTGAACAGCACAGGCCATTCGTGCACCACACTGGCAGGCAGCAACTCGTGTTCGCAAAGCACATACCAAGACACGGGGACATACACGTATACGTCGTATGTCCGAACAATCTTTGACAATATCGTTGACTAGTTTGACAACATCATCGGCCTGAACGCATATTTTTCGGAAAGTTATAGTCCCGGCGGCGTTAACACCGGCCACGGCACGGGTGCCAAAATAAGTGACTGCTTCTACTATTGCTCCTCGCTTTGCAGGCAGGGCAAGCCGGACAGCTATGGTCCATCCACGCAAACCATCTACGCGAATGGCCTTCAAATTGGGACGAAACTGGTGACATGGAGTTGCACGGACGCGAGCGTTCAATGATGACTCATCCGAGTTTGCTGGGGTGGCCCGGGCGGTTGTCATCGCCTTAACGCTGCTCCCTCTGTCGGGGCAGTTGGCGCTCTGTCAAAGCAGGACGCTTGATCTGCTGGTGAGCAGCTACAAAGTCCAGGATGCCGACCTTGGGGAGGCCTTGCGGTATCTTGTTGCGCAGACGAACGGACTTGCCGCCGTTGGCGTCGAACGCGTTTCCGAGTCCAATGCCGCAACCCAGGCAGGACCGAAGATGAGCCTTCACATCGAACAGGGTACGGTAGCGGAGATTCTGAAGCAGATTTGTTCTCACGACGGCCGTTACACATTCGCCGACGCTGGCGAAGGTGTCATCAACGTTTTTCCAATCGAACAGTCGCCCGAGTCCAAAGCTCTGCTCAGCCTGCCGCTGCGCCGTGTGGATATCAGCCGGAGCGAGTGGCCAGGTAACCTCTTTGGAAGAATTCGGGAATTCGCTCCCGATCTGGACGCCTATCTGACAGAACGTCAACGGAAGTATCTGGAACGTGCAGGCCGAGTTCCGCACGGCACGCCGGGGGCGATTATGAGCACAAATGTAGCGCCTCCCCGGATCGAGATCCACCTCGGACCAACCACCGTTCGTGACGCGTTAAACGCAATCGCGGCCTACACACTGACGCACGTGCTTACGAATGAAGCCGGCGCGACGTTTAAGCAGCCTAGTGGATGGGAATTCCGGTTGATCCTGGACCAGGACGCCGACACGGGTCTGGGCGGTTATCCGCACTGGGGGGCCTTCTGATGCGTTCTACGTCGAGGATAGTCAGTCCCCGCTGGATGTCAGGGTGGCCGCATGCCCTCGTGCGACGACCTCATAAGTGTGACGGATCTGATCCCCACGGCCAAGGAGAGAACGAGGATGAAAATGAACGGGATGGCGACGGCGTTTTGCTTCAGTTTGTTCTGTCTGGCACAAACACCTTCCTCGAACCCAATTCGCGCTTTTTTCGAAGAGCTACCGGCGAGTCGTCAGAGTGGCATGCCCTCCAACGACGAGCTCCTGCGTGTGACGGATCTGATCCCGAATGCCCACGTTGACGCGGTAAAGGAGGCGTTGCCGGCTATTTTCCGTGCGTTCGGTGATAAAGACGATGATGTGAAGAAGTATGCGGGCCTTGTGTTATTTGCAATTGCGAGACGCAGTGATGGCGCCGCGTTGCTTCATGACCATCTGCCAGCAATAGTTTCCGCGTTATACTCGTCCACGGATCTAGGTGTGCAGATAGGAACGCTAGGTATCATTCAAGCTTTCAATCCGCGACCGCCGAAGGACGCAGCGCCAATGCTGCTACAGTACTTGAGGAGTGGCCGCGCGCCGGAGTACGTCAAGTCGAGTCTTGTCGGCGTACTGGTATGGTTAGCTCCTGCCGCGCCTGAAGTCGTGGAAGCTGTTTCCGCTGTCATGACACAGAAATTGAAGCCTCAGTTTAGAATCGATATCTTGAACGCCTTGGGCGCCCAGTAGTGGAAAGCCCGATCCTCCTTGACCGCATTATTGACGCAATCGATGACCCGGATCGGACGGTGCAGCTTACAGCCATTGCCGCCGTAGGGCATATCGGTCCAAAGGCAGTAAGCCGGGCGGCTTCCATTTTGGCTCGCTTGGCGGAGACCTCCTCGGACACCGAAGTCAGTAAGGCTGCTCGAGAAGCACTCGAAGGCCATCACTTAAACTGATATCTTTAACGGGGGCGTTTGCTTCAACCCGCAAACGAAGGTCACCGTGAATCCTACTGTGACGATTTCAAGTGGAGGCGGGAAAACAGACACAGACCAACAATGCGTTCGTTCTGATGGGTGGCTAACCAAGCTTTGACGAAAACTTGACTGGCACCGGAAGTCCTTCGGGCGGCACATACCAATGGACAGTTGGACCGGAAACTCCCTTTTCAGGGTCCAATGCACGGGTCAGAATGTCACCATGATGGGAACTGCGCCAAGCACAAGTGGGATGGACACATACGTCCAAGTCACATGATGACAAAAACAGGCTGGCTGCCGTGGGAATCTCAGGTTCCATCCGGAAGATAGAAGGCGTGTACGGCGCTTACCACGGACTCCACGTCCCCGTGCGAGAGATCGGGATGGACCGGGAGCGCCAGCGATTCGCGCGCCAGCACTTCGCTTTGCGGCAGGTCTCCCGGCCGGTAGCCCAACTCCGCAAAACAGGGCTGCAAGTGCAGGGGAATCGGGTAGTAGACTTCCGTTCCGATGCCCTCGGACTTCAGGTGATCCCGCAGTTCGTCGCGGCGATCCCCGCGGATGACGAACTGGTTGTAGACATGGCGGCTCTGATAGCGCGCCTCTCGCGGAACGGCGATCGGGGTCCCGCGCTCCTGGAACAGGCGGCGGTAGCGGGCCGCGTTCTGCTGCCGGCGGTTGGTCCATTCATCCAAATGCGGGAGCTTCACGCGGAGAACCGCCGCCTGGATTGCGTCCAGGCGCGAGTTGTATCCGACGACGTCGTGCACGTATTTCGTCGAACTCCCGTGCATGCGCAACGCTCGGAGTTTATCCGCCAACGCCGGATCGTTGGTGGTGAGCATGCCGCCGTCGCCGAAGCCGCCCAGGTTTTTGCTCGGGAAGAAACTGAAACACGCGATCTGTCCGAGTCCGCCGGCGCGCCGGCCTAAGTATTCGGCGCCGATCGCCTGCGCCGCGTCCTCAATGATGGGAATCCCGCGCTTTTTCGCCGCCGCCGCGATCGTCCCCATGTCCGCGCAACCGCCGTACAGATGCACGGCGATGATCGCTCGAACATTGTCGTGGCGGTCCAGCGCCGCGGCCACCTGATCCGGATCGAGGTTGAAAGTTGCGGGATCGACGTCGGCAAACAACGGAGTCGCGCCGCAAAGAGCGATGGACCCGGCGGTGGCGAAAAAGCTGTAGGGCGTCGTGAGGACCCGGTCGCCGCGGCCGATGCCCAGGGCTCGAAGCGCGAGGATCAGCGCGTCGGAACCGGACCCGCAACCCACCGCGAACCGGACCGCGCAGTACTCCGCGATCTCCTCCTCGAGCAGGCGGACCTCCTCGCCGAGGATGAAATGCTGCGACTCGAAGACCGCGCCGAGCCGCGCGAGCACCTCGGTTCGGATGGAAGCGTACTGCGGCTTGAGGTCCAGCAGGGGCACCGGCATCACTTCTGAGTTTATCGTGAGTTGACTGGAACGCCGGGCGACTCGTAGACGTAATCACCTATGTGCGAGCTGCCTGGATTGCATTCGTCCTAAGTACGATCGCTCCCGCGCGTGCGGCCATCCACTTCGAGAATTTTGCATCCACCCAATCGCTCAGTCTCGTCGGCGATGCCACTGTGTCGGGCCACGCGTTGCGCCTGACTCGGGCGATGAACGACCGATCGGGCGCGGTCTGGTCCCGCCAGAAGCAGCCTGTGTCATCCGGCTTTGAGACCACGTTCCAATTTCAACTGACGGGACAAGGCGGAATGGGGCACGGGGCGGACGGGTTCGCTTTCGTACTGCAGAATTCAGGCCCGGAGGCATTGGGCGGGCGCGGATCCGCCGGAGGCTTCGCCGTTGAAGACCCCAACTACTCCAGCAAAAAGGAAACAGTCATTCCCTGGAGTATTGCCGTCTTCTTCGACACGTTTCGGAACAGGGAAGCGGGAGATCCTTCGGCCAACTACATCGCGTTCTGCACCTACGGCAGACCCAGCGAGGCGCGCTGGCCGGCCGCCCGGCTGGCGTTCACATCGAACCTGCCGGCTAAGTTGAAGGACCGGAAAGTACACACAGCGCGCATCCTCTTCCGGCCGCCGGTTCTTTCCGTATTCCTGGATGAGTCGAGCGCTCCGGTTCTCAAAGCCCTGGTGGATCTTTCGATCGTCGTGGATTCGCAGGGCAGTGCGTGGGTCGGATTCACCGCCTCAACTGGTGGGGGATATCAAAATCACGATATTCTCAACTGGTCGTTCATGGGAGCGAACGTTACCTCAGACATCACTTTCCCGATGTCGGCGTGTCTGCCCGATCGCAACCTGTGTACGCCCGAGCAAGCCTTCATGGTGCCCAGCGGCGCGGGCTACCATGTCGTGCTGCCCGCCAACCTGGAATGGGGCGCCAGCGTCCCAAACCCGTCCGGGCGAGCGGTGGAGGTGACCAACGCCCACGGCATTGTTTGCTGGGACTATAAGGCGCGAGGCTCGGAAGGGTGCGGCGGGCCTTCCGGAAACGGCACAGCCGCGGGCGCCGGGTTCCTGGTGCCGGACGCGCCAGCCGGGGCCTTGGTCACGGCGACCCGCGACCATCGCACCTGGTTCTCGGTGAACGGCCTGATCGGCGCAGCCTTCCAGGGCAATGAGGGCTTTTACGAGTTTGATCTAGAGCTCAAGTAGCACCCGGTTTATCGCGGCAGGTTCACCCGGGTCGTTCTCCAGAAACGCGAAGCCGGCACAAAGAAAATGCAAATCGAAGCCAATGCCGCAGCGTTCATGAGCACAAACGTTTTCGCGGGCGAGGTTAGACGCTTGAGAATGAATCCGGCGGGAACCAAGCGGTCCGCCAGGGCCAACAGCAGCAGGGCCGCCTCGTCCGCCAGAAGGAAATCCCGGAAGCCCGACGCGGGTAGCGCCACGGTCGACGCGAAAACCAGCAGGATGGCCCACGGCAGCAGCAGGCGGCTGAACTTATGCGAGAGGAAGTGGTAGCGCATGGGGTTTGCGCGGGTGAACACTTGCGGCATCCGGGAACACGTCTGCCATAAGCCGGCCAAGGTCCGGACGCGGCGGCGAAACTCCGTGCCGGGCACCGCCGGATAGTCGAAGGCGATCGCCTCCGGGTCGAAGACGATGCGATATCCGTGGAAGAATCCGCGCAACGGGAGAATGGCGTCGTCGGTCAGCGTATCGGGCGGAATCGGTCCGGCAAGCGACCGCCGCAGCGCATAGATGCAGCCGGTGGTGTTCAACAGGGAGTAAATGCGGGATTGCCGGCTTCGCGCCCACACTTCGTAGCGCCAGTAAAGGTCCATGTCGGCCTGTTCCCCGGAGTCCGGGCGGTACAGACGCATTTCGCCCGTCACCGCTCCCACCGTGGGATCCGCGAAATTGGCCACGAGATGACGCAGGGCGAGCGGGTCCAGGGGCTGCCGCACATCCGTGAAGAACAGAATCTCCCCGGTGGCGGCGCGAAAAGCTTCGTTCAAAGCCGCGGCCTTCCCGGCGTGGGGCACGCGTATCAGCCGCACCCGCCGGTCCCGGTACTCCTCCACGATCGAGTCCGTCCGGTCGATGGATCCGTCCGAGACTACCAGAACGTCGACCAGATCCGGCGGATATTTTAGAGCCAGCAGGCAACCCAGTTTCGCGCGGATGAATTTCTCTCCGTTGTAAACCGCGAGCACCACGGTAACGGTGGTCTGAAACTGCGTGTCCTTTCGGACAGGAGGGGCTTCCGGCCGGCGGTGGAGGGCGAGCAGCAGAGGATAGCCTACTAGGATATAAAAGACTACGGCAGTCCCAGCCGCCAGCAGCCCGAGAGCGATCACGGCGTCACATCACCCGCTTCCGGCTGCCTCTTGCCCCCCAGGAAAATGCGCAGGAGAATCTCGAAATCCAGCGCCAGCGAGCCCTGACGCACGTAATAAAAGTCGTACTCCAACCGAAGTGTCTCCAAAGGAACGGTCCGCCGCGGCAGATTCGTCCGCGCCCATCCCAGGACGCCGGGCTTCACCGAGAACTTGTACAAATAAAACGGAAGCAGTTCGGCGAGCCGCTCGGCGAACTCCCGCCGGACTGGCCGGGGCCCGAAGAAGACCACTTCGCCCCGGACGATATTGAACAACTGGGGCAGATTCACGAGGTGCCAGCGTGCGATGAACTCGCCGACCCGCGTCTTTGCTCCGCCTCCGCCATTCCGGGTCCTGAACCGCAGCAACTGAAACGGAACGTTTTGGAAGCCCAGGCACTCCGCTCTCTCAAGGACCGGGCCGGGCCCGCCGAACAGCGCGACCGCGGCCCCGGTCAAGAGCAGCAAGGGGGAAAGAGCAATCAGCAGAAGGAGTCCCATCAGGTCGGTGTATACGGCCTGAATGGCCATGATGTGACGTCCGGTCTGGAGCGTCGGAGCAAACAGCAGGCCGGCAGTGTTGAGGCGCGGGTAACAGACCCGCCGCAAAAGTCTTTCATGCAGAGTGGCAACATCTTCCATTCGCATTCCGGCGAGCTTTAATTGCATCAGCGGCGCAATGGCAATGTCGGCGATGGATCCGACGACAATCCTGGCACCGCTTTTTGATAGGGCCACCGCGTCTAGCTGCTCCAAGCCGACTCCGGCGATCGGCCGCGCGGCCATCCTGGCAACTTCAGCCGCCGCCGGGTCGTATCCGATCATCAACAGACCCTGGCGCTTGTCCGCAGACCCGAGGATTCCGGATGCCCGCAGCGAGGCTAGGGAAGCGCTGGCCAGCGCGCTTCCCCCGATCAGCAGAGGAACGGGCAAGGGAGGGAGCTCGAAAGCATACCCCAGCAGCGCCTGCAGAATCAGGCTGATCCCCGTGGACAGCGAGAGATGCTCGGTGAATGCAACGGCGGCGCTCGAGTCCTCGTCCGGAATCCGCAATTCCGTCACGGCCCAGAAGGTCAGTACGGCGACCGTGATCGCCACTGAATAGGGCGGGACTGCAAGCGCCGCCCCGGTCGCAAACAAATAGAGCAGCAGGGCGAGGGCGAAGCCGATCAGCGTCAGGCAAAGAGTCAGGGCGCGCGAAACGGCAGCCGAGGTCAAGGGAGCACCGGACTGCCCCATTTTTGACGATTTCCCGAGTGGGTGCGAGCCAACACGTCGGCGAACCTGACAAGATCCATCTGCGGCGTTGCGGGATCCAGGTATCCTTCCGCCAGCACGGTCTCCTTGGCGGAGAGCGGAATACGGAAGGACCAGGTCGCGGCGCCGCCGCTGGAAAGCTGTTCCTCCCGGATGGAGCGCTCGCCCAGCCAGCAAACGCGAGCCCACTTCAACTCCCGGGCCGCTTGAACCACCGTATCCCACCATTGTTCTTCATCGCGGGATCCTTCGAGCGCGGCGGCCAACCCCTTCAACCGCACGCGCGCCGCCACGGTCCGCTGGAATTCTCCGCCAAACAACAGGTCGCCGACCATATCAAATTCAGCGTACCGCAACCGCCGGATTCCGGCCCAGGCGGCGATGCAGAAGGCCAGCACAACGTAAGCCTGATATCTCCGGAGGCTGGGGACGCTCAGCGCCAGCGCCAGGCCGGCCGGGATGATGGAGGCCGTGTACAGGATCAGGACGGCGCGCTGCGGCGACAGCCCCAGTTCCAGGAGTTTGTGGTGAATGTGGCCGCGATCCGCCCCGAAAATAGGCCGGTTCCGAAGGAAACGGCGCAGGACCGAGATCGAAACATCGAGCAGGGGTATCGACAGCGCCAGCAGCGGAACCGTAACGCTCAACAGCGTCGTGGTTTTTTGCGTCCAGAGCATGCCGAAACAGCCCAGCAGGAACCCGATCAGGAGAGCGCCCGAGTCGCCCAGAAAAACGGTGGCCGGACTGAAATTGTAGAACAGGAAGCCAAGCAGTGCGCCGGCCAGCGGAAGTGTCGCGTGGGCCAGGGGGAAATTCCCGTAGATCAGGGCCGCGCCGAATAAAGTCAGGGTAGCGCATAAGCCCATGCCCGCGCACAACCCATCCAATCCGTCGATCAGGTTCAGGGCGTTCGTCGTGAGCAGCAGCCAAGCCAGGGTGAGCACGAAGCTGAGCCATAGCGGGACGGGCGCACCGCCGATCGTCTCAACCCGCACGCCGTTCCAGAAGACAAGCACCGCCGCGGCTAACTCGCCGGCAATCTTGAACACCGGTTTCAAATCGAACAGGTCGTCTAGAAGCCCAATCAGAAAGACCGCTCCGGCGCCCCAGACGAGAGCCCAAATCGGCGAGCTGTGCTCGGGCAGCGATCCGCCGATGTCCCGCAGGGAAACGAGCGAGACGGCATATGCGAGGGCAATGGCCGCGCCACCTACCCTCGGTATGGGATGCCGGTGGATTTTTCGCCTGCCGGGACGATCCACGACGTTATACGACCGGAAAACGTCGCGGATGATCGGCGTGGCGACAATCGCAATGAAGAAGGCCTTGGCCGATATCCAAGCGAGCTGCGTGAACCCTTCCATAGCGGCGTCCTAAAAATGGGGACAGACACCCTTTCCGCCGCTGTAACCTGTCGATTCTGAGTTCGACCTATGGCGGAAAAGAATGTCTGTCCCCATTTTCAATTTTCAATTGCCGTTCGCATTCCAAATGTCGCGGATTGCGGACAACGGTTCCAGGTCCACCACGTGCTCTACTCCGATGACCAGGATGCCGTTGTCCTGGCTGTACACTTGCCCCAAGTAGATTGTCTGGTCCCATTCCACTTCCACCAGCGATCCGGCGGTAAAATCTTCAGGGGCTGCATCGGTCAACTCCACCTGGAGCAGGCTACGCCTTAAGCCGCGGTGGATACCCGCGCGCGAAACGCCTTCGGGCAAACAGCGCATGCGAAGATCGGCGCTTTTGAGGGCCACTAAACAAAATTATACTAGGAACGCTCGATTGCGCCTAAGCGGCGAGGGCTCCTAACCGTTACCACCGGCTCTTCCGCGGGTGCCGGCTTTGCCCCGCTTCCCCGTTCGGCCAAGGCCTTTGCCAAGCTCGCGATATCGGCCGAAGAGGTCGCCGCAGGGGCTTCGATCTTATCCTCTGCGCCCGGCAATGGCCGGTTTTGGGGGCTGAGGCCGGGCTGCCGGCGCACAATCCACTCCATCGCGACCACCGAAGCGAGAAAAATGAGAAATACCATCGGGAATCAGGTCTCCAAACAACCTGATCGGCAGAAATGGGGGCCGGCATTAGTTTCAGGGGTTAAAAGCATTTGTTGTGTCGCGCCACATTGATAATGTCCCCTAATCGGAAGCGGAATGGATGGGGTTGAGTTGTCGGCAGACCAAGCGGCCGTGGCGGCGGGGCTGTGGAGCCAGGCGCGGCGCAGGCGAGAGCACCGGCAGCGGCGGGAGAGGAGGGAGCACTTGGGAGAGCTGGTGCAGATGGATGGGAGCTTTCACCAGTGGTTTGAAGACCACGGGCCAAAGGGCTGCCTGATGGCCTTGTGCACGGACTGGAAGGCGGTTTACGCCATGAAGCCGAGCGAGCAGCAACTGCTGCGGGGCGAAGTGCCCAGGACGCAGTTCGGGCAGCTATGTGGGCGGCTGAGGATTCGGATTATCCCCGCCAATTTTCCCGAGACGAAAGGGCGAGTGGAGCGCAACCACGGCACGCATCAGGACCGGCTGGTGAAGAAGCTGAGACGGAAGAAGATCCAGAGCTACGAGATGGGACGGCTGCAGATCCGATACCGCGGACAGAAGGTGGCTTGGGAAGAACTGGCTGGCCAACCACAACCTCCCACGGCGGAGAAAAAGGAGAAGAAGACGCGGCCCTACGGCGGGACACCGCCGGCGACCAGCCACCCGTGGAAGCGGAGCTACCGGGAGATGACGGCCAGGCGTCCGCCGGTGGCGGCAGGCGCGCGGACCAGTATTTAATATAGGGGAGATTTCTAACGAGGCTTGACACAAAAAAGCATTTGTTGTTGCATGCGGCGACATCCGTTGTATACTGTTGCAACGTCCAAAGTGTTGTGCTTTTGAAATATCTCGAGCTGGGGGTTCTATGCGTTGCCTTCGCGTAAATGCAGTAGTGATGACGGGTGTGTTCGCGTTATCGCTGACCGCCATTGGTCAAACGTTTCGAGGCGGCATCGCCGGCAGCGTCGCCGACGCCAGTGGCGCGGTCGTTTCCGGCGCCGCGGTAAAGATCGTGCACAAAGCCACGGGGCTCACCCGCACACAGAACACACCGACCGCCGGGGATTTCAGCTTTCCGGAACTGGCCACCGGCGTCTATTCGGTCAGCGTGGCGAAGGCCGGGTTTCAGCCGTTTACGGAGGACATCGAAGTAGCCGTGGGCAAGATCAGCAGCTTGCCGGTCACCCTGGGAGTCGCGCAGCAGGCGGCCACGGTGGAGGTGCAAGCCGCGGCGGCGACCCTGGAGACCAATGAAACCTCGCTGAACGCGGTGATCGACTCGCGCGCGGTGCAGGACATTCCGCTCAACGGCCGCGACTTCACCCAGTTGCTGCGCCTCACGCCGGGATACAACGACGCCGGCTCGATGAACGGCGCCCGCGTCAACCAGAACAACTGGCAGATCGACGGCGTGGACAACAACGACTTCTGGCACAACTCCATGGCGGTGAACCAGGGCAGCATTTCCGGGGTCGCCGGCGTGCTACTGCCGATCGACGCCATCGATCAGTTCAACCAGCAAGCCTCGGGCAGCGCCGATTTCGGACGCAATCCGGGCTCGATGGTGAACGTGGTAATCAAGTCGGGCACCAACAGTTTTCATGGATCGGCCTATTACTTCAACCGGAACGAAGCGCTGTCGGCCCACAACCCCTTCGCGCCGCCGGCCCAGAAAGACCCGGCGCTGCGCGACGACAATCACGGGTTCTCGTTTGGAGGGCCCATCCTCAAGAACCGCACCTTCTTCTTCCTCACCTACGAGAAGCAGAGGCTGACCATCGGCAACTCGGTGTCGGCCACGGTCCCGTCGGCCGCCTGGATCACCCAGGCCGAGTCGCTCATGGCAAGCCATGGCGTTGCGCCGAATCCAACGATGTTAAAAGTCTACGCCGGCCTCTGGCCCCAGCGTATTTCCTCCGCGCCGCTGGGTACCCTCAACTACTTCAACACCGATCCGCAACTCTTCAAGAGCGACAACGGCATTATGCGGCTGGACCACGCTTTCAGCTCCAAGTACACGGTCATGGGTCGCGTCTTCCTGGGAACGGGCGAGGCGTCGCAGTTCGCCGGATCCGTCTACAAAGAGTATTTCCAGGTCGCTCCGAGCCGTCAGCCAAACTATGCGGCGCAGTTCAACGCAGTCCTCACGCCGCAACTCGTGAACCAGTTGCTGGCCGGCGTCAATTTCTTCCAGCAGCACTTCGATGACGCCAACCACAGCCAGAACATGCCGGCCCTGGGCTTCAACACCGGCGTCACGAATGCCGGCGACTTCGGCGCGCCGAACATGGAGATCACGGGCTTCGACAACGGCGGCGTGGGAGAGACCCCGAAGCTCGGTCGAACCGACACCACCGGGCATCTGACCGACAACCTGTCCTACAACTTTGGCGCGCACGCGCTGAAATTCGGCGGCGAGGTTCGCAAGTCGCGGCTGGACGTCTACTACCAGCGGAGCGTCCGCGGAGGATTCAGTTGGGATGGGACCAACGGCCCCTGGGCGCACGATGCGTCCGCCGATACGCCGACCAAGGCGCTGGCGGACTTTTTGGGCGGCTACATTGGGCCGGAGTACGGCAGCATCGCCACCGGCGATCCGCAGCGCGTCTACGACGTCAACTCCTACTCGGGGTGGGCGGCCGACACCTGGCAGGTCAACCCCCGTCTCAACCTGAACTACGGGGTCCGCTACGACTTCAACGGAGTGATTCACGAGGTCGGCAACAAAGGGATCTCCACTTTCCTTCCGTCGTCGTCGACCGGCTATGCCATCATCGGCAAAGACCTGTCCCAGCTATATCCGCAGGATTACCACAATTTCGCCCCTCGCATGGGATTCGCCTACACGCCGACCCGGGGCGGCAAGACGGTGATCCGGGGAGGGTACGGCGTCTACTTCGACGTGCTGAACGGGACCTACTTCATTGACGGCCGGGCCGGCGGCGGCGGGCGAGGCATCTCCCGCAATCCGGTCGGCGCAACTCCGGTATTTGCCGTTTCCGCCGGTCCCCTGGTGATTCAGGACGGAGCCTACATTTTTGGCGGTTCGATTCCAGCGCCGCCTTTCAACGCGTTCGGCGTCAGCCAAAATCTGCGCTCACCGTACACGGAGAACTTCAATGTCAACGTGCAGCGGCAGATTGCGCGGAACACGCTGGCGCAAATCGGCTACGTAGGCAGCCAGGCCCGGAAGCAGGCGACAAAACGGAATATCAATCAGCCGTTGCCTGACCCGACCGGTCTACTGAGTCAACAGCAGCGCCGGCCGTACAACTCCCAGTTCCCGGACATCCGCAACATCTCTTTCCTGGAGACCGCCGGCAATTCCCAGTACAACTCGCTGCAAATGTCGGTGCGCACCAGCAGCGCCTTCGGGCTGTCCGGCCAGATCGCCTACACGCTGGCTCACGGCAGGGACGATATGTCCTATGCCCGCAACGGCCAGCCCATGAATAACTACGACCTCAAGGGCGACTATGGCAACGCGGACTTCGACATCCGGCATACTGTGAGCGCCTATGCGATCTATGACATTCCGAACTTCGTCAAGTCGATGCCGCGGCTCGGCAAGGGCTGGCAGTTGAACACTATTTTCATCGCCCATACCGGCACTCCGTTCAGCGCGGTCTCGGGTGCGAACATCAGCCAGAATTTCGGTGGCTCAGAGCGTGTCGACCAAGTGTCCGATCCATTCAGCGGCGTCGCGCAGCCCACCAACGCTTCCGGCAACTGGGCCAACGGCTACCGCTGGTTCAACCCGGCGGCATTCGTCAACCCCGCGGCTCTGACCTATGGCAAGACCAAACGGAATGAGTTCTACGGGCCGGGCTTCAACGCTGTGGACTTCTCCGTCTTCAAGACAACTTCAATCACGGAGAAGATCTCGGCTCAGTTCCGGGTGGAGATGTTTAACATCTTCAACCGGCTGAACCTGAGCGGTCCGGACACCTGCACCTGCTCCGGCTCCGGAATGGGTCTGATTTACGGTACCGTCCAGTCGGGCAACTCCCCTGGCATCGGCGCCGGCGAGCCGCGGAACGTACAACTGGCGCTCAAGCTGCTCTGGTAGGTCCGCATGGAGATCATACCGGGCCTCTACAGTCTGGGCGACAACAGCGGCGGCTATGTGCGCGCGTTTCTGATCGACGACGGAACCGAGTTGACGCTGATCGATACGCTTCTGGATCAGGGCGGGAAGCTGGTTTTGGCCGAGTTGGACTCGCTCGGGAAGAAACCGCAGGATCTGAAGCGGATCATCCTGACGCATGCCCATCAATCGCACCTCGGCGGCCTGGCCGCTCTAAAAGCGGCTACCGGGGCAAGGGTCTATTGCCACGACTGGGAAGCCGACATCATCGAGGGAAAGAGGAAGGTGGAAGTCCCTCAGTCAACCACCCTCTTTCCTCAGAAGCCATACCAGATCTATGCGCTGCAAGTGGCATTCGTCCTGGGATTACGAATGCCGCCTCCCTGCCAGGTGGACGAGAACCTCAAGGACGGCGATCACATCGGTCCGCTGACCGTCATGGGCGCGCCCGGACATACTCCCGGAAGTATCACTTTCTACTGGCCCGAGAAGAAGGCGCTGATTGCCGGCGACATCGTCTCGACCTGGCCGGAGATAGCGCTGGGCTGGCCGCAGATCACGCTGGACAACAAGCAAAATCGCGAGTCGGTGGGCAAGCTGTGCGACATGACCCAGGCGGAGGTGATCTGTGTCGGACACGGTCAGCCGGTCATTCAGGCCGCCAACCAGGTGATGCGCGATCTCGTCGCCGGCAAGGATACGAATCCCGTACTGTTGGGTGCGTCATAATCCGAAACCGGCCAGCCAGCTCTCGAAGACGAGATCCTCGATATCTTCCTGATCCAATAGCCGGGGCAGCAGCAGCGGGTTGGAATCGATCTTCGCCAGACCGCGCACGCACGTCGTAGCGCTCTCTATTCCACACTCCTTGAGCCATGGAAAGAACTCGGCCGCGTAGTCGCCGCTCGGGTAGCAGAAATGGATGGGCTCCCGGCCGGTGTACTCCCGTATGCGCGCCTTGTTGTCGCGAATCTCGCGAAGGAACAGGTCGCGGTCGCGCGGAGTCCGGTGGCGATGAGTGTGTAATTCAATTGCGACGCCCGCGCGGGCAACGTTTGCGACCTCATCCGGCGACAGAATCTGGAGGATGCGGCTGCCAAGCAAGGCATCGTAATCGAAACCAAGCTGGGAAGCCAGGGCGCGCGCCACGTCGTCCTTGGCCGGAGTGTCGAGATTCTGTTTGCGGCACCAGGACATCAGCGTGTCGACGGCTATTGACGCTGGCTCAGTGCCTCCTCCAAAATCATGCAGATCGATGGTGGGCCGGCCGGATCGCGAGAACATGTAGCTGGTGATCAAGTTGAAAATGGGCGCTCTGTGCTGGCAGTAGTGCGTCGTCAGGTATACGGTGGATGGGTATCCAAAGCGCCGCAGCGCCGGCAGGGCCTGAGCCTGGAAATCGAAGAACCCATCGTCGAAGGTGATCGCGACGCTTCTCTCAGGCAGGGTCCCGGCACGCAGGCGGGAGACAGCTTCCGTGAGGGGCAGGACGTTGGCGCGGAAGCTTCGGAGCATCTCCAGGCGGCGCACAAACCGCTCCGCGGAGATGTAGAGCCCAGGTCTCCAAATGTGCTCGTCCCGGAGCGACACTCCGTGATAGCACAGGATCAATAGACTGTTCCGCCGGTTACGCGAGTTCGCCCAAATCGGGAACAAACCGGCAGACCGGGAGGACCGCAAAGCGGCGTTCTTCAACCATGTACGCAGCAAAGCCACTGATCGAGACACTAGCATACTGTTTATGAAGCCCGGGTGGCGGAATCGGCCGACGCATCGGACTTAAAAGTCCGATTGGGTCAGACTGCGTTTCGTGCTATTATCCTGATGCTATGCGGGCGTGGCGGAATCGGCAGACGCATCGGACTTAAGCGAAACTTGAGTGCTCGCCGGGAAACCGGCGATGCAGAACTGCTCAAAGTCGGGGAACCCTGTAAAATGGCGATCCCGAGCCAAGCCCCGAACGGGGAAGGTGTAGAGACTAGACGGGCAGCGCCTGAAATGGCGAAGGGATAGTCCAGACCACGAACGCCGGATGGCGGCGGCGAAAGCCGAAGTGGTATGAAAATCCGTTGGGCCGCAAGACCCGTGAGGGTTCAAGTCCCTCCGCCCGCACCATCTGAACTTCGTCTTCAACTTGACCGGGATTCGAACAAAAGCAGGGTCGTGGTACAAAATCTGTACATAGACAACGAGACTTCGCATTGTCAGTCAGTGGCCTCCCCTATCGGGCGTCGACCTTCCCTCTCGATCCACCGCAACTTGTATTCCGGCCTGAATCGGTCCCATAGCCTTAAACCACGCGGGTGAAGGCCCCCACTTGCACGCAACGCTTCGAGGATCAATGGCATGTTGAGGAAAGCCATTGGTCTAAAGTTTCAAACGTTTCCTGAGCTGTACTGATGATTTCGTCCCCATCACTGCTTTCGCCGTGTAGATGCAAAAATGCCCGAAACTCAGCCCATCGCGTCCCCACTTCCTTGCCGTAGGCGTTGAAAAATGATGCGCCGGACCCGGTGCTTATCTCAAACCGATCTAGGAGTGCGGATTCCGGGGGATGGCGATCAGCGTTCCGAAGTGATGGCGATCAGCATTCCGAACTGAAAACGATCGGTATTACGGTGGTAGTTCGGAAGGCTGATCGGCATGGGATTGGAACGACGGCGCAGGACAGTCGTGGCGA
>JANXRE010000158.1 GCA_025353165.1 Acidobacteriota bacterium | reverse complement strand
CTTCGGAACGCTGATCGCCATCCCCCGGAATCCGCAGTATCCCCAATTGCCGTCCTTCATGCGCCAGCGCTCGGCATAAACGTCCTCACGCCCACGAAACAGCGAGCGGAAAAGCGCCACCTTGGCCGTTTTGTCCGCAGGTGCTGTGACCTCGCCAATTCCGGAGGCACTCGGCGGACAGAGGATTGCGCCGGAGTCGTTGGAGGCGGGAGTGGAACCTCTGGCGAGCGCACCCTCGAGTTGCTCGATCTCGGCGCGGAGGCGTTTGTTCTCCGCCAGGGCTGCATCCAATGCTGCCTGGGTTTCCGCCTCGCGCCTCATGTCAACTACTCACCGGTCATTAGGGGCGTTCCGGATTGATGACGGCGAAGCCTTGCAGGGTCGCAACCTCACAGAGAATCTTGTCCGCGGCCACCAGGGCCTCTACGCCGACACGATCTTGTACCTCTAATGCCACGGCAAGCTGGAGCGCGTCCAAGGTTCGCAAGCCCTGCCCCTCGCCGTATCGGAATAAGACGCTCCGCGGCCGGATAGTGGAATTCGCTAACCGCGACGAGCGCGATTGCGCCGCTTGCCACGTCATTCAGAAATCGAATCCGCAGGGCGGCCGATCTTTCTCTGTCCAGATGACCGGTGCGTGTTTTCAGCGCCAGTGCGGAGTGCAACTCAACGCCGGTAAGGCGGGAGATGATGATTCGCCGGTCCGGCCCGTCAAACATGGCCGCGACTCGCTGGGAGCCGAGTTCTGGGTGGTAGAGCTTAATGAGCGCGCTGGAGTCGAAAAAGTAGTTCACCGCTTTCAGAATCGCTCGTCGCGCTCCGCGATGATCGCCTCAGACCAGGAACTGGCGTCCTTTGCCGTCATTCTGCGTACCTCCTCGTGAGTGGGGATGCAGCCCGCAGCCGCGACTTCTTTGCGCGCCTGTTCCAAGAAACTCTGATCGACCAGGGACGCCAAGGAATCGCCTGAAATGCTGGAGATGGTGACCCTAACGCGCTGGTGTTCTTCCAGCGGCAGAGGTTCCAATGGCCGTAGGACGCCATTCTCATAAACGGCATCCACGTGGTTGGTCATAATGCCTCTTTTCTACGCCGGTTTCGGACCGTCTCGAAGCACTCTATGCCCGTACTCTTCGGGCCCTTCTTCGCCCGAGCCATCGCGACCACGGCCTCGGCCCGTTCGACGGTCGTTCGCCCGACACTCAGGGGCCCGGCGACCTTGTCGCGGGCGTCCCCCCTGTCCTTCGGCCACTGTGGCGGGATGACAGAGGTCCTCATTGCCCTCATTCCAGGACTGTCCTTTCGGGGGATTGTAGGCCGTGAAGTTCAGCCCATCTCCGGCCCACGCGGTAGATGTTCAGGAGAAGGCGCTGAATTATGATGTCCTTGCGGCATGGGCTTATACGGCCAGCCTGTTGCATGATAATGCATGATAATGCTGTTCGCCTTGGCCGGCACTTTGGCCTCAAAAATCAAACCGGCCGTGATCCGCTTAACGCCGCCGCATTGGCGAAAGGACATCATCAGTCTGACGCTGAAACCTATCGGGGGTTGGGCGATCATACCGATGCGAAGGAACGTGGCCGCTTCAGGGAGCTCTTCTATATTCAGACCGACAAGGGAGAGGGCATCACTGGTCCACTGGTGGATCTGGCGATCAAAAAGTATCACCCGAAGCAGGCCATTCTGGAAGTGCAAACTGCCCAGAAGAAGGTTGGATGAGTTGGCAGCGCTGCCGAAGTTCGCTTCAACATTATTCGAAGAAGCCAAGCGATTCGTGGAAAAGCGACCGAAGCGAAAGAGACTGACGCCAAGCTGGCCTATCTTCATGCGGGATTATTGGTCGGGTTTGCGGCCTTCGAAGCTCAAGTGTCGAACCTGCGCGGCCGCGTCCGCCTGCAGCCATCGAAAGTGGGCGTGCGCCGGCGACCTGAAATGCCGAACGAGGCGATCCGCAGCCTGCCTTTGGATGAGAAGCCATACTGGGACATCGAGCGCGCACGGATTGAAATCACGCGCGAATAGCCCACTGCCAATTTCGGAGACAATTATGACAGTTATGTTCATAATGCTGGGAAACGCCGTTCGAATAATAGGCCTTTAAAAGGAAAGTCGTCGACTTTTTGCTTGACACCGATCCGACGACCGTATATATTTGGATCCGCCGCGTAAATCCTAAGGGGGATTTCCAGACCCTTAGGTAACGTGAGGTTTGCCCGTTCCGATCCGAGTATGCTCTCCGTCTCTATCGAACATCCCGAGTGGTACGCGGCAGTAGTCAGGCCCCGCAGCGAGAAAGCGGTCGCCCAAGCTCTTGCAAATAGAGGCGTTGAGCAGTACCTGCCCGTATATCGCGGCAGATACTGGTCGGGCGGGCGTTTCAAGGATGTCGACCTGCCGCTGCTCCCCCAGTATGTGTTTTGCAGGATCGGCGCATTCTCACACGCGCATGTGCTCAGCACGCCCGGCGTTTTTAGGTTTGTGAGGTTTGGAAACAAACCGGCTCCCGTGGATGCTTCTGAACTGGAGAGCGTCCGTCGGGTGGTCAGCTCGGGAACGGAACTTCAGCCGTGGCCCTTTCTCAAGGTGGGAGACCACGTAGAGATCGCCGAGGGACCCTTGCGGGGCCTTGGCGGTCGGTTGATGAATACCAAGGGGAAATGCCAGCTAATACTGGATATTTCTCTTTTGCAGCGTTCCGTGGCCGTAACGATTGAGCGCGGCTGGGTGAGACCCAACCGCATGCCGCCGTCTAAGGCCCTTCGGCCTGCCCTTTCGGCCGAACGCTGCGGCAGCTTCTGAAAAGGCAATTGTTCCCCGCGCCAGGGGAGCTTTCCCCGGAAAATCCCACCGTCGCTCTCACCGGTCCGACACTTATGGCCAGTGGAATAGATGCCCCTCGGGATTCCGAATGATGCTGTTCAGTAATGGAGTTTGAGCCATGAAAATCGCCGTTCTTTTTATCTGCGCCTCCGTCCTTCTGGCTCAGCAGCAGCAGCGTCTCGCACCTCCGCCCGAAACCGGCGCCAATCTGCCCGCCCAAAAAGTCGGGCCCAACGACTTGATTGCCGTCTCGGTCTACGATGCCCCCGAGCTGTCCCGGACCCTCCGCGTCGGCGCCGATGGTCTCGTCCGCCTGCCCATGCTGAAGCAGCCCGTGAAAGCCCAGGGCCTCATGCCCGCCGAGCTAGAGATCGCCATCGCCGCCGCCCTCCGCGAGGGAGGCATCCTGGTGGACCCCTACGTCACGGTCACCGTCGCCGAGTACAATAGCCGGCCCATCAGTGTGGCCGGCGCCGTCCGGCAGCCAACCACCTTCCAGGCCGCGGGACCGGTCACGCTGCTCGAAGCCATCACCCGCGCCGGCGGGCTGAGTCCCGAGGCCGGTTCCGAAATTCTGGTGAGTCGCCCCGCGGCGGACCCGGCTGGCGCAGCCGCCTCGCTGGTTCAGCGCATCCCCGTCCACGGTCTGATCGATGCCGCCGATCCCGCGCTCAACATCTCCCTGACCGGTGGCGAGGAGATCCGCGTCCCCGAAGCCGGCCGCATCTTCGTCGTCGGAAACGTGAAAAAGCCCGGCGCATACCCCATCCAGGACGGCCGCGATTCCAGCGTCCTGAAGATGCTCGCCGTCGCCGAGGGGCTCGAGCCCTTCGCCATGAAGGAGGCCTACGTCTATCGCCGCGAAGCCTCTGGCTCCAAGAACGAGATTCCCATCCCCCTGAAACAAATCATGGAACGCAAGGCGCCCGATATGCCTCTGCTGGCCAACGACATCCTGTACATCCCCGATAACGCCCGGCGCCGTCTGAAGATGTCCGTGCTGGAGAAGGTCCTCCTGTTCGGCGGCACCGCCGGCGCAACGGCCCTCATATACGGGCAAGTTCGATAGTGGTCTGACAAAAATGGAACCCCATATCCCAAAAGCCCTCCCCGCGCCGAACCAGACCGTTCCAACCTCCTGGTACGGCTACGATGCCGAGCCGCCCGAGGAATCCGGCGTCCCCCTGTCGCACTATCTCTGGATCCTGAAGCGCCACCGCTGGAGGATCCTCTCGTTCGTTCTCTTCTGCGTCGCCGCTACGCTGGTCATATCGTCGCGCCTCACTCCTGTCTATGAATCCACCAGCACCGTCGATATCGATCGTCAGGTGCCCACCAGCATCATCGGCCAGGACTCCACGCGCGCACCCCTGAACGACTCCGACCAGTTCATCGCTACTCAGGTGAAGCTCGTAGAGTCCGATTCCGTCCTCCGCCCGGTGGCTCAGCAGTATCACCTGCTCGACCGCGAAAGAGGCGAGTCCGCCCGGAAATCAACGGTGGCGGAAGAGGACGCGCCGGTCCTGCTAAAGAAACTCAAAGTCACCCGCCCGCCCAACACCTACTTGCTGCTGATCAGCTACCGGTCACCCGATCCTCGGCTCGCTGCGGACGTCGCCAACGCCATCGCGCGCTCCTATGTGGAGCACATTTATGAGATCCGCTTCCGGGCCTCCTCCGCCCTCGGTTCTTTCATGGAGAAGCAGCTTGAGGAGCTTAAAGCCAAGATGGAACGCTCCTCGGCGGCCTTGGCGAAGTTCGAGCGTGAGTTGAACGTCATCAACCCCGAGGAGAAGACGAGCATTCTCTCCTCGCGCCTCCAGCAGTTCAACACCGAGTACACCAATGCCCAGACCGATCGAGTCCGCAAGGAATCCGCCTGGAAATCCGTCCGAGAGGGCTCGCTGGAAGCCGCGCAGGTGTCCACCCAGGGCGAGAACCTGAAGACTCTGTCGGGCCGTTTGGATGAAGCGCGCCAGAAATTCGCTGACGTCAAGACTCACTACGGGGCGAATCATCCAGAGTACCGCAAGGCTGCCGTGCAGGTCGAGGAGATCGAGCGGCAGTTACTCCAGAGCACCACGAATGCCGGCAAGCGCGTCGAAGTCGAGTACACCGAAGCCCTGGGCCGGGAAGCTATGTTGGAGAAGGCGGTCGCTAAGACGAAAGGCGAGTTCGACCGGCTGAACGCCAGCTCCTTCGAGTACCAGGCCGTGAAGCGGGAAGCCACGGCTGACAAGAACCTCTATGAGGAGCTGTTCTGGAATCCTGCGTTGATGCCGGCTTCCTTGATCTTGCGGACCAGCTCCTCGTAGAGGTTCTTGTCGGCCGTGGCTTCGCGCTTGACCGCCTGGTACTCGAACGAGCTGGCGTTCAGCCGATCGAACTCGCCTTTCGTCTTGGCGACCGCCTTCTCCAG
>JANXRE010000186.1 GCA_025353165.1 Acidobacteriota bacterium | reverse complement strand
CTCCGCTCCGCGCCAGGCGACACCAAAATGCGGGGAGAAGATGCAACACCATTTACCTTCGTCTTCATGAGTATTTCCTTCTCCGCCCCCTACACTAAATCCCGGGTGGGAAGGCGTCTCACTGATCTTGGCACAGAGGGGACGTCGAGAAATTCCTTTCGGAACAGAAGTCGATGGAGGACCGGAAGCAGGCCCTCATCGCCGAACTCCTAAAGCAAAAGGAAGCGGCCATTGCCGCGTTCGACGAAAAGCTCGGAACGCTCGGTTATCACGGCAACAGCTCAGGCAGGAAACGAAGCCACCATAAGAAGTCAGCGACGGCACCCCCAAAAGCTGCGACGAAGCCGAAAGCGGAAGACTGACAGCGCATTAATCGAGCGTCGGCCGCTGTGAGAATAGGGGCAGGAGAGACCCCTTTCACTGCTTCAAATTGAAATCCGCTCAGTCGCGTCAGGTCAGCTTCTGCGTCACCCAGGCCGTCAGATTATCTGCAAGCCTCGCCAGCTCGGGAAATATCAACAATGAGGCGTGGACGGTGTCCGGCGTTACGGGGTCAATGCTGGTGGGATGGCCGGCATCGTTCCGCACTGCGCGGATTTGCAGCGTGAAAGCGGCCCAGAAAGCCTCGAAGGGTTCCTTCAGATCGGGTCCGAGCTGCGCCTTCCGCTGGTCAAGAAAATCGCGGAGGGCGTCGGTGACGGTTTTTATCCGCCAATCCTCCATCTGTTTGGGCACAGGCTTGCCGAGAGAATTCAGCTTGGTAACGGTGGCGTTGCGCAAGTCCAGGATCTCACTCTCCGCTGCGACTCCCGTCATGACAGCCGCAGCCTTGAAGAGACCGGCCACGTAGCAGTCAAGGCCCTCTATTAGATAAGACCTTGCAACTGCCCCAATCTTCGCAACCGAGTCGAGGTGCCGCATATACCCGTCCGGATTGGACGGATCGCGAGTAAGGTTTTCGAGTGCTTTTCGACCTCGCTCAGTGAGGTGGAACCAAGGAGGGTTTGGGTTCGAGAGGTTAAAACCCCATGCAAGGAGCCCGGTGCGGAACAACTCGCCCCATTGCGTAAGGATCGCCTGGTGGTCGTAGCCTCCCAGCTTTCTTGCCGCCTCATCCAAGACGGAGGTTTGTTGAAGGCTTGAATCCATCGACCCCTTGGGCGACTGCGCATGGATTTCCTGAAGTAGAACTTCCCGGATGGAGGGCTTTACTGGTTGCGGCATCATATTTATCTCTCCATTATTAGTGATAAAGTTCGAGCGGCCGGCTTGCAGACTGAACAGAGCGGCAGGCAATCGTCCGACATAACCAAACATGCCCCGATTCTGCGGTATTGGGAAGGGTTCAGGATGGTTACATCCTTGGCTGCCGGGGCGGGAACAGGTGTCCCGCTTTTTCCCGGCGTTCGGAAATGGTGTGCGGGCCGAGAGATTGCCCGACAAGTTCAAAGAGATTTGCCCTACGCGGGATGGTGCCATCCCCTACGCCGAAGCGGGTCATGGTGACCCGCAAGCTTTTCGGCTTCGAAGCGAGGGCAAAAGGAAGTTGGTGCGGGCGGAGGGACTTGAACCCTCACGGGCTTGCGCCCAACGGATTTTCTTACCAGCTGCGGCTTTCGCCGCCGCCCTTGCGGCGTTTGTGGTCTGGACTATCCCTTCACCGTAGCCGGAGCCGTAGGTGCTGCCCGTCTAGTCTCTACACCTTCCCGTCCGGAAAAGAACTCCGTCAGGGCGTGGCTCGGGATTGCCATGTAAAAGGTTTCCCCGAATTTGAGCAGTTCTGCATCGCCGGTTTCCCGGCAAGCACTCAAGATTTTCGTTTAAGTCCGGTGCGTCTGCCAATTTCGCCACGCCCGCTTAGGACCACGCCAGTATAGCCGCTAATCGTCGTCATCAGGCCGCGTTGCTGTCTTCGCGTTTTTCGACGGCTTCTTCTTGCGGATGTTGATCGCGGAAGCGTCAAGGCTGTTCTTGAGATAGGACGCGTAGTATTTCTCGATCATCTCAACGCTGGTGCGGCAGTTCTTCGCGATCTGGTAGATGTCCGCGCCTTCCATGAGGCGCAGGCAGATGTAGGTGTGCCGCAAGCTATAGGCTGTGCGGGATTGCCCATCGCGATCTTTTTTGAGACCTTCTTCGTCGAGGATCGTGTTGAAGAGCTCCTTGTGGACTTTCGGAAAAATCGGATCAGTCGGCTGCGGCTTGTTCCTCTCGACCAGTCGCTGGAAAGGTCTGACGGCCCCGCTGGTGCTCTTGCAATAGCCGACGCCGCGTTTGCCGCGCACTTCAATCTCAAGGATGGTTTCCTTGCTGCCCTCATCCGCGACGATCTTCACATCGCGGTATTCAAGGCGGTTCGCTTCGTCTGGCCGCAGGCCAGTATTGGCCATGAACAGGACGTAGTCGTGAAGCTGTTCTGATTCCCATTTGTAGCGGGCATTTTTCGGATGACGCGCCCGTTCACGGGTGGCCTCGTAGAGCTGCTTAGGGACTGTAAATAAATAAACTTTACAGGTACCATCGGATGTGTTATCACATTGGGCATGGACACCGATGCCCAACTCATTCTGCACACTGAGCCTTACGTTCCCGCGCTAGGCGCTTTGACGGGCAACCAGGCTGTACAGCAGGTGCAGGCCGGGCTGAAGGCCATCTACCTCAGCGGCTGGCAGGTGGCTGCCGACGCCAACACCGGCGGGCAGATGTATCCGGACCAGAGCCTGTACCCGGTGAACAGCGTTCCGAGCGTGGTGCGCGCAATCAACAACGCCTTTGTCCGCGCCGACCAGATTCAGCACTCCTCGGGGCACGGCGACACGCATTGGTTCGCGCCGATTATTGCCGATGCGGAAGCCGGATTCGGCGGTTCTCTCAACGCCTACGAATTGATGAAGTCGATGATTGAGGCCGGAGCGGCCGGAGTTCATTTCGAGGACCAGTTGTCCTCCGCCAAAAAGTGCGGCCACATGGGCGGCAAAGTGGTAGTCCCGACGCTCGAGTTCGAACAGAAGCTCACCGCTGCCCGCCTCTCGGCCGACGTCCTCGGCGTGCCGACGCTGCTCATCGCGCGGACGGACGCCAATAGCGCCGGACTGATCGTCAGCAACGCCGACGAGCGCGACCGTCCTTTCATCGAAAAGACGCGCACTCCGGAAGGGTTTTACCGGTTCCACGGCGGCCTCGACTCCGCCATCGAGCGCGGCCTGGCTTACGCCCCGCTGGCGGACCTGATCTGGTGCGAGACCTCCGAGCCGAATATCACCGAAGCCCGCCGCTTCGCCGAGGCGATTCACGCCCGCTATCCGGGCAAACTGCTGGCCTACAACTGCTCTCCGTCCTTCAACTGGAAGAAGAAGCTGGACGAGGCTACCATCGCGAAGTTCCAGCGCGAACTGGGCGCCATGGGCTACAAGTTCCAGTTCGTGACGCTGGCCGGATTCCATTCCCTGAACCTGGGGATGTTCGAACTGGCCAGAGACTACGCGCATCAGGGAATGCTGGCGTACTCCCGGCTCCAGGAGAAGGAATTCCAACGGGCCGAAACCTGCGGTTATAGCGCCGTAAAACACCAGACCTTCGTGGGAACAGGGTACTTCGACGCGATCGCGAATATCGTGGCCGGCGGGCACTCGTCCACAACCGCGCTCACCGGATCGACGGAAGAGGAGCAGTTCCACCTGCACACTCTTTTGCCGGCGGCGGAAGACAAGACCGCCGTCGCCTAGTCGACTGAGCCGCGCGCGTCAGCAAGCGGAGGCGGCGAGGCGTTCCGCGATGAGGTGATAGACGGTCGGGTTGAACGCCAAGCCGATGTGCGAGCCGGGGACCTCGAAATCCACGCCGGGTTTCCGGTTATGCAGTACTTCCAGTCCACAACCCCATCGGTGCGGGTATAGATCGCCGTCTGAAACACGGTCGGAGCCAGGTTGCGGCGCAGCGAATACAAGAAGTTGCAGGTGCACCGGGCGGTATAGCAAGCCGGCAGCACGCTGCCGCCGTGTTGCAACACAATGCGCGCCCGAACCCGCTCCGCGGCCCGCAACACGCGGGGATGCACCACCGTCCCGCGGAATGGCGAGCCCAGGGTGGTCACCGAAGCCACATCGTCCTGGCGCTGGCTGGCTGCCGCCCGCGCCATAATTCCCCCCCAGGCTGTGCCCGATAAGGTGGATTCTGCGCCCCGTCTCCTGGCGCGCGCGGTCCATGGTTTTGTCCAGATGCGTTCGCATCAGGAGATTCGGACATTCGGCGTTCCAGCCGATCCCGGAGAAGTAAGGACAATAGCCCAGCCTCTTGAGCCAGGCGTACATTTCCACCAGGTACACGTCGTTGAAGAGGAACCCGGGAATCAGGATCACCGCGGAGCCGTCCCCCGCGACTCGTGCCGTGGCCGTAGTAGACGGGGGCCGCTTTTCAGCAGCATAGCCTCAATGCCTACCAGCGCCTCGCCCCAGAATGACACGTCCGCTTCGCCGTGCTCCCTGCGAAGGTGGACTCGACGTTTAAGCCATGGATTTTCCCAGAAGGCGATGTCAATACGTCTTACAGCCTCGGCGTGATCGGCGAAAGCGTGCTGACAGGCAAAGTTAGAGTCGACTGGTACGATTAGCTTCCCTACGATGTGGCGCGGGCTTGCTCTGGACGGTTATCCCCGCCTTTTTCTTTAGCTGGGCGAAAGCATCGTCCACGTAATCGCGGAGGAGCCGGAGGTCGGGGATCGCGGCCGAATCCCCCGCCAGGCCGAAGTACAGTTTCCCGTTGTAACTCTCGATGGCGACGTTGCACCCCATGAAGGTTCCGATGGGAACGTAAGGGTAGTAGTTCAGCATCTCCCGCCCCAGGAGATACAGCGGGTATTGGGGTCCCGGGATGTTGGTCAAAACCATGTTGAAGAGCGGGATGGGAAGGTTGTTCCCGAGCCGGCCCAGAGCCATCTGCACGGGAGCCGGCGTTGCGCCCAAGCACCGTCCGATCAGACTGATAATCTCCGCCACGTGGGCGCGCTTCAGCGCCTCGGTCTTCTCGCTGATCGCCCGGTACAAATCCATCGGATTGGCGACGTCCAGCGGGACGTTCACCGGCAGCAGCGAGATATTGTTGCCGTAGGAAAAATCGTCCGGCCGCCGGATGTTCACCGGAACGAAGTACCGCATCAGCCTCCCTTTGTGGAGATCTTCGCCGTGCAACTTCGCGTAGCGCCTCACCGCCAGGGTCATGACGGTCAGGGCGACGTCGTTCAGCTTGCCGCCGACCTTGTCTTTGATGGCTTTCATCTCGCCCAGGGACAGTTCGGTCCACGCGATTTTCCGCGGTCCCAGGACCGCCTTGTTGAAGGGCAAGCGCTCGTACAGAAGTTCCACCGGCGCCGCGAATTCCGGCACCAGCCGGAGCAGTTGCTCCACCGATGAGGTGGGGTTGTTGCCGAGTATCGCCCTTGCCAGATCGAGCGCGGCGGATTGCGCCGACAACAGGTTGCCGCTCATCTCGGCATACGAATTCAGCAGCGTGCTCAGCAGCCGCGTCGTGGGATCCGGGGCCGGGTCAGACTCGAATTTCGTCTTGCCCTTCGCCGCCGCGGACGGCTCCCGGCTGGTATCGAAGAGGACGTTCATCAACGCGACGCCCGCCACCCCGTCCACCAGGGCGTGATGGGCCCGCAAGATCACCGCGCTTCGCCCGCCGTCGAGCCCGTCCACGACCGTCATGTCCCACAGCGGCCGGCTCCGGTCCATCACCTCGGTGAGGTGCTTCGCGACCAGGTCCTCCAGCTCTTCCTTCGTGCCGTTCTTCAAAGCGGCGTGATGAGTGTGATGGCGGATATCGAAATCGGCATCCAGCTCCCAGGTTGGGTGGCTGATATGCAACGGGGGAAAGACGGCGCGCTGGAGGTAGCGCGGGATCTGCGGGAGTTTCGATTGGATATGGACCCTCAACTGGCCTAGGGAAACGGGTCCATCGAAGATGCACGTGCACGCCACGTGCAGCGGCATTTCCTTCTTCTCCAGGTACAGCCACATCGCGTCTTCGGAAGCTACGCGCTCCCTGGGGATCTGAGTCGTCATGGGACCACTCCTAGGATTTCGGCGTAATTCTCAAAACAGCCGCCGCGGGCACGGCGCAGCACGCTTCGCGGCGACACGAACAACGCTGCGCAAGTCTAATTCTAATTGAATAACCGGGTCCGATTCACTCTTTTTGTTAAACGGTCACCCGCTTGGGGCGATGACTGACGCGCTTCCGGGCGGGCTTCGCCTCGACCGGCGGCTCTTCGTGCCGGACGTGGGCGGCTCGCCGCGGCTTCACCATGACGTCGATGAACGCTTTCTGCGCGTCCACGAAACTGGCCACCGTCTCGCGGGTAAGGTGGCCGATGTCCAGGCGCGGAATTGCGGGCAGCAGGTTCACCATCCGGCGAACGGTCTTCAGGTTCACGTCCACCTGCTTGGCCGCGACATCCAGCAGTTTCTTCTGCGCGTCGATGAAGTTATGGGTGGCCTGCATCGCCAGTGCGGACAGTTCGGTGCGCCCCATCGGCTTGTAGCCCTTGGGACGATCCGTCGCGTTTACCGTTTCCTCGGCGAGGATGTCCAGATAGGCCTTCTGGGCGTGCACGAAGTTCTCCAGCGCTTCTTTCGCGATCTCGGGAATTCCCTTGCCTTCATACGGTTCGCCGCTCTGGATGGATTTGAGCCACGCCTCGGTCTGCTTGGCTGCCAGCGTCCAGTCCTTCTGCTGCAGTTCAACCATCGTATCGACACTGCGGCGCAGGATATCGGTCAGCGCGGAGGCCATCGCCGATCCGTCCACCCGCTCCCGGACGCCCTGCATCGCGACTTCGTTCTGCTGCCGGGCGAAGTGGAGAAGAACGCGCGTCCCGGCGATGAAATTGGACATGCCTTCCGCCGCCAGTTCGGTGAACGACGGCTTCTCCGCCTCCTTCTTCTTGGTGGACAGCGCATGGCGGATGGCATCCATGGTCATGGAGTTCTGCCGCATGATCAGGTCCAGCAGAATCCTCTGTGTCCCGAAAAAACGCTCCGTGCCCTGCTGGACCACTTCAGACATCAGGTTCATCGGAGAAAACGCCCGAGGCTCGTCTTCGTGCGTCTCGGACCTACCATTTGCTCGCATGATTGCTTACTCTCCTTTTGCTGCATTGCAGCATTACTACGAGTATAGATCTGCTGTGCTTTTGTGTCAATATGGAACTGGTATTGCGCAATGCAACAAAAGGTGATCAAGAAGTACGGCAATCGTAGGCTCTACGACACATCGGGCAGCCGCTACATCAACCTGGAAGAGGTGGCCGCGCTGGTTCGTAAGGGAGCGGACGTCCGGGTGGTGGATGCCAAGACCGGCGAGGACCTGACCCGCTCCGTCCTGACTCAGATCATCATGGACGAGGCCAAGGTCCAGCCGGCCGGCCTGCCCCTGGAACTGCTGCGGCAATTGATCATCGCCACCGATTACGCTCAACAGCAATTCCTGTCGTGGTATCTCCGCAGCGCCTTCGACTCCTACCATAAGCTGCAGGAGGCGGTCCAAAGCCGCTTGACGGACGTGAGTTCCGTGGCCTTGGCGCCGTTCCAGAGAGTCAGGGAATTCATTGCCGGCGCGCTCTCACCCGACGCGGAGATGGACCAACTACGCCGCCGGATCGCGGAACTGGAGGCGGAGCTGAGCCGGAAGAAAGCGCCCGCGCCGCGGAAACGGGCGGCGAAACGAACCTGATCCTTGCAGCCAGACGCAGCCTCGCGGGTGGTTTATCTGCTCGTACCTTCGGATTTCAAAATTTGGCTCCGTTTCGTTGGTTCGCGCTGACCAATGTTCTGGTAGCGCGCTATGCGGGACCGGGATTACGAGACGATCGCCGCCAACCGCGCGTACTTCGGGCATCTGTCGGCGCCCAGTAAAAATGTCCTATTCGGGGAAGGGCTGTCATGCTCATCGGCAGCCCCCTTTCCCTCCGCGTCCAGTATGCAGAACGGTGCTCGCTGTCCAGGGTTCGCGTCGCCGCGCAAGCTCCGCGCCGTTCTGAACACGTTATCAGATGAGGGGAAGGGGGAATGCGTAAATTGTGCCGTATAGGACATTTCTACTGGGCGCCGACACGTACTTCGGCCATCTGGGCCCGTGCGGAGATTTCGACTTGATTTTCGGGGCGGCGAAATACAATCTGAAGATCGTCGATGTTCCGGTGCGGTACCGCGAGCGGACCTATGGGGACACGAACGTCAAACGCTGGAGTCGCGGATGGCTGTTGCTAAAGATGCGGGGGCTGGCGATGCGGCGGTTGAAGTTTGTGTGAGGCGGCGAAAATGAGACTCCGGTCGGGCTAAAAATCTAAGGGCGCGTCACCGCCGCGCAGAACACGGATTTTGCGGTTCTGCCCGGCGGCGTAGGGGGGGATTTAGGCGTTACAAGTCCGCGCTAGCCCTACCTTCGCATTCTTGAGTGGCCAAAACAGCGCAGGCGGCTCCCCGGTGGCGTAGGACAAGCACGGGGCTTCCTTTCAGGGAGGAATCATGCTACATGAAAGATATGCATGTTTTCGAACGGGATGTGAATG
>JANXRE010000185.1 GCA_025353165.1 Acidobacteriota bacterium | reverse complement strand
GCCAAGAAATCGCGCAGTTCAGGCTGACCGGTTTTCCAAAGAAGGCGTCGCCAAGAGTGGCGACGCGGCACGCATGAGTGCGTACGCCACGAGGTTTGTCCAAACAATCGGCGCTCATCGGCGTTCATCGGCGGCCTTAATTTCGGCATCGTAAACGTCGAGTAGCCGCCGGGCCGCTCGGAAGGGACTGAGGCGGCCTTCCGCAACTTCGCGCTCGAGTTCCGGCAAGCGGGCCTCGATATCGGGATGACGCCGGAACCTGTCGCGCAGTTCCCACTCGATCATGTCGTTCATCCATCTCTTGACTTGGATTTGCCGCCTACGCTCAAACCATCCGTTGGCTTTCAATGCCGCGTCGTGTTCGAGCACAACGTCCCAGATGCCGGCGATTCCTTCCCGCGTGTGGGCCGAACATGTCACTACGCGCGGCGACCAGCCGCTCGGCGAAGGCGCGAACAGGTGCAACGCGTTCTCATATTCGCGCCGCGCCATCTCGGCCTTCGGCCGGTTATCGCCGTCCGCTTTGTTGATGGCGATCAGGTCGGTCATTTCGGTGATGCCGCGCTTCATGCCCTGCAATTCGTCACCCGCGCCCGCGAGCATCAGGAGCAGGAAAAAATCCACCATGGACCGCACCACGGTTTCCGATTGTCCGACGCCGACCGTCTCGACGAGAACGTTCCGGTAGCCGGCGGCCTCGCACAACAGCATGGTCTCGCGAGTCTTGCGCGCCACTCCTCCGAGCGATCCGCCGGACGGCGACGGCCGGATGAACGCGCGATCGTCGGCAGCGAGCTGCTCCATGCGCGTTTTATCGCCGAGAATGCTGCCGCCCGACAACTCGCTCGAAGGGTCGACGGCAAGAACCGCAACTTTCTCGCCTCGCTCGCGCGTCAGGTGCGTGCCGAGCGCCTCGATCACGGTCGACTTCCCGACCCCCGGCACGCCGGTGATGCCTGCGCGCACGGTCTGGCCGGTGTGAGGCAGGCACGCTTCCAGGATGTCCTGCGCGAGTTCGGCGTCGGCGCGCCGGGTGCTTTCGATCAGCGTGATCGCCTGCCCGAGAACCACGCGGTCGCCGTGCAGAATGCCGTCGACGTACTGCTCCTTTGAAAGGCGCCGCCGCTTCCGCACCCTCTGCAACAGGTCCGCGGGCGGCGCGGGCAATTCGACGCCCGGGAGTTCGGTAAGCGCGCTCTTTTTCGGACGGTCCAACGGTTACACGTTCTCGCTGACTACGCTGTGTTTTAAAATGCCCAGGATCTGCTGGGCACAGACCGGAATCACCGTGCCCGGACCGTACACGCCGGCAGCGCCGGCCCTGTAGAGAAAATCGTAATCCTGCGGCGGGATGACTCCTCCCACCGTGACCAGAATGTCCTCGCGCCCCAACTTCTTCAATTCTTCGATGAGCTGCGGCACGAGCGTCTTGTGTCCCGCGGCCAGCGACGACGCACCGACCACGTGGACGTCGTTCTCCACCGCGTGGCGCGCCACTTCGGCCGGCGTCTGGAACAGCGGACCGATATCGACGTCGAAGCCAAGATCGGCGAACGCGGTCGCGATGACCTTGGAGCCGCGGTCGTGCCCGTCCTGCCCCATCTTGGCGACGAGGATGCGGGGACGGCGGCCCTCCGACTTCGCGAAGTCGTCGGCCATCTGTCGCGCCTTGATGAAGTTCTCGTCCATTTCGCTCTCCGATGAATAGACGCCGGAAATCGAACGGATGGTGGCTTGGTAACGCCCCCACACCTTTTCCAGCGCCGAAGAGATTTCGCCCAGAGTAGCACGGCGGCGGGCCGCTTCGACCGCCAGGTCCAATAGGTTACCCTCGCCGGTCTTCGCGGAGCGGGCCAGTGCGTCGAGCGCCTGCTCGACGGCCTTCGCATCGCGATGCGCTCGCAACTCGGTCAGCCGCTTGAGCTGCGATTCGCGAACTGCTGTATTGTCGATGTCGAGCACCGGAATCAGCGGTTCCTTTCCGGCCTGGTATTGGTTCACGCCGACGATGATATCCTTGCCCGTATCGATCCGCGCCTGCTTGCGCGCCGCGGCCTCTTCGATGCGCATTTTCGGCAGCCCGGTCTCGATGGCCTTCGCCATTCCTCCGAGCTGCTCCACTTCCTCGATCAGTTCCCACGCCCGATGCATCAATTCGTGCGTCAACTTCTCGACATAGTAGGATCCGGCCCAGGGATCCACTGCTTTCGTGATGCCGGTTTCTTCCTGGATGTAAATTTGCGTATTGCGCGCGATTCGCGCCGAGAAATCGGTGGGTAGCCCGAGCGCCTCGTCGAGCGCGTTGGTGTGCAGCGACTGCGTGTGGCCGAGCGCCGCCGCCATGGCCTCGATGCAGGTCCGCACCACGTTGTTGAACGGATCCTGCGCAGCGAGACTCCAGCCCGAGGTCTGCGAATGCGTGCGCAGCGCGAGCGACTTAGGGTTCTTCGGGTCGAACGTCTTCACGATTTTCGCCCATAGCAGGCGAGCGGCCCGCAGCTTGGCGATCTCCATGAAGAAGTTCATGCCGATGTCCCAGAAGAACGAAATCCGGGGCGCGAACTCATCCACGCTCAGGCCGGCGTTCACGCCCGTGCGCAGATATTCGAGGCCGTCTGCCAGGGTGTACGCGAGTTCGATCTCCTCGGTCGCGCCGGCTTCCTGCATGTGGTAGCCGCTCACGCTGATGCAGTTGAATTTCGGCATCTTCCTTGCGCAGAACCGGAAGATGTCGCCGATGATCCGCATCGATCCAGCCGGGCCGTAGATGTACGTGTTGCGGACCATGAACTCTTTCAGGATGTCGTTCTGAATGGTTCCGCTGAGCTTCTCCGCCGGCACGCCCTGCTCTTCCGCCGCCACGATGTAGAACGCCATGATCGGCAGGACCGCGCCGTTCATGGTCATCGACACCGACATCTGGTCCAGCGGGATCTGGTCGAACAGCGCCTTCATGTCCAGGATCGAATCGATGGCGACTCCGGCCTTTCCGACGTCGCCGATCACACGCTCGTGATCGGAGTCGTAGCCGCGGTGCGTGGCGAGATCGAAGGCCACCGACAGGCCCTTCTGTCCGGCCGCCAGGTTACGGCGATAGAATGCGTTCGACTCCTCGGCCGTCGAAAACCCAGCGTACTGGCGAATGGTCCACGGCTGCATGGCGTACATCGTGGAGTAGGGGCCGCGCAGGTAAGGGGGAATGCCCGCGGCGTACTGGAGGTGCTCCATGCCTTCCAGGTCTTCGGCTGAATAGTGGGATTGCATGGTTACTCCTTGCCCCATGCCCTCAGTGTTTCCACCGCGTTTGAGCGGAGGTGGATGAAATCCATGCCGCTGAGGGAATCCTGCGGGGGGCCCGCGATAATCACCGGCGCGGTCGAACCGGCCGCCTTCAGCGCGCCGACCAGCGCCGGCGCTAGTTGAGCGTACTCGGCGTCGGAAGAGCAGAGCGCGACGGCATCGGCCTTCTGCTCGACCGCGGCCTTCGCTGCATCCTCGGCGGACGCGAAGCTCTCGGCATGAATATCGAAGCCGCCGCAGCCGAGGAAATTGCGGATGAATCCGGAACGCGCCTTCCGCATCTTCAGATCGCCAATTTCGGCCAGCAGAAATTTCGGCGTTTTGCCCGAGCGCTCAGTTGCGAGCCGGATCTGCTCGAACGCTTCCGCCGCGCGCGGCCCGCTGATTTCCTGCACCCGATCCAGCATCCGCTCTTTCGTGTTCGGATAATTGTTCGTGCCGACCACCGTCTGCCGGCGCGATGCCACCGCCGCTTCCTTTTTCGCGCGGCTCTTCGCGATGCCTGCGTCGATGCCCGCGCCGGCCCGCGTGAATCCGCCGGCTGCCTGGACTTCCTCTACCAACTTCCACGCTTCGCGCGCGATGGAATCGGTCAGCACTTCGACGTAATAGGATCCGCCCGCCGGATCGACGACCCGGTCGAACCACGCCTCGTGCTTGAGAATCAACTGCGTGTTCCGCGCCAGCCGCCGGCTGTCTCCTTCGGGCTCCCGGTACACCGAGTCGAAAGGCGCGACGAATAGCGTGTCGCAGCCGCCGATAGCCGCCGACATCGCCTCGGTCGTCGCGCGCAGGACATTGTTATAGGGGTCGTAGATCGTCTTGTTCCAGCGCGACGTGCGCGCGTGAATGATCATCTTGGCGTCGCAAACCCGCGACCACAGCAGACGAGCCGCCCGCAGCTTCGCGATCTCGAAGAAAAAATTGGAGCCGATGGCGAACGAAAATTCGGCGGCAACCGGCAGCCGCCCGATCGCCTCAGCGATCCCGTATCCCAACTCCTGTACAACGGTCCCGCCCGCATCGTGGAACCGGTGGGCCGCCACCACGTGGGGGCCGGCAACGGGCGCCTCGCGAATCTCCCAATTGTTGTCCGGCTTGGGCGGGAGCGTCTCCAGCCCGTTGAGATCCTCAGCCCGGTAGAAGGGACGAACCGCGATCCCCTCATCCGTCTGCCACACCAGCTTCTTGGAAAAATCCGCGCCTTTCAGGTCCTTCTCGACAACCGCCATCCATTCGGCGGTGGATACTGGCGGGAACTCGTCCAGGAGTTTGGCTTGTGTCGCCATGTCAGCTCCTTGGATCCTCGACGACTTCGATCAGGAAGCCGAACGGGTTCTCGTTGCGGCTCTTGGGATGAACGAAGAAAACGGTGGTGCCGCGCGAGCCAGGGCGCGGCGCTTTGTCGATGATGTTGAATCCGTTCTGCTGCATGTAGTCGAACGCCGCCTGAGCGCTCTTCACGCGAAAGGCCATGTGCGCGAAACCGCCGCGCCCGCCGTTGCGCTCGATCAGTTTCTGAACCGGGGACTCGGGACTCAGCGGCTCCAGCAACTGAATCAGGTTCGGTCCGCCGCCGATCCGCAGCAAGACCTCGCGCACCTGGTCCGTCCCGAGCACTTCCTCGCGGTGAATCTCCTCGAATCCGAGCAGCCGGTACGCGCCAACCTGCGCGTCCAGCTCGCCCTGCTTCACGGCAATGGCCACGTGATCCACGAACAGGAAACCGGGTAAGTCGATCATTATTCGAACTCCACGAGCACCATGCTCGTTTGCACGGGGTCGCCGACCCCCACTTTGATCAGCTTCACCTTGCCCTTGCCAGGCGACGTGATGTTGGTTTCCATCTTCATGGCCTCCAGCACCAGCAACTGGTCGTTGGGCTGGATATCCTGCCCGATCTGGGCGTTGATCCGGACCACTATGCCCGCGATCGGGCTGCGGCAAACCTTGCTTTCGTCGGCGACGGCTTCACCGTTTCCGGCGCCCGGCATGGGAGGCGGCGGGAGCGGCGAGGGCACGCTGACCCGCCCTGGCGCCGCGTAGTATGGAACGCCGGCCGAAGACGGCTGGTCGTCCTCGGCAACTTCGACATCCACTTCGTATGTTTTGTCGTCTACCGTGATCTTCAGCTTCATTTTTCAACAAGCTCCTAGCGAAAAATGGGGGACAGACACCTTTTCCACTGCGGCTGCTGCTGTCGGTTCTGCGTTCGTACTTGGGTGGAAAAGACTGTCTGTCCTCATTTTTTGCGCTCCTAGCGGTGGTGCAACGGCAGGTTATGCGACGCCTGCACGAATACCCGGCCCTGCTGCGCCCACGAGTTCATGGACGGCATCGGCGACGCGCGCCGGATGCGGGCTTTCTTGCCAAGGAACGCGGCCACGGCCGCGGTCAAAACCATGAGAATTTCCGGACTAATCCCTCCCGCTTCGGGAATGGCGGGCGCCGACGCCGCTTCCACCGGAGCCGGCTGCGGCGCTGCAACAGGCGCGTTGCGTTCCCCAATGAGGGCGCGCAACTCGTCCATTTCGCCGCGGATGGCGCGCCGGGCAATCAGCGCCCCGCCGGCCATGCCGGCCGCAATACTCAGCGGAATCAACAGAAACGCTGACATTCCGGGGTCTCCTTACAGCGGAATCAGGCCATGCTTCTTGGGCGGCCGGAGCTCGCGCTTGGTGTGCAGCGCTTCCAGCGCGGCGGCCAGGTACTTGCGCGTCTCGGCGGGCTCGATGACATCGTCCACCAGCCGCCGGGCGCCGGCCACATATGGATTCGCGAAGGCGTTGCGGTACAGTTCGATCACTTCCTTGCGTTTCCCCTGCTTGTCCTGGGCCTCCGCAATCTCGCCGCGGAACACGATCTCCGCCGCTCCTTCCGCGCCCATGACGGCGATCTCCGCCGTGGGCCACGCCACCGACCGGTCGGCGCCCAGGTCCTTCGAGCACATCGCGATGTACGCGCCGCCGTAGGCCTTCCGCACGATCACGGTCAGCTTCGGCACCGTCGCCGCCGAATAGGCAAACAGCATCTTGGCCCCGTGGCGGATGATGCCGCCGTATTCCTGCTGCACGCCTGGCATGAAACCGGGGACGTCGACGAAGGTCAGCAGCGGGATGTTGAACGCGTTGCAGAAGCGGATGAAGCGCGCGGCCTTATCCGAGGCGTTGATATCCAGCGATCCGGCAAGCGCCATTGGCTGGTTTGCCACCACTCCGACCGTGCGTCCCATCAGCCGCCCGAATCCGACGATGATGTTCTCCGCGAAGCTGGCCTGGGTTTCCAGGAAATCCCCGCGGTCGAGAACGCGCACCAGCACGTTCCGCATGTCATAACCCCGTTTGGGGTCCTCCGGCACGACGAAGTTCATCTCGGGATCGATCTCGGCAGCCTGATCCCACGGCATGCGCGGCGGATCCTCCAGGTTGTTCGACGGCAGGAAGCTGAGCAGCCGGCGGCAAATGAAAATGGCATCGTCGTCGTTCTCGGCGATGAAGTGCACCACCCCGGAATACGACATTTGCGCGGCCGGCCCCCCCAGCTGTTCCGACGTAACCACTTCGCCCGTGACCTGCTTGATCACCGACGGCCCGGTGATGAACATCTGTGCGCCTTTGGTCTGGACGATGAAGTCGGTGAGCGCCGGACTGTACGCCGCGCCGCCTGCGCACGGACCGCAAATCAGAGCGACCTGCGGAACCGCGCCGGACAGCATGACGTTGGAATAGAACACGCGGCCGTAACCGGCCAGGCTGTCGATGCCCTCCTGCACGCGCGCGCCGCCGGAGTCGTTTATGAACACGAAGGGCGACCCCGTCTTCAGGGATAATTGCATCGCCTCCGCTACTTTGTTCGAGTGGACCTCTCCGGCGGATCCGCCCCCGACGGTGAAATCCTGGCTCGCCAGATGGATCAGGCGTCCATCGATGGCGCCCGCGCCGGTGACGACGCCGTCGGCCGGGAAATCCTTCCCGGCCATGCCGAACTGCGTTGCCCGGTGCGTCGCGAAGAGCCCGATCTCCTGGAACGTATTCGGGTCGACGAGCCGGTCGACGCGCTCCCGCGCGGTCAGCTTCCCGCTCTGGTGCTGCTTTTCGATACGCTCGGCCCCGCCGCCCTGACGGAGTTGTTCCTTCTTTTCCCGTAATTGCTGGATTTTTTCCTCTATTCCCATTTTGCCGCCCTTAGTTTGATATGAGGAAGACGACGCGGCCGCGGCTACTCGCCGGGCGCGACGGTGACGTTATGCGCTTTGCCGCTGTACGTCACGACGTATGAAATCGGACCGGTAAGATTGCTCTTGCCGTCCGGCGCTCCCGCCGCGGGTTTGGCCGCCGCCGGAGCCGGTTTGGTTTCTTTACTGAGGTTACGAGGCCCCTCGCCGCGCGTGCCGAAGAACTTCGGCGCCACCTGCGGGAACATCGCGTAGGTGAGGACGTCTTCGTCCGACCCGTTGCAGCCCTTCAGCGCCAGCGCCTCGGCCCGCAGGCGGTCCCATTCGGGACGCAGCAGGTCGGCGGGACGCGTGGTGATCGGGTCTTTCTTGGAGTGCGCCGCGGCCTTCGCGATTACATCGGGATTCTTCATCCCGAGCGTCGCGCCGTAATAGCCCAGCATCAGGTCGGCGAATTCGCTCGTCATTACTTTGTACTTGCCCATCAGGACGTTCAAGACGGCTTGAGTCCCGACGATCTGGCTGGAGGGAGTGACCAGCGGAGGATAGCCGGCGTCCTTGCGAACGCGGGGGACCTCTTCCAGCACTTCCTTCATGCGGTCGCCCGCGCCCTGCTGCTTGAGCTGGCTCTCCATGTTGGAGATCATGCCGCCCGGAATCTGGCTCTGGAAGATGCCGGCCTCGACGCCCGTGAAGCTCGTCATGAACTCCGAGTAGCGCTCGCGCACCTTGTCGAAATGGGCCTTCACCTTCATGACCCGGGCCATGTCCACCTGGGTCTTGTAGCCGGTGCCCTCCAGCATCTCGATCATTGCTTCCGTCGGATTGTGGCCCGGCCCGAGCGCCAGGCTGGAAATCGCTGTATCGACGATGTCGGCGCCGGCTTCAATCGCCTTCATGAGGCTGACCAACGTGACCCCCGTGGTGGCGTGCGTGTGAACGTGGACCAATACGTCCTGGCCGCACGTTTCCTTGATGGCCTTCACCAACTGATACGCCGGCGCCGGCTTCAGTAAACCGGCCATGTCCTTGATGCAAATGGAGTGGGAGCCCAGGTCCATCAACCGCTCGGCCATCTCGGCGAAGTCGCCGATGGTGTGCTCCGGGCTGATGGTGTAGCAGATGGTGCCCTGCGCGTGCTTGCCGGCTTTCCGGACGGCTTTCATGGCAGTGCGAAGATTGCGGACGTCGTTGAGCGCGTCGAACACGCGAAATACGTCGATGCCGTTTTCGGCCGCCTGCTCGACGAAACGCTCCACTACGCCATCCTCGTAATGGCGGTAGCCGAGCAGGTTCTGCCCGCGCAGCAGCATCTGCAGGCGAGTGTTAGGCATCAACTTCCGGAAAGTCCGCAGGCGTTCCCACGGATCTTCATTCAGAAAGCGGATGCAGGAATCGAAAGTTGCGCCGCCCCAGCACTCCACGCTCCAGAACCCGGCTTTGTCCAGGTCCTCGCAGGCCGGAACCATGTCTTCCATGGCCATGCGCGTGGCTAAGAGGCTTTGATGGGCGTCACGTAAAATAAGTTCGGTTATTTGGACTGTTCGTTCCGCCATAAAAATGCGAGCGAGAAGGTATTAAGACAGCTTTGTATAGAATCGCTCTACCCTTAGTGTAGCGAATCGACGCTGTTTGATTCTTCAGCAGGGCAGTGTTGCATTTTGCAACACCCGGCCTCAGGCCCACTGCAAATCGATCTTCTTGCCGGCAACGCCCAGGTTCTCGCGCACGTAGGTTTCGTCCCACAGGTTCGAGATGACGGCGGTGAGGTGCGGGTTCTGAAGCGCCCAGAGATACGCCTTCACGGGAGCTTTCATGTCGCCTGCCACGACGCGGTTGATCTTGTCGATGCGCCACTGCGGAACGGGCTGCAACGGCTTGTGGTGTGTCGCGACGGCATGCGCCGCCTTCATCGCGATGACGCCGAGCCCCTTAGCATGCGCCTGCCGCATTGCATCCTCGACGTAGCCGCCGTTGATGACGTTGTACGCGCACATGACGAGGTCGTAATGGCCTACCTCGGTCGCTTTGCGAAGCACGCCAGCCGGGTCGTTGTGCGACGTGCAGCCGAGGAAGCGGACTTTCCCCTCTTTCTTCAGCTTCTGGAAGGTCTCGAAGATGTACGGGTTGTCCAAATCTTCGGGCGTGCACGCGCCGTGCGGGCACATGACGATGTCGAAGTGGTCGGTGCCCACGCGTTCGAGGCTGCCCTCCAGCGAGCGCGTCATGAAATCGCGGAACTGCTGGCTGCCGTCCACCTTTTCCGCGTAGTCGCGCATCATGGCGAGCGTGAGGTA
>JANXRE010000178.1 GCA_025353165.1 Acidobacteriota bacterium | reverse complement strand
GAGTCGGGAGCAAAGAAAACCAGTCAGACTCTTGACGGATGTCGATCACTGATTCACACTGAGAAAGTCCTGCGTCGCTTCGCTCCGCACTGATCGCCATCACTTCGGAACGACTGATCGACATCATCGGAATGCGCACTTTAGCGCACTCGCTTAGCGTACACGCTGAATGGAGAGCCTGCCTCGGCTTGGGTTCGCCCACTCGGAAGCATCTGCACACTCTGTCTCTGTCAACCTGCACAGTGCGGGCAAAACCGCCGTGTTACCCTCAAGGCGAAGGGACTAAACATTGCCCGCACGAGAGCCGCTGATCGATCGACAGCTCCTCGAAAAACTGGAACGGCTCACGCTTCGCTGGCAGACTTCGTTTGCCGGCCTGGTCGGCGGACACAATCTGTCGCGCTATTCGGGACCGGGCATCGAGTTCCACGACCATCGCCATTTCCATCCAGGCGACGACCTGCGCGCCGTGAACTGGCGTGCGTACTTGCGTCTGGAGAAGCTATTTCTCAAGTTGTTCCAGATCGAGCCCCGGGTGCCGGTGCGCATGCTGCTGGACCATAGCCTTTCGATGTCCTCCGATAATGGACGGAAGTTCCACCACGCAAAAAGTCTTGCGGCGGCGCTCTGCTATGTCGGCCTCGTGAGACTGGACGCGATATCCGTCATCCCCTTCGCGAATCGTCTCGGCGAGCGGCTCGTCTCGAGCGGCGGAAGACACCGGTTCTCCCCGGTCATGTCTTTTCTCGATGCGCTCGAAGCCGGCGGCCGCACGGATTTCTTCCAGGTCTCGCGTGAGTTCGCCTCCAACTATCTCCAGCGCGGGCTTCTCATCATCGTCTCGGATTTCCTCGACGAGGCCGACTGCTTCCGCGCGCTACAGTACCTCGCGGACTTCGGCCATGAGTTGCTGCTGCTGCAAGTCTATTCACCCGAGGACCGTGAACCGCCTTATGAGGGTGAACTCGACATCGAGGACGCCGAAACGGGAACCCATCTGCAGCTTTCGTTCGACGACTCGGCGCGGCGCGAGTACGTGGACGCTTTTGACGCGTACTCGGATTCACTCCAGCGCGTGGCGGAGCGCAACGGCGGTCGCTTCGTCGGCGTCTCCACGAAGATGCCCCTGGATGAGGCGATCTTCGGTCCCATCGTTCGCAGCCGGATGGTCGAGTAGTCGGCACGCACATGTCGTTGCTCAACCTGTCCTTCGCCGAATTCGCCGCCATCTTCGGAACCATATCGGCCGTCCTGTTCACGCTATACCTGCTGGACCGTTCCCGCCGCAAGATCACGGCGGCCACGCTGCGGTTCTGGAAGCCCGCGGTTTCGTCGCCCCGGCAGACCCAGAAGCGGCGAATCCAGCAGCCCTGGTCCCTCATCCTGCAATTGATCGGCATCGCGCTGTTGCTGCTCGCCATCGGCCAACTCGTCCTGGGTTCGCGCGGCCGCGGACGGGATCACGTTTTGATTCTCGATACTTCGGCATGGATGGGCGCCAGAACCGCGAACGCCACCTTGATGGATGAAGCGCGCGCGTCGGCGCTGGCCTATGTGCGATCGCTGCCCTCGGCGGATCGCGTGCTTCTGATTCGCGCCGACGGTCTCGCCACGCCGGCGGGCGTACTCGAATCGAATCGCGCGCCCGTTGAGAGAGCCATCCGCGCATCCCGTCCCGGATCGTCGGCGCTGAACTTGCAGCAGGCTTTCGATTTCGCACGCCAGTTCATGCGGCTCCACGCGACCCGTCCGGGCGAGATCGTCTTTTCGGGAGCCGGCCGCGTCGTCGCAACCGACCCGGTTACTTCCATCCCTCCGAATCTGCGAGTACTGCCGGTAGCGGATCGTGGCGACAACCTCGGCCTGCGCAAGATCGGACTGAAGAGATCGGAAGACGATGCCGCCGTCTGGCAGGTCTTTATTGCGGTCCGAAATTATGGGGCAGTCCCCCGAACGGCCGCAGTCGAGTTGAGGTTCGGCGGAGCGATCGTGGGCGCGCGGTTGCTGACGCTCAACGCGAACGCCGACCAGGAGACCACCTTTCGGTTGCGCACGCGAGCGGCCGGCATGCTGGAAGCCAGAATCGTCGCCAACGACGCGTTTCCCCAAGACGACCGGGCCACTCTGGAACTGCCGCCGCAACATCCCATCCGGGTTGCGGTATTCACCGCCGCGCCGGAATCCCTGCGACCCCTTCTCGCCGCCAATCCACAGGTACAAGCCGAGTTTCACCTGCCATCTCTCTGGCACAATAGCCCCGAAGCCGACGTTGTCATCTTCGACCGCTTCGTACCTGACACCCCTCCCTCGGTCCCAACCATCTACATCGAGCCGCCAGCCGCGAAGTCCCCCATCCCGATTCGGTCCACGGTTGCCAAGGCGAAACTGAAGAGCTGGAATGCGGAGCACGAACTCGGGGCAGGCTTGCGGACCAAAGATATCGAAATCGAATCGGCGTCCGTGTTCGCGCCGCGGAACCAGGATGTGCCGATCGCGGAAGTCGAGGCCGGACCGGTGATCGTCGCACGGCCCGCCGCAGCGAATTCACCCAAACTGGTCGTATTCGGCTTTCACCCCGTCCGCTCCGGAATGCGCTACGAATTAGCCACGCCGCTGCTTTTCGCCAACTTGCTTCGGTGGATGCGGCCGGCCATGTTCCGGCGCTGGGAGTTGAACGCGGGAGTGGCCGGAGTCACCACCGTCGACCTCGGGAAGAACGTGGATCCAGCCGGCGTTATGGTCCAGGCCGATTACGGGTCCACGATCCCGTACACCGTGAATGGCGGCAAGCTGAGTTTCTTTTCCGGGTCGCCCGGCAACGTTCGCGTTCTGTACGGCGACCGCGAAATTCTGTATTCGCTCACGCTGCCGGAAATCGGAGAGGCTGCCTGGACCGCGCCAAAAGGCGTGCGGCGCGGCGTGCCCCGGCGCAATCCGATCGATCCCAGCCCCACGGACCTGTGGCCCTGGCTGGCCGCATTGGGCGCTGTCACACTGGCGGCCGAGTGGATGCTCTATGGGCGCGGGCAGCGCCGTGTGGGCGTCCTCCGGCCGCACGAAATTCTCGGCGCGAGAAATCACTGGTGGAGGAGAAAGGCATCGTGACGTTCGAGCGCGCCTGGATACTCCTCTTCTTCTTCGTTCCACCCGTCTGGGCGTACTTCGAAATGCGGCGAACGCCGCGGCGGTTGGGACTGGCGCTGAAGACCCTGGCCCTGATGCTAGTCGTTCTCGCGCTGTCGGGACCCACGCTCTCCACGTCTGAGAACAAAACCGCGGTCGCCCTGCTGGTCGATACTTCGGCGAGCGTTTCCAACGACGACCTCACTCGCGCATCGCAGTTCGCAACGGCCGTCGAGAAGAATCGCGGGCGCAACTGGAGCCGTGTGATACCGTTCGCCCGCGCGACCCGCGGTATCGATCCCGCCGAGAACGCCCAGGGCTGGAAGCTTCTGCACACCGCCGGAGTCTCGGGTCAGGCGACCGACATGGAGACCGCCATCCGGGATGCGATCGCTTCGATGCCGCAGGGCATGGTCCCGCGGCTCGTGCTCCTCTCCGACGGCCGGGAGAACAAGGGCAGTATCGCGCGCGCGTTGTGGCAGGCGAAGCAGCTCGGAGTGCCGGTCGACACGGTCGCGCTCAACGGGAGACCGCAGCCCGGACTTCACCTGGATTCCGTCACCGTTCCGTCGCTGGCGTTCGCCGGCGAGAAGTTCCCCATCGATCTGACATTCAGCGCTCCCGGCCGCGGACAGGGCGAAATCGAGATTTACGCCGAAGGCAAACTGCTCGGCAAGACGCCGATCGAGTTCGAGGCCGGCGACAATCGCCTCCGCGCTCATGCCAACGTGTTGGCGACGGGAGCGGTGGACGTCGCCGTATCGATCCGCGCCGGGGGCATGGGGGACGCGAGATTCGACCAGGCTGTCACGTTCCGGCGCCCGAAGCTCCTGTACATCTCCAACGATCCGGTATCCGCGGGTTCCAACCTTGTGAACGCGCTCGGCGCCGCCCAGTTCGACGTGCAGGGCGCCGGCGACATCGGAACTTCGACGCTGGAAGATTACCAGGTTCTCGTGCTCGACAACCAGGATTTCGAGAACCTGCCTGCCGATCGAAAAACCGCCATCGAGCGTTTCGTGCAACGCGGCGGCGGATTGTTGATTATCGGCGGAGAGAAGAACGTTTACGTCGAAGGCAAGACCGAAGACGCGCTGGACCGGACGCTGCCCGCGAAACTCGCCCCGCCCCGTTCGCCCGAGGGCACGTGCGTGGTTCTGATCATCGACAAGTCGTCGTCGATGGAGGGCCGCAAGATGGAACTGGCGCGTTATGCGGCCATCGGCGTCATCGACAACCTGCGGCCCGTCGATACCGTCGGCGTGCTGATCTTCGATAACTCGTTTCAGTGGGCCGTACCGCTCCGGAAAGCGGAAGACCGCTCTCTAATTAAACGCCTGGTCGCGGGGATCACGCCGGATGGAGGAACGCAGATTGCCCCGGCGCTGGCCGAAGCGTTCCGGAAAATCCAGCCCGTGAAAGCGACGTTTAAGCACATCGTGCTGCTGACGGACGGCATATCGGAGGAGGGCGATTCGCTCGACGTCTCCCGCGACGCGCTGCAACGCCGTGTGACCATTTCCACTGTCGGTCTCGGCCAGGATGTGAATCGAAACTATCTGGAGAAGATGGCATCGCTCGCCGGCGGCAAGGCGTATTTTCTAAATGAGCCGACCGGTCTCGAGCAGATCCTGCTCAAGGACGTGATGGAGCACACGGGATCGACCGCCGTCGAGAAGAATCTCCGGCCCGAGGTCCTGAAGAAAGCCGAGATACTCGACGGCGTCGGCATGGAGTCCGCGCCTGCCCTGAAGGGCTACGTGCGGTACATCGCGAAGCCGTCGGCCGAAACGCTGCTGCGGATCGACAGCAAGGAACCGCTGCTCGCGCGGTGGCAGTACGGCCTGGGCCGGGCCGCGGTTTTCACGTCGGACGCGAAGAGCCGGTGGGCCGCGAACTGGATGGATTGGCCGGGCTTTGATAAATTCTGGATCAATCTGATGCGCGACCTGTTGCCTCACTCCCAGCAGGGCGAGGCCGCGGCTTCCTACGATGCCGTGAATGGCGATCTGATTTTGGATTACCGGATGGCAGGAGATTTCGAGCAACCGGTTCCGGCTATCTACGCCCTGGGCCCCGATAATTTTCAGCAACCTGTCGAAATATCGAAAGTAGCTGAGGGCGCATATCGAGGTCGAGTCGCGATCGGCGGCAGGCAGGGGCTATTTCGTATCCGCCCGCTCGCCGAATCGAAGCAGTTTCCCGAGATCGGATACTACCGGCAAGAGCAGGAGATGAACGATTTCGGTTCGAACGAGTTTGCACTCCGCAAGGTGGCGGAGTTCACGGGTGGTCGGTTCCAGCCGGATCCGAAGCGGGTATTCGATCCGGGCGGGCGCAGCGTGCCCTCGACCCTGCGGCTCTGGCCGGGACTGCTGATAGCGGCGATTCTTCTGAATCTGGCGGAGATCGTTCTGCGGAAGTGGCCGGGCATTTTCCGCCGCGGTTGAGTCGAAACGTGTAAGATGATGCGGTGACTCGCGCGGAGGACAAGTGACCAACATCACCGGCAAAACCTATGCCATGAATGCCATCACCCCGATGAAGCCATGGAAGACATGGATCCTCCGGGGCTTCTTCTTTCTCCTGGGCCACATCAAACCGCTCCAGGCGGACCTGGTAAACCTGTCGTTCATTCACTTCGCGCGATGGGTGGTGATTCGCCGCGATTCCTTCCCCCGGCTGAGCGCCGCGCAGCCGGCAGAAGATCTACAGTACGACTATCTTCTCTTCTTCAGTAACTTCAACGGAACCTGGAACCAGTACATCGACGCATTCTCCGCGGTCCTCGGCAAGGGACTGAATCTCGTCTGGTTTTGGAGCGAAAAATATCCGGGCGCGGTCCCGGTGACGCCTTTCAAACAGTACATCGCGCGTGTGCAGTTCGAAACCGATTTCTACTACACCGCCTATCCGCACGCCACCACCAACGACGTGAAAGCGGCGCACCGCGTGCAACAGGCGCTCGACACTCTCGCTGACGGAAGCGGCAACACAAGCCCCGCCGAGTTCGAACAGGCTTACGTGCGCTTCCTCGTGAGCGTGCAACGCGATCTCGGATCCACCGGCCTCGCGCCAATCGGAGTGTAACCAGGAAGAACCCGATGCCAAACGAAAGCGGTAGCGTTTACGGCCTCACGATCCTGTCGCCCATCATCGACGATCCGCACGCCAGGATCTCGCACGACTTGCAACTCCGGATGCATCTCGGGGCGCTGCCGCGCGGCGAGGATAGTCCCTTCGCGAAGGTCTCCAGCACCCACATGGCCCGGCTCACCGTCATGAACGACGTGGTCTACGTCGGCATGCCCGCGTGCGAGGAGCACCTGCAATCCCAATACCTCGTCTTCGAGTCGAACTTCGACGGCGACCTCGATACCTACCTTCGCCGCATGGCGACCGAGATTCCGGACCACGTCGATTCGGTATGGAGTCACTGCATCGGCTATCCCGGGGCCGGCGATGTCGCGGCCTTTGAAAGCTACATGAAGAAGTGCCAGCTCACGACCACGTTTTACTTCGCCGACGTGAATGACAAGACCGTACAGCAGACCCTGCGGGCGCTGCAAACCCAGGCCGCCGTGGCGTCGTTCATCGAGCGGAACCAGGGCAAGCCCGCGGCGGAACTGCAAAACGCGTTCACCAAATTCCTCGGGAAGCTGCGCGCCGCGCCCGATCCGCGTCCCGGAAGCGGCAAGGACCAATCGATATGAGTAAGCTGAACGAGACGGATATCCAGGGTTTCGTCCTGCGCGGCTATAATTTCCCGCTCGCGCGATATATGTTTCTCCACCTTGCGGACGACGATCGCGCGGGCCAGTTCCTCGACCGCCTGCTGCCTTCGATCACTACCGGCGAGCACTGGGACGACGGCAAGCCGGATTCTACCGTGAACATCGCATTCACGCACAAGGGCCTCCGGAGGCTCCGCCTGCCCGCGGCCTCGCTGCTGAGTTTTCCCGTCGAGTTCCTGGAAGGCATGCAGGCGCGCTCGGCCGTTCTGGGCGACACGGGCCGGAATGCTCCGGAGCGGTGGGAATCGATCTGGCGCGAAGAGCGCGTGAACGCCTGGCTGGGCGTGAATGCAATGTCCGAACAGGCCCTCGAAAGCTGCTGCGCGGACATGCTCCGGATTATGGAAGAAACCGGCGGTGCAAGTGTCGTCGGGTGGCAGGACGCCGCGGCGCTCAAAGTCGACGGCCAGTTGACCACCAAGGAACACTTCGGGTTCACGGATGGCTTCGGCAATCCCGATTACCTGGGTTTCGAACGCAGTACCCAGCCCGGTCAAGGCAAGCTGATGCCCGACGGCAGTTGGGCACCGCTCGCGACGGGCGAGCTTCTGCTGGGATACGCCGATGAGGGCGGCGAACTGCCGGTTGCGCCGATCCCGCACTTACTCGCCAACAATGGCACCTTCATGGTGTATCGGAAACTCCACCAGAACGTGGCCGCGTTCCGAAGGTATCTGGAAGAGAAAGGCCGGCAGTACGTAGGCGGCAAGGAAAAGCTGGCCGCGAAGCTGGTCGGGCGCTGGCGCGACGGAACTCCGGTCGAGCTTTCGCCAGACAGTCCGGACCCGGCCATCGTGATGGACAAAAAACGCAATGTGAACTTCACGTTCGGCAATGACAATGCTGGAACACGCTGCCCGATCGGCGCGCACGTTCGCCGCACGAACCCCCGCGACGCATTCGGGTTCGAGGGCCGGCTCACCAACCGGCGCAGGATCACGCGGCGAGGTCTGCCCTACGGCCCCTACGCTCCCGAAGGCGCGGAGGTGCGGGACGACGAAGAGCGAGGCGTCGCCTTCATGGTGCTCAATGCGAACCTCGCCCGCCAATTTGAGTTCGTGCAGCAGCAATGGATCGAATATGGCAACGATTCCCACCTGGGCAACGAGAAAGATCCGCTGCTCGGTAATCGCGACGAAGGTGGAAGCTTCCTGATCCAGGGCACGGAAGATCCAAAAAATCCGCCGTTCCTATGCGGCGCGCTACCGGGCTTTGTCGAACTGCGCGGCGGCGACTATTTTTTCATCCCCGGCATGACCGCTCTGAAGATGATGTCGACCGGAACGGTGGACCCGCGTTAAGGGTTCGTGAAGAGCTTTCTGAAAGGTGTCGTCTCAACGCGTGGCGCACGCACTCTTGCGTGCCGCGTCGCCACTCCTGGCGACGCCCGTTCTTCACATCTAGGACCAACATGGAACTCATCGAAAATCTGAAGACCGCTCTCCAACGCATGGAAAGCGAGGGAGACGCGGCGCTCGCGATGGCCGAAGCCGGTACGCAAACGTTCCTCGACCAGTTGAAGCAGCACACCATTCAATACCCGGAGCCGGTATTCGCCGTCCTGCGACGACTCAAGCCCGTCCTCTTCATAAAGAACACAGCCATCGTGACACGTTTTGAAGACGTGCAGGAAGTACTTTCCCGCGACGACGTTTTCGCCGTCACCTACAGCGAAAAGATGGAGGTTGTAACCGGCGGCAACGACTTCTTTCTCGGAATGCAAAACTCACCGGATTACGAGCGCGACACCGCGCACATGAGGACGGTGATGCGCCGCGAGGATGTGGCCGGGCAGATCGTCCCCTTCGTGGCCAAGACCGCGGAGGAAGTAATCCAGGCGTCGGGCGGCCGTCTGGACGTCGCGCGGCAGCTCGGCAAAATTGTTCCCGCAAAGTGGGTGGCAGCATACTTCGGATGTCCGCCGCCCTCCAACGAGGAGCTGGCGCAATGGAGCTCGGCGATCTTCCGGTATCTATTCACGGATCTCACCAACGATCCCGCGGTCGGCGCAGCGGCGCGCGATGCCGCCGCGAAGGCGAGGGCCTGGCTCGATCAAACGATCGCCCTGCGAAAAGCCAACCCGGATGACGACGACGTTCTCGGCCGTTGTCTCAGGCTGCAGAGCGCGGGGGTGCCCGGCATGGACGATCTGGCCATCCGCAATAACCTGATTGGGCTGCTGACGGGAGCGATTCCGACGACGGCGAAATGCTGCACGCAGGCGCTCGATGAATTGCTCAAACGCCCCGCGGAACTGGCGCAAGCACAGGCGGCCGCGCGCGCCGGCGACGATCGGCTTTTTGCCCGCTACGTTTTCGAAGCGTTGCGCTTCAATCCGAACAACCCGGGGCTGTTCCGTGTCGCCGCAGAAGACCACACGATCGCCAAGGGCTCCCTGCACGCGACCGCGATTCCGAAGGGCGCATTGGTCCTGGCGGCCACGCAATCGGCCATGTTCGACGAACGCATCGTCGATTCTCCAAACGACTTCCGCGTGGACCGGCCGGACTACATCTACATGCACTGGGGATACGGGCTGCACACCTGTTTCGGGCAGTACGTGAATCAAGTGCAGATTCCAGGCATCCTGAAGCCGCTACTGAAGCGCCAGGGCCTCCGCCGCGCGGCCGGCCTTGCCGGTCAGTTGATGTACGACGGTCCCTTCCCCTCGAACTTGGGCGTGGAATTCGAAGCCTGACGATCACTCGTACCGCAGCGCGAGAATCGGATCGATCCGGCTCGCCACCGCAATGATGGCCGCCATGGTGGCGCCCGCCATCCACGGATCGTTCGCCTGGATCCATATAACTGCGCCGCCACAAACCGTCCGAGCCCGATTGCCGTCGGTATCCCGATCACCAGCCACACCACCGAGCCCCGTTGAGTCCCCTGCGCCATCCACAGCCCCAATTCCTTCGTGCGGCGCGCCACTACGAAGGCCATCACCGCATACAGCCCGATCGTCGCCAGCAAACCGAATCCCGCCGAGAGCAGCGCAATCAGCCGCTCCGTCAGCAGCGTCTCGTCCAACGGCGGATATCGTGTCAAACGGAACTTCGAACATTTCAGTTTGGAGGGCGACAGTCAAGAGCGGCATTCGTCATGATATCCGCCGTCCTGAACCCTTTCGCAAGGTCACGATCCGATCCGCCCCGACACCCCGGAAGCTCTCCCTGAGTCCATCGGGCCAGTGCACAAGGACGGCGTCGATCAACGGCTTGTCTCCCAGCCCGAAGTGCACCCGCGAATCGTTCGCCGAGAGATAGCTGGAATCCGTGTGCGCGAGCCTCCACAGCGTGTCCTCGCCGCGCCGGGCCACGCCGACCCGCGCGCCGACACCAAACCGGTTCGTCTTCGCCGCTTCCAACTTCACCATCAGCCAGTGCTTGCGCGCCGTCTGATTACGCAACAGACGCAGAGGGCCGTTATTGTTCGTAACCACGATGTCCACGCCTCCGTCGTTGTCCATGTCGCCGAACGCCGCACCCCGGCTCACCTCCCGAATTTGGAACACCGGCCCGCCTTGCCCCGAGGTCTCGCGAAAGGGCCTGCCCCGCCCTTCGTTGTGAAACAGTTGCTTGCGCTGCGCATACGGCGAATCGGCCGGCCTCGCGGAGTTCCTGATCGTGACTCCTCCGTTGGCGATGAAAAGATCGAGACGGCCGTCATTGTCGTAATCGAACCACCCCGCGCCAAATCCGGTTGCAGCGAATGTGGGCTGGAGCAATCCATACCCTGCCGTCACCTCATCGAACTGCCCGCGCGCGTCCCCGCGAAATGCGGTCGCGCCCTCGCCCGCCAGATTCGTGACCAGCAGAACCTGGCTGCCATCGTTCTCCACGTCGCCGAGCGCC
>JANXRE010000176.1 GCA_025353165.1 Acidobacteriota bacterium | reverse complement strand
TGCGCTCGGCTCAACCCTGTCGTCTTGGCCACGTAGCTTCGCAGCATCCCTTTTCCCGCTTTGCCTTGCACGCGATACTGCTGCTCGGCCAGAGTCTGCCCCAACCAGTTGTAGATCTCCGTCCGATTCAAGCCTTCAAATCGAATCTCCTGGCTTGCGGCCAGGAACGCTCGGATCTGCTCCAGGTTCATCGGCCGGTCCTGTTTCATGCTGATGATCAACCCCCGGCATGCCCGGTCCCGGTCCCTTCAGGCTCATCTTGTATTAGACAAGGCTGGGGCTTGGAATCGATATCAGCTTCAGGTACACTCAACTAGAGTGCTGAGGCACATCTATGATTATCCCCGCCTTAGCTCGACCCTCCCTCTTCGGTTCCGACTAACGTCCCATACTCCGTCGGCCTGTCTTTGTAAACCAGTCAACTGTATTCAACAGGAGTTTTGTCATGACCATGACGGAGTCCGTACGTGCCGATTTTCCCCGGCTCGTCACCGCCTTGCCCGGTCCCCGCGCCCAGGCGCTGATCGAGCGCGATGCCGAGGCCATCTCGCCTTCCTACACTCGCTCGTATCCGCTCGTCGCCGAGCGAGGCGAAGGAGCAACCATAACCGACGTGGACGGCAACCGGTTCCTCGACTTCAACGCCGGCATCGCTGTCGCCTCGACGGGTCATTGCCATCCGCGGGTGGTCGAAGCGATTCAGGATCAGGCCGCCCGCCTGATCCACATGTCGGGCACCGACTTCTACTACGAGAACATGGTGCAACTGGCCGAGAAGCTTTGCCAGATCGCGCCCGGCAAAGCGCCCCGCCGCGTCTACTTCGGCAATTCCGGAACCGAGGCGACCGAGGCCTCGATGAAACTCGCCCGCTATGCCACCGGCCGCGACAAGTTCATCAGCTTCTACGGTGGATTCCATGGGCGCTCCATGGGCGCGCTTTCCTTGACCGCCAGCAGGAGCGTTCAACGCAAAGGGTTCGCATCGCTGCTGGCCGGAGTATTTCACGCGCCCTACCCGAACCTCTACCGCGACGGCAAGCCCGAGGAGGAATGCGGCGCCGACGCGCTGCGCTTCATCGAAGAGGTCCTGTTCCGCCAAGTAGTTCCCGCCGAGGAAGTGGCGGCGATCGTCGTCGAGGCGGTCCAGGGCGAAGGCGGCTACCTGGTGCCTCCCCGCAATTTTCTTCCCGGGCTTCGCGATCTTACCCAGCGGCACGGCATCCTGCTGATCTGCGACGAAGTGCAGAGCGGCATGGGCCGAACCGGCAAGTGGTGGGCCTGTGAGCATTTCGGAGTGGAGCCGGACATCGTCAACTCGGCGAAAGGGATCGCCAGCGGGCTGCCGTTGAGCGCCACCATCGCCCGCAAGGAACTGATGAACTGGAAGCCGGGCGCGCACGCTTCCACTTTCGGAGGCAACCCGGTGGCGATTGCCGCCTCGCTCGCGACGATCGAGCTGCTGGAACACGGCCTCATCGAAAACGCCAGGACGGTAGGCGCGTACATGATGGACCGGATGCGTGAGTGGCCGTTCCGTTTCCGCCGCGTGGGCGAGGTGCGCGGGCTTGGGCTGATGCTCGGCGTTGAAATCGTGCGCGACCGTGAAACGCGCGAACGCGCGCCCGAACTTCGCGACCGCATCGTCCACCTGGCGTTCGAGCGGGGACTGCTGGTGCTCGGCGCGGGACCCAGCGCCGTACGCCTCAGCCCGCCGCTCGTAATTTCCCGCGACCAGGCGGATGCCGCGCTGGACATCCTCGAGGAGTGCCTGGAGCGCGTAGAATAACATCTGCGTGCGAATTCTGGACGTCGGTTGCGGCGTGAACAAATACCCGGGCGCTATCGGCGTCGATCGCAATGCCCGCACCCGCGCCGACGTCCTTTGCGACCTCGATTGTTTTCCGTACCCGTTCGGCGACGATTCCTTCGACCACTTGCGTGCCGTGCATGTCATCGAGCACGTCTCCGACGTGATCCGAACGGTAGAGGAGTTCCACCGCCTGGTGCGCGACGGAGGAACCATCCACATCGTCACCCCGCACTATACGGACTTCAGTTCCTTCTGCGATCCGACGCACCGCTGGCACCTGAACAGCTACTCGCTCCGTTACTTCGGCCCGGATAACGCGGGCTACGGGTACTATTCCACGGCACGATTGCGAGAGACATCCGTCCGTGTCAAGCTACTACAGCTTTGGAGGCTGCTCGGATTCGAATGGCTGGTCAACGCTTTCCCTCGTTTCCGCCGCTTTTGGGAATACTACCTGTGTTTTGTGATTCGCGGGAAAGTGATTGAATGGGAGCTTAAAGTGATCAAGGCCGGCGCATGTTCTCCTCCATCTTGCGAATAGCGGACCTGGCCCGGAATCGCCGCCGGAGCAAGCTATGGGAAGAGGACCGCGCACTTGGCCGGTGGGGCGAGGACGTCGCGCACCGGCATCTCCAGCGGGAAGGGATGACGGTGGTCGCCCGGAACTACCGTACGGCCACCGGATCGGCGGAAGCCGACCTGGTCGCGTGGGATGGGGACAGGCTGGTATTTGTCGAAGTGAAGACCCGGCAGACCGCCGAATACGGGCCGCCCGACCGGGCCATCGGGGACGAAAAGCGGCGAGCCATGCTCCGGGCGGCGTCCGATTATGCCCGCCGCGCCGAGGTGCCGCCCGAGAAAATCCGCTTCGACGTAGTCAATGTAATCTGCTCAACCCCTCCGGCCGTCGCGCACTTCCGCGACGTCTTCAGCGCCCGCTCTTTGGCGTCGCGGAGCTGAACGCGCCATAATGTCCATTCAGCCTTTCCCATGCCAGAACTGCGTAAGGACCCGATCACCGGACGCTGGGTGATCATTGCGACGGACCGCGCGAAACGCCCTACGGATTTCGTCCGGCCGGCCGCGCCAGCCCCCGGCGGAAGCGCGAACTGCCCGTTCTGCTCCGGACACGAGCACAAGACGCCGCCCGAAGTTCTCGCCTACCGCAACGGCGGCCGCCCGAATGAGCCGGGCTGGACCCTCCGGGTGGTTCCCAATAAATTCCCGGCTTTGCGGGTGGAGGGAGAACTCACGCGCGAGGGCGAAGGGATCTACGACCGCATGAACGGCGTCGGAGCGCATGAGGTATTCATCGAAACGGCAGAGCATGTAGTCTCGATGGGAGAGTTGAGCGAGAAACACATCGAGGATCTGTTCTGGGCGTTTCGCGACCGCATCAACGACTTGAAGCGCGACCGGCGGCTGCGCTATGTGATGCTGTTCAAGAATCACGGCGATGCAGCGGGCGCTTCGCTGGAGCATACCCATTCGCAGTTGATCGCGCTGCCGGTGGTGCCCAAGCGCGTGCAGGAAGAACTGGACGGCGCGCGCCGCTATCACGATTTCCGGGAGCGGTGCGTGTATTGCGACATCGTGCGCCAGGAAGTGGAAGAGAATTCGCGCCTGATTCTGGAGACGGACCACCTGCTGGCAATCTCGCCGTATGCGCCCCGATTCCCGTTCGAAACCTGGATTGTTCCCAGGAAACACCATTCTCATTTTGAAGACGCCGAAATCGGAACGATCCAAAGCCTGGGCTCCACGCTGCGCGCGGTCCTCCGGAAGATGGAGAAAGTCCTCGAACGGCCGGCATTTAACCTAATGGTGCATTCGGCGCCGATCCAGGACACCTCGACGAATTACTACCACTGGCACATCGAGATCATCCCGAAGCTGACCCGGGTGGCCGGGTTCGAATGGGGCACCGGGTTTTACATCAACCCAACTCCGCCCGAGGAGGCCACCCGGTACTTACGCGATGCTCGGGTTTGACTATCCTCTGTTATCATCGAACGGTGGGGCGAATCTGCGAAACTCGTGAGCGGTCGCCTATAATTGATCCTACAGTCAAGTCATTGGGGTCCGTTCGGTATGCGCTGGTGTGCCAGCTCCGGCCGTCCTCCGGATGGCCATGGAGACGCCTAAAGGCGCTCGGTGGGCTCTGTTCCCTGTTTAGCGCGGGGTCAATGACGGCGGCTGCCACGGTCTAGCGGTTTCGCTCCACTTTTTCCCAACCCAAGATGAACCTGCTCTTCATCGGCGACATATTCGCCTCGCCGGGGCGCGGTCTGGTCGCGCAGCACGCCCGCCGCATCGCGTCCGAGCGCAAAGCTCAGCTCGTAATCGCGAACGGCGAGAACTCGGCGGGCGGCTTCGGCATCACGCCGATGATCGCGGAAGAATTATTCGCTTACGGCATCGACGTCATTACTTCCGGCAACCACATCTGGGACAAGAAGGAGATCTACGACTACCTGCCGAAGCAGGAACGCCTTCTCCGCCCGGCCAATTATTCGGAAGATCTGCCCGGGCGCGGCGTGGTGGTGGTTCAGGCGGACAACGGAGTGCCTGTGGCCGTGATCAATCTCCAGGGCCGGGCACACATGCCTTCCACCGACGATCCGTTCCGCAAAGCGGATCAGATCCTCGCTTCGCTCGACGGCGCGGTGAAGGTGCGCTTCGTCGATTTCCACGCGGAGCTGACCAGTGAGAAGACCGCCATGGGCTGGTATCTCGACGGCCGGGTCTCGGCCGTGATCGGCACCCACACGCACATTCCGACGGCGGACACGCGGATCCTCGCCGGCGGCACGGCTTACCAGACGGACGTGGGAATGACCGGGCCGTACGATTCCGTGATCGGCGTGGAGAAGGCAATCATCCTGCGGCGGTTTCTGACGGCGCTCCCGGTCCGCATGGAGGCGGCGCGGCATGGCGCGGAATTGCACGCCGTCGTCATAGACGTGGACGAAAACACGGGGCTCGCGCGGAGCATCGAGCGGGTGGAAGAGATCGAACGGCACAGCTAGAGCTACGGCGTTTTCGGCGGGCCGATCGGTTGGTCATCGGCCTGCTTCTTCAAGCGAGTGAAGACCGTATCAAATCCGACGCCGGCCGAGATGGCAACCAGGACAGCGGACACAAACTGGATCTTGTCGGCCGCCTCAACTACCTTCTTCAAAGGATCCAGGGCTCCCGGCGCGCCGACCCATTGCGGGATCTTGTACGCCAGGCCCACAACGAACCCGGCAACGCCGCCGAGGAGAAGAGATGTCGCCGGAGCCGTCCCTTCCGCTCCCCAGATGACCGCGCGGACAAGGGCGCCCGTGGCACCGGCCGCGACCAGACCCGCGAGCGTCAGAAAGCGGTAGAGCGTCGGATCCGGCGCTTGGACCACGCCAAAGATAACCGTGCATAAAAGCACGAGGAAGGCGCCCGCCGCCCAGAGAGTCTTCTCCCTCTGAGAAGTGGTTTTCAGGTAGTTGCTCTCTCGAAGGCGAGCTTGCTCCTGCTGCTGGGCCCGCGCTTCGCATTGTTTCATCAGCCATGCCACCATCTCCGTGACGCTGTGCGTCGTGGAGGAGGGGTAGTCTTTATCGCCAAAGGCGAGTTCGCTTCGGATGATTGCGGCCGAGCCTTCGAATTTGTCGACGGCGAGCAGAGGCAACGGACGAGCTACGGCAATCTGTCCGGCGATGAGAGTCGACCGCGCGCCTGCCATCAACAGCACGGCGTCCACGGCATCGGCGGCAACCAGTGAACGGTAGAACGGAGCCTCCCAGTCCTGTCCGGGGAAAAGACCGTTCGTCGCGATTATCGGGGGACTCTGGGAGCTGAAGGATCCGACCGTGGCCGCGGACGCCCGGAAGACGGCCGTAGAAATCGGGGCCGCGCTTGCGAAAGCGGGGCTGGGCCTGGTTGTCTATTTCTCCAATGACGAGTCGCTGGTGTCGCTGTCCATCGAAAGGAGGATATCAGAGATCGAGCCGTCAGTACTCGACACTCACCAGAAACAAGCCGCGCGCCGGAGCGGCCGGTCCGGAGCGAATGCCGCATCCCGGTTCGAAACGCGACCGGAGATCGTCCTCGCTTAGATTCCCCTTTCCGATTTCCAGCAGCACTCCCGCGACATTCCGGACCATGTGCTTCAGAAAGCCGCTCCCGCGGACGCGGTAGATCAACCGTTCGCCGGCCAGTTCGGCGCGCGAGGAGAAGATCGTGCGCACCTTCGACCGCCCCAGTTCGTCGCGCTCGTCGGAAGCCGCGAACGCGGTGAAATCGTGCTCGCCCTCCAGAATCGGGGCGGCCGCGCGGATCGCCTCGACGTTCAGCGGATAAGGGTGATGGTGGAAATACAGCCTCTCAAAAGGCGACGCAATCTCGCCGCGCCAGATCCGGTACTCGTACGTTTTCGCCGTGGCATGGTAACGCGGGTGGAAATCCGGCGCGGTTTCCTCCACCCGCAGGATTCGGATATCGCGCGGAAGGAGGCGGTTGATGGCCTTTTGCAGATTGGACGGCGGTATGGGGTTCTCGAGCTCGAAAGCGGCGACCTGCGCCAGCGCGTGGACCCCGGCGTCGGTCCGTCCCGAAGCCGTCACGCGGACCGCCCTGCCTTCCATCCCGGAAATAACGGATTCCACAACCGACTGCACGGTCTGCATGCCGGGCTGCACCTGCCAGCCGTGGTAGTTCGTGCCGTCGTAAGCCAGGACGATTTTAATTCGCCGCATCGGTGCGACCGTCAAGGCTCCGGCGCCGGTCGCGAGCCGGGTTTCACCACTGGAACGCCGTCGCGGCAGAGAGGACAGTTTTCCGGCGGATACGTGATGGCCTCCAGCGTTGACAGCGCGACGCGTGGTACTCCGAGGTCGGCATGCCCGCCGCTGCGGTCGATGATCGAGCCCGCCGCGACCACGCCGGCACCCGCCGCCCGCAGAACTTCGACGACTTCCCGGGAACTTCCACCCGTCGTAATCACGTCCTCGACCACCACGGCGGTCTCGCCATCGCGAATAGAGAATCCGCGCCGCAGAGTCATCTTGCCGCCATCCCGCTCGGTGAAGATGAAACGGGCTCCCAGAGCGCGCGCCACTTCGTGGCCGATGATCAAGCCTCCCACGGCCGGCGAGACCACGACATCCACCTTCCGGTCCCTGGGCAGAAGAGCCGCGAGCTCCCGGCCCAGTCGCTCGGCGTGGTCCGGATGCTGAAGGACCAGCGCGCATTGCAGGTACTCCGGGCTGTGCAAGCCGCTGGTGAGCCGGAAATGTCCCCGCAGATAAGCCCCGGTTTGCTTGAAAAGGTCGAGAGTGTGATTCAACAGCGGATGCACTTCGATCACTATACCAGCCGCGCGCGATCTTATTCAGGAGCTAAACTCAGACACATGTTGTCGCGCAGAAGAGTTCTGGCCGCCCTTGCCGCACCTGCCGTTTGTGGGCAAGAGAAGAAACCTGAAATGTTCAGGGACGCCGAAGCCTACGAACGATTCATGGGGAGGTGGAGTAGAATTCTAGCGCCTCAACTCGTGGATTTTGCCGGTCCTCGCGACAGTGGGCGGGTGCTCGACGTGGGTTCAGGAACCGGGGCTTTGGCGTTCTCGGTCGCCGAACGGAACCCGCATTGCCTGGTGTTGGGGATCGATCCATCGCAAGAGTACGCCAGTTATGCAAATAGCAGGAACCTCTTTCCGGGCCGCGCGAGATTCCAGGTCGGCGACGCTCAGCATCTCGAATTCCCGGACGACACATTCGAGAGCAGCCTCTCGCTGTTGGTATTCAATTTCATTCCCGACAGGAAGCTGGCGCTGGGCGAGGTGAGCCGGGTAACGAAGCCGGGGGGACGGGTCTCGGCAGCCGTTTGGGACTACGGTGGAGGGATGCGAATGCTCCGGGTTTTTTGGGACGCCGCCGCTGCGGCCGATCCGTCCGCTGGGAAGCTCGACGAGTCGAACATGCCACTGTGCCGCGCCGGCGAATTGGGAGATCTCTGGAAACAGGGTGGCCTGGAGCAGGTTGAGGAGCGGCCGTTGGACTTCACAATGCGGTTTGAGTCCTTTGCGGACTATTGGGAGCCATTCCTTCTCGGTCAGGGGCCCGCCGGCGTCTACCTTCGCAACCTGGATGGCCGCCGACGGCAGGCCTTACGTAGGGAAGTGACGCGGCGACTGGCTCTAAAGGCGGAAGGCACCCTCTTTTCACTCCCCGCGCGGGCCTGGGCAGTGCGTGGAATAGTTCCACTTCACCGGTAACGGCACCGGGAAGAACTTCTTTACCGGCTTCTTCTGAAAGCTGTTCGCCGACGGCTTCCGGCATCCCATAAACGGACACCGCACACTTCTTTACAACAAGCCAAGCTCCTGCAAATAAACGGGATTGACCGTGGCAGCCGTCCTGCAAACCAGAAAGGGACCGCCGGGGCTGATAGGATGGTCTTACCGTTCCCGACGTCAAAGGTTATTCGTACAATGAGAAGGCTCAAGCCATTCCTGGCCCTATTCTGCGCGGTTCTCGTGGCCGCCTCCCTGTTCGGACAGCAGATCCAGCTCGAAACTGGCGGCGACCGGCCGGTGCTCGGGCGGTATCAGTCCCATGCCGTTGCGCCCATCAGCCTGGTGAATTCGGGCCGCCTGGAGGCGCTCGTTCGAGCCGGCAAGATCTATCTCTCGCTTCAGGACGCCATTGCGCTGGCCTTGGAAAACAACCTGGATATCGAGGTCCAGCGGTACGCGCTGCCGCTCGCCCAAGCCGACCTGATGCGCGCCAAATCGGGTAGTTCCATTCGCGGAATCTCCACGGGCATCTCCAGTTCGAACCAGGGATCGACTTCGCAGAGCTTGACGAACACCACGACCGGCACATCCGGCACGCCGGGCACCATCAGCAGCACGACCTTTGCCGGACCGGTGACGGAGAGCCTCGACCCGATCCTGCAGGGGCAGGTGAACTGGGGCCACCAGAGTTCGCCGCAGACGAACACGCTGTTCACCGGCGTTACGTCCCTCGTACAGACGCAGAAGAACTATAACTTCGGGATCGGTCAGGGGTTCCTGACAGGAACGGCGGCGAGCCTCAGCCTGACGAACGCTTCCACGTTTCAGAACACCTACACGCAGTCTTTCAATCCGTCCCTGCAATCGGCGCTGGACCTGCAGATCAACCAGCATCTGTTGCAGGGTTTCGGCTTCGCGGTAAACAACCGTTTCATTCGCATCGCCCGCAATAACCTGAAAGTAGCCGACCTGGTCTTCCGGCAGCAGGTGATGGCGACCGTGGCCAACGTCATCGGGCTGTACTGGGACCTGGTCAGTTACGATGAGGCGGTCGGTGTGACCCAGCAGGCCCTGACCCTGGCCCAGAAGCTGTACGACGACAACAAGAAGCAGGTGGAAATCGGCACGCTGGCGCCGATCGAGATCGTTCGGGCCGAAGCGGAAGTGGCTGCCCGCGAGCAGGATCTGACCACGGCGGAGACCAATGTCCTGCAGCAGGAAACGGTCCTCAAGAACGCGCTCAGCCGGACCGGCATCGCCAGCCCGACCCTCACGGAGGTGCGGATCATGCCGACCGACCGGATCAACATTCCGGAGAAGGAAGCGGTCCGGCCGGTCCAGGATCTCATCAGCGGGGCGCTCGATCTGCGGCCTGAACTGGCGCAGAGCGCGATCCAGATCGACAATTCCAGGATCAGCCTGCAGGGCACGCGGAATTCGTTGATGCCGACGCTGGACGCCTTCGTCGACCTCCGGAACCACGGTCTCGCCGGACAGGTGAACACGATTCCCGTTCCGGCTGGCTCGCCGTTTGTGCGGCAGCCGGGCGCGGTGGATCCTTATTTCCTCGGCGGGTTTGGCACGGTGTTGGGCCAGTTGTTGGGGCGCAACTTTCCGGATTACGCCGTGGGGGTACAGTTGAACATCCCGCTTCGAAATCGTTCCGCGCAGGCCGACATGACGACCGCGCAATTGACGCTGCGCCAGAACGAGCTGCTATATCAGCGGCAGGTGAATGGCGTCCGGGTGGACGTGCAAAACGCGTTGATCGCGCTGCAGCAGGCGCATGCGCGTTACGCCGCGGCGCAGAAGAATCGCTCCCTCGCGGAGCAGACCCTGGACGCCGAGCAGAAGAAATACGCGCTTGGCGCGTCCAGTGTGTTCCTGGTGATTCAGGCGCAGCGCGATCTGGCGACGGCGGAAGGCAACCTGGTGGCGGCGCTCTCCGGATATGCTCGGGCGCGGGTGCAGCTCGAATACTCGACGGGCGAGGTGCTCAGCGCGTATAACGTGAGCATCGACGACGCGCTGAGGGGCAGTGTTTCCCGCCCGCCGTCGGCTCTTCCGGTGCTCGACCAGAACAAGGGCGCGGGGAAAGCCAGGTGAAGGCATTCATTTTTTGCAACGTTGAGAAGGTAAATGTTGCAGTGGCGGCGGGAAAAGACTCTGCAATTTGCTGAAAACACGGACCCGGTTGTGTGGATGAGCGATTGCCACTCGAATCTTAAGTGACAAAAGAGCAGACTCGAGGAACCAACGTTGATCCACGATCAAAACTCAGCCTGAGCAACGCCAGCCCGCTACTTCCCTAGAACCATCAACAGAAAACTCCTACCCAACCAGTTCCTCGAGCGAAGCCCTTTAGCCAACCGGCTTCCGACACCACACCCAGCAATAGTTACCGATCCGTCCCGAATAGGGCGACAGCAGGCACCGTGAGCGAGGACCCGCCAGAGTCGCAGGCCATAATGTCCGGCATCCGGCGACAGGGCCGCGAGAATCAACATTCAGCGCCGAACCGATAATCAGTCCTGCCCAACCCGCGCCAGTAGCTCGCTTAATTCGCCGTTACGTTCGCTTCACTGCGCTGCCGCAATAGTCGGAATAGCAAAGTTCGCCTGCCGGCAATAACGGCTACTTCATCCAATCCGCCAAGCCTATCCCTCTTCCTGGACGATCGCTCTCATCGTTCCCAGCGGCAGGATCCGCCCGCGGTGATACGGCACAATGACTTGGTTTGCGGTCGAGAGGTTTCCCACTTCTGGTGGCTGTCGGCAGAACCGGCGATCGCGAAACCAGGATGGCGGCGCGCGGAGATCACTTCGTCGGCGGTCAGCCGCGGAGTTCCCCGATCACCCAACGGTTCCTCGAGCACCCTCGCGGCTGGCGAGAGTTCGATCTCGGCGGGTGAGAGGTAGAGTCGAATCGCCCGCTCGATACCCTGTCGCGCTTCTTCCTCTGTCTCGCCGGCTGAAGCGCACCCTGGCAGCTCAGGGCAGACTGCGGAGTAGCTCCCAGCTTCCGGATCATACTCCAAGACAACGCGAAACGTTGTGCTCGCAGTATACGCTACAGCTTCTTGGGATCCCTGTTTGCCGCCTCCAGCCGCCGGTACATATATATAACGCACTCACGAGGCGCCGGAAGACGTAGAGGGCGACTGATAGGGGGAGACAGCGCCGGCGAAATGCGCCGGCTTCTTGAACCACACATAGCAGTGGTTCCCGATCCGTCCCGCATAGGACGACCGTAACAGCCACAAATCGAGATATCGCAGCGGCCACAGCAGCCAGCCGAACACTCCGTGGGCGAACACCCGCCAGAGCCTTGAGTCGACCCACAGTTTCAGCCACTCCAGCGTGAACACCAGCAGGGTCGCCGTTGGCCCCGTTCGCCATCCCTCGGCCACCACCTCCAGTCCTGGCGCAAGCGCCTTCAGCCCATCGATCGTGAATCGCCGGTAGTCGCGCGGGTACTCGTGGAACGGGTGGCAGAACGGCGTAACGATGTGGATGAAGCCGCCGGCGGCAGTGACCCGCTCGATCTCGCGCATCGCCGCCTCCGGGTTGCGGACGTGTTCGAGCACCGCATCGCATTCCACCACCTGGAACGTCTTGGCGGCAAAGGGCAGACACTCGACGTCCGCGCACACATCCACTCCCGGGACCGCGAACAGATCCAGATTGAAGTACCCGCCCGGCCGCGCCCCCGCTCCTCCGATGTACAGATTCCGCCTCCCCAGCGGCATGTGGATGATTTCGCGCGGGTTTCGCACAAAAGGCAGCGGCGGTTCCAGCAGCCGCCGTAGTCGGCCTTTAGAATGAAGATTCATGACTGCCGAGTTGGTCTGCTTCGAACCGTCCTGCCGCGCGCGCTTTGCCATTGACGCAATTATCTACAACTGCACGAAGTGCGGGGGCTTGCTGGAGACGATCTACTCCGGCGACCATCCCCCCACCGAGTCTCTCAAGAAAACCTGGCGGGAGCGCAGGATGTCCAACGAGCCGCTGGACCAGAGCGGCGTGTGGCGTTACCGGGAGATGATCCCGTTCCTTGCCGACCACAAGAACGTGATCACGCTGCGCGAAGGGAACACGCCCCTGCTGGAGTCTTGCCTGGCGGCGGAGTACGGCGGTCTGCGCAACATCCAATTCAAGCACCAGGGGTTCAACCCGACGGGGTCCTTCAAGGACAACGGGATGACCTGCGGCGTGGCGCAGGCGCGAGCGCTCGGAATGCGGCGGGTGGCGTGCGTATCAACGGGGAACACGTCGGCCTCCATGGCCGCTTACGCCGCGGCTGGCGGACTCGAGCCCATCATCTTCATCCCGCATGGCAACATCTCCTACGGCAAACTCGCGCAGGCGCTGGAGTACGGCGCGCGGACCATCCAGGTGGAGGCCAACTTCGACCAGATCCTGGCCCTGGTGCGGGAACTGGCGGAGAAACTCGGGATCTATCTGCTGAACTCGATTAACCCCTTTCGGATCGAGGGCCAGAAATCCATCGTGATCGAGATGATGGACCAGCGCGACTGGAATCCACCGGACTGGATCGTGCTGCCCGGCGGGAATCTCGGCAATACTTCGGCCTTCGGCAAGGCGCTGCGCGAACTGCTCGCTTGGGGCCTGATCGCGAAAACTCCCCGGCTGGCGGTGATTCAGGCCGCCGGCGCCGCTCCGTTTTGTGACTTCATGCAGACGCGGACCGGGTTCGTTCCGGTGGGTCATCCGGAAACGCTGGCCACCGCGATCAAGATCGGAGACCCGGTGTCGTGGCCGAAGGCGCTGCGGGAAGTGGAGGCGTCGAGCGGAGTGGTGGAGAAAGTGACCGAGCAGGAAATCGCGGACGCGAAAGCCCAAATCGGCCGCGCGGGAATCGGCTGCGAACCGGCCTCGGCGGCGACCCTGGCGGGCATCCGAAAACTGACGGCCGGAGGAGTGATCCACCGGGACGCCGATGTGGTGGCGGTGCTCACCGGGAACGTGCTGAAGGATCCCGATTACATCTATCGCTATCACACGGATCAGTTGCAGCAGCCCGATGGCACCCCCATTCGCGCGACCTTCGGCAACCGGCCCGAGGTGATGCCGAACGATCCCGCCGCGATCGCCCGGGCGCTCGGATAATTTCCGTACTCGCACGCCGGACACGCCGCGTACAGTAAACTTAGTGATCAGCCTCATGCAATCCAGAATTCTTCTCTGCTTGGCCTTCCTTTCAGCCACTGCCGTCTACGCTCAAAGCGAGAGCTCGCGGACAATGGACAAGTCCCGCGCCTATGTGCGCCGGTTTTCCATCGGCGCGACGCTCGATGTGAACGGCCTGACCACGATTAAGGACCGGACGGCCACGAAAATCACCACCACTCCGCCCTTGGCTGGGAGGTACACCACCACCGGCGCTACCCAGCGGCTTGGCTACGGTGTCACCGGGCAGGTCGTGGTTACCCCGAAGTTCGCCGTGAGCGCGGGCCTTTATCTGCACCGCATCGGATATAAAATGAACAGCGACGAGTATGTCGGAGTGCTCGATCCGAACGCCACGATTGACAATCGCACGCACCAAGTGACGAATGAGGATACGCGGGCCAGGTTTTACGATCTACCGGTCACGGTCCGTTATTATCTGAAGAGCCGCTACGTGCCAGGTCCGCGATTCTTTTTGGAAGGCGGCGGAGCGCTGCGGCGCATCTCCAATATCAAGAGTTCGATCGATACCACAGTGGATTCCGGCACTAGAAGCTGCTGCGTTACAACTGCGATCACCCCGGCCCGCCGCAACATTCACGGCTTCGTCGGAGGACTGGGGGCGCAGTTTATCGATCCGTTCGGCATCCGCGTGATCCCGGAAGTCCGCTACACCCGCTGGCAGGGCAAGATTCTCGATAACCTGTCGACCGTGGTGCAAGCGAATCAGGTCGAGGCAATGGTCACGATCAGTTTCTAACTACTGCACCGGCAACTCGCCGTTCCCATTCTCCTTGTCGCCACCCTCGGATTCCGGGATGACGCTGGCGGCCGCCACCTGGTCGCCTTCCTCCATCCGAACCAGCCGCACGCCCATGGTGGAACGCCCGGCCTGCCGGATCAAGCCCGATTCGATGCGAATGATCTTGCCGTCGCGGGTGATGATCATCAGGTCGGATTCCTCCCGCACCGGCATCGCGGCCACCACTTTCCCGGTCTTATTAGAAACCTTCATGTTGATGACGCCCTTCACGCCCCGCCCGGTCAGGCGGTAGTGCGACAGCGAAGTGCGCTTCCCATAGCCGTTCTCGGAGATGGAGAGGATCAGGGCGTCCTCTTCCACCACCTCCGCGCTTACCAGGTAATCGTCGGGAGCTAGCGCCATGCCCCGCACGCCGCGGGCCGGGCGCCCCATGGGCCGCACCACCTCTTCGTTGAAGCGGCTCGCCATGCCCCGGTGGGAGGCGAGGAAGATGAAGTTCTTTCCCGTGGACAGCCGTGCCGAAAGCAGTTCATCGCCCTCGTCGATTCCGATCGCGATAATGCCGCGCGACATCGGGTTATCGAACTGCGTGAGCTGCGATTTCTTGATGACGCCCTTCTTGGTCACCATGACGATATTGCGGTGTTCGACGAACTCCTTCACCGGCAGGAACGCGGAGACCGTCTCGTCTTCCTGTAGATTGATCAGGCCCGAGATGTGCTTGCCCTTACCCGTCGTGCCGGCATCGGGGATCTCGTAAATCTTCAGCCAGTAGACACGGCCTTTGTTGGTAAAGATCAGCAGGAAAGCGTGGGTGGAAGCGATAATCAGGTGCTCCACCACGTCCTCGCTGCGCGTGCCCATTCCGATGCGGCCCTTGCCGCCGCGTGTCTGCCGCCGGTACGTATCCACGGCCGTCCGCTTCAGATATCCGCCGCGCGATACCGTCACCGCGACGTCTTCCACCTGCACGAGGTCTTCGAGGCTGATCTCCCCGGTGTCCTCGACGATCTGGGTGCGTCGCTCGTCGCCGAAATCCTTTTGGACTTCCTGCAGTTCCTTGATGATCACGGAGCGCACCCGGGTCTCGGAGCCCAGAATCTCCAGGTACTCGGCGATCTGGCGCTGGATCTCGGCCAGTTCGTCGAGGATCTTCTGCTGCTCCATGCCGGTGAGGCGCTGCAACTGCAATTCGATGATGGCTTGCGCCTGCCTCTCGCTGAAATCCCACACCAGGCGCGCATAGTCGGCATCGGCTTGGCGCACCGCGGCGCTCTGGTCCTCCGTCAGCGTGCCCATCAGGGCCTCGCGCGCTTCCTTGGGATTCTTTGCGGCGCGAATCAGCGCGATGAGGGCGTCGATGGCGTCGAGCGCCTTTTGGAATCCGAGCAGGATGTGCTCGCGATCCCGCGCTTTCCGCAGCATGAAGTCGGTCCGCCGCCGGACCACGTCGACCCGGTGATCGATGAACCGCTTGATGAAATCCAGCAGGCCGAGTTCGCGCGGCTGGCCGTTGACGATGGCCAGCATGATGACGCCGAAGTTCACCTGCATCTGCGTGTGCTTATACAGGTTGTTCAGCACCACCTCGGGCTGCTCGCCGCGCTTCAGTTCGATGACGATGCGCATGCCGTCGCGATCGCTTTCGTCCCGCAGGCCGTCATTGGCGATGCCTTCGATCTTCTTCTCGTTCGCGAGCTCCGCGATCTGCGCGACCAGGCGCGCCTTGTTCACCTGGAACGGAATCTCGGTGATGATGATGGCCTTGCGGTCCCCCTTGCCGATGTCCTCAATGGCGGCGCGCGCACGGCATTTCAGCGAACCGCGGCCCCGGGTGAAGTAATCGAGGATGCCCGCGCGCCCGAGAATGATTCCGCCGGTGGGGAAGTCCGGACCCTGGACCATCGGCAGAATATCGGCCAGCGTGGAGGTGGGCTTTTGCACCACTGAGATGGTCGCGTTGATAATCTCGGTGAGGTTGTGCGGCGGGATGTTCGTCGCCATGCCGACCGCGATTCCCGATGAGCCGTTGACCAGCAGGTTCGGGATGCGCGTGGGCAGCACCTCGGGCTCCATCTTCGTGTCGTCGAAATTGGCGCGGAAGTCCACCGTCTCCTTGTCGATGTCCTCCAGGAGCGTGGTGTCGATGCGCGAGAGCCGCGCTTCGGTGTACCGGTAAGCCGCGGGTGGATCGCCATCCACCGATCCGAAGTTCCCCTGGCCGTCGATGAGCGGGTAGCGCAGCGAGAAATTCTGCGCCATGCGGACCAGCGCGTCATAGACCGCGCTGTCGCCGTGCGGATGGTAATTGCCGAGCACTTCGCCGACGATCTTGGCGCACTTGCGGGTGGGGCGATTATGAGTGAGCCCCATATCGCTCATGGCGTACAGGATGCGGCGGTGGACGGGCTTCAGGCCGTCGCGGATGTCGGGAAGCGCGCGCCCGATGATGACGGACATCGAGTAGTCGAGATACGACCGGCGCATCTCGTCTTCGATATTGATGGGGATGATATTTTTGTTCTCGCCACCCCCGCCAGGAGGAGGCGGGACGGGGTTGTTAGGAGTATTTTCGGCCAACTTTTATTTTAGCAGATTCCGGCCGTGAAAACGGCCGGAAATGAGCAGAAATATCGTTTAGGATCAGGCGTTTAGCGGTCTTCAAAGAAGGACAGGCCGGTCATTGGGTAAGGCTTGCGATTTAGGGTCCACAGCGACGCATTGTTCCGGTGGGCGGATGCGGCGATTCAGCGCGTCGCCAAGTTCGACGCCGCGGCTTTACCGGTACTGCTTTCAGGTAGCCTCCGGCCTGCCGCCTCACGGCGGCATCCAGGGGCGCACAGGACTAAGCGCGGAAGAGGTTGTCGAGCACCTGGTGTTCGGCCGGCCGCGCGCCTGCCCATAGCTCTGCGACGCTGACGGGCGAGTATAGGACGGCGGCATCGGATTGGCTCAGCGTCGTCCATTTGGACACGATCTCGCGGTCTCTGCCGCGGGCAACCTCGATGAGGATATCGGAATCGACGAGGACTGGCACCTTCGGCCAAGCCGGTCAAGGCGGGTGCCGCGGCGCAAGGCGCGGACGTGGTGGAATCCGGCGCGTCGGCGCGCTCCTTGCGGATTCCAATGAAGGCCTGCATGGCTTCCTTACGCTCTTCGAGGTTGCCGAAGTAGCGTTCCCGGACGGCTTCGCGGACGAGTTCCGAGATGCTCGCGCCCTGGGCGCTGGCGCGGAAGTGGAGGGAATTCCAGAGTTGGTCATCCAGATACAGCGCCGTGCGCTTCATGTCCTCACAGCCCCAGCCGGTCCAGCCCCGGCTTCTCATAATCCCCGTCCTCCCCCGGATACCGCAGCTTCCCCTCGAACCGGCCCGACTGCTTCGCCAGCGCCCAAATCAGACTCTCGCCGGCTGGCACGATCGACGGCTCCTCACGAAACAATGGATCGCCGTACGCCGCCTCCGCGTCCACCAATCCCCAGCCGCCGCGCTTCAACTCGGACAGCACATCGCCGAGGAACAGCGCGTTGATCCGGTTGTAGTGCACCAGCACCGTATGCGTGCGATTCGCGAATCCCAGATCGCGCGCCAGCCCGTCATAGTATTCCGCCCGATTGACGATATGCCGGATGTACGGCTCGCGAAACCGCCGCACATCGAAGCCCGGTTCCCGCGACAGCCGCTCTCTCAACCGCGCGTCGTAATACCAGTCCGAGGCGTCGATCGTAACATGCCCGTTGCGGTAGCCCCGCTCACGCAGGAACCGCCTCATCGCGTCGCGCTGCCCGGCGGTCGCGCCCTCCTTCAGCATCGGGAATCGAAACAGCTTTCGGAACCGCGAGTAGCCCGCCAGCAAGCGTTCGCAATGCGTGACGTCGTCGAAGTAGGCCGAGGGATCCGCGCCGGTCCCGGCATACGACTGGTGGGAGTACGTGTGGTTCCCGATGACATGGCCGCGTTCGTTCCAGGCCCGCAGCAGAGCCTGCCCCTCGGGATTCTCGACATTGCGGCCGACGACAAACAGCGCCGCCTTCACCCGGTGCGCGTCCAGCGCGTCCAGGATCGCCCCGTTGGCCGGCGGGATCCCCTGCCAGTTGAAGTCGTCCATCGTAACCGCGACGCGCCGCGCCGTCCCCGCCGCCATCGTGGTCCCGGCCATCCAAAACAACGACCGCCGTGAAATCACTTTTGCTCTCCCGCCGCTTTCATCAACTGCTCGGCGTGACGCAGGGCGTCCGGCGTGATCCGCTCCCCGCTGAGCATCCGCCCGATCTCCCGCTTTCTGGCCTCGGCGTCCAGTTCCTCGATAGTCGCGACCGTCCGCCCGTTCGATTCCCGTTTCGACACCAGGTAATGCCGGTCCGCGAACCCGGCGATCTGTGGGAGATGCGTCACGCAGAGTACCTGGTTCGTCGCGGCCAGCCGTTTCAGCCTTCGGCCCACTGCCTCGGCCGCGCCGCCCCCGACTCCCGCGTCCACTTCGTCGAACACCAGCGTCCGCGCGACGCGGCTCGGCGATCCCACGGCGGTGCACGTCTTCAGCGCGAGCGCCACCCGCGACAATTCCCCACCCGACGCAATTTTTTCGAGCGCGCGAGGCTCCTCGCCGACGTTGGCCGAGATCAGGAACCGCACCGCATCCGCGCCGGACGCCGACCACGCCGCCGTTTCCACCCGCGCCTCGAACACCGTCCGCTCCATGGCCAGCGACGACAGTTCCTTCTCAACGCGCCGCTTCAATTCCGCCGCCCCTTCGCGCCGCTGCGTACTGACGCGGTCCGCAGCGGTCTGGTACGACTCCGCCAGTTGCGCCCGCTCCCGTTCCAGGCGCGCCCGTTTCTCGCCCGCATCTTCCGAGGCCGCCAGTTGCGCCTTCACCTTCTCCAGAAATGCGATCACCTCCGGAAGCCCCGCGCCGTACTTTCGCTTCAGCTTGTCGAGCGTCGCCAGCCGGCTCTCCACTTCATCCAGGCGCGCCGGATCCGCCTCCAGCCGCCCGAGATAATCGCGCAAGGTGTACGACGATTCGTCCACCGCAATCACCGCGGGCTTCAGCGCTTCGAGCAGCCCGGCCAGGCTCTCGTCGATGCGCGTCAGTTCCTCGATCTTCCGCGCCGCCGTCTTCAATTGCACGTAAACGCTCGCCGGAGCGTCGTACAGCGCCTCATACGCCGCGCTCGCCGATTCCTGCAAGTGCCCGACGTTCTTTAACACCCGGCGCTCGTTCTCCAACTCGGCGTCCTCGCCCGCCTTCGGCGCGGCAGCCTCGATCTCCCGCCGCTGGAACGCCCACAGGTCGGCCAGCCGCAGCCGCTCCTGCTCGTTCCTGTCGAGCTGTTCGAGATCGGCCGAGCGCTGCTTCCACTCGCGATACAACTCGCGCACTCCGGCGAGGTCCAGGCCCGCGAACTCGTCCAGCATCTCCCGCTGCGCATCGGGCGAGAACAGCATCTGCTGATCGTGCTGCCCGTGGATGTCGCCGAGAAACGGCGCGAGGCCGCGAAGCAGCGCCGCCGTCACCGGCCGGTTCCCCGCGAACGCCCTCGATTTGCCCGAAGCCAGGATCTCCCGCTCGACGATGAGTTCCCCGTCTTCCGTTTCGATACCGGCGCGGTCCGCCAGAGCATGGAAGCCTTCGTCCGGCGGCGCTTCGAAAATCGCCGAGATTCTGGCCCGCTCCGCCCCGGAGCGCAACATTTCCGCCGAGGATCTTCCGCCAAAAAGCAGCCCGAGCGCGTCTACAACAATGGACTTGCCGCTGCCTGTTTCGCCTGTCAGGAGGTTCAGGCCCGAATGGAAATGGACGCGCACGCGCTCGATTACGGCCAGATTCTCGACCAGCAGTTCCAGCAGCATTCGCTCCCGATTATACCGGCAGGGCGGCCCCGGTCCAGATCAGCGCCCGACATTTGTCGAACAAAATGTTTTATCGTGGCCCTCAGGAGGCGTTGAATAGTTACAATGAAAGCGACAAAGGAATGATGTACTACGCCCCGCCAGCGCTACTTCTGCAAGTTCACTTTTGGGATTTGATCCGAACCTCCGAGCCGATTCCCATCGTCGTCATGGGCTTGCTTGTGGTGCTCTCGATCCTCTCCTGGACGATTATCTTTTCCAAGTGGAGCACCTTTCGCCAGGCCCGCGCCGCGAACCGGATGTTCCTCAAAGCCTTCCGCAAGACCCCGGAACTTCGCTCCGTGGCCGTGGCCAGCGAGCAGTTTCAATCCGCGCCGTTGGTGGTGGTCTTCGATTTCGGATACGCGGAGATCGACCGGCAGTTAAAAACCCGCGGCCGTCTCACCAATCCCGTTGCGCTCGAGCGAAGCCTGCAACTCGGCATCTCCGAGGAGATCGCCAAGCTCGAACACAACATGAACTGGCTGGCGACCACCGCCACCGTGTCTCCCTTCATCGGACTGTTCGGAACCGTGTGGGGCATCATCGAGGCGTTTCAGGCCCTCGGTCTCGCCGGAGCCACCAGTATGCGCGCCGTTGCGCCCGGCATCGCGAACGCGCTCGTCGCCACCGCGCTGGGCCTGGCCGCCGCGATTCCCGCCGCCGTGTTCTATAACCATTTCGGAAACAGCCTGAAGGAAATAGGCGCGCGCCTGGAGGACTTCTCTCTGGAGTTCCTCAATGTCGCCGAACGCGGGCTGGAGGATTAGCGGGTGGCGTTCTCGTTGAACAGTGGCTTGTCGAGGGGCAGAGGCCGCAGCTTCCGCGCGGGCGGCGGCGCGTTGGCCGAGATCAACATCGTTCCGCTGGTGGATGTGGTTCTCGTTCTGCTGATTATCTTCATGCTGACGGCGCACGTCATGGAGTTCGGCATGGAGGTCGAAGTTCCCAAGGTCAAGACCGTGAAGGACACGGCGGAAATCCTCCCCGTCATCAACATTTCCCAGGACGGCGGGCTGTTCCTAATCGATAAGCCCGTGAACATCAACGACATGATCGACCAGTTGAAGGCGAAGTTCCCGCGCGCCAAGGCCGTCTACGTCCGCGCCGACAAAGACACGCCCTGGGAAATCGTCGCCCAGGTCTTCAACGCCTTCATGAGCACCGGGATTGACGTCCGCGCGGTGACCCAACCGGAGGAGATCACGAACGGCCGGCGAAAATGACCGCGCGCGTCGACATCCTCGATCAACCGGATTCGCTGCGGCGGCCGCTGGTGGCTTCCGTCACGGTCCACCTGGCGGTGGTCGCGCTGAGCGTCGCGGGAACCTGGTACACCAGCCGGAATGCGATCAAGTGGGGCGGGCCGGACGCCATGGGCGGCGCGGTCGGCATCACGCCTGTCAGCCAGATCCCGCTCACGCAGCGGGCCGCGCCGCAGAACCTCGTCGCGAATCAATCGAAGTCGTCGGTTCCATCGCAGCCCGCCGAGAAGCCGAAAACCAACACGTTCACGAAGCAAGAGCTGGATGCGATTGCGCTCTCGGAGAAAAAGAGCGCCATGCGTGAGTTGGAGAAACTGGCGCGGAACCAGCGCTACAAGCCGCAGAACTCCGAACGCCCGAATCAGTTGTACAGCTCCACCGGCGCGGCCGTCTCCTCGCCGCTGTACGGCGGAGTGCCGGGCGCGGGCGGAATCGGCATCGGCGGCGTCCTCGGAGACCACTTCGGCGCGTATGCGTCTCTGCTCCAGCAGCGGATCGCGTCGCATTGGAACACCTCCAGCATCGACACTCGAATCCAGAACGCGCGGATCGTTACCGTCCGTTTTGAAATCCTGCGCGACGGCTCCACGCGGAACATCAGTGTGTTCGAGTCGAGCGGCATCGGAGCGCTGGACAACTCCGCGGTGCGCGCCGTGACCGACGCCTCCCCTTTTTCGCCGCTGCCAGCGGGCTATAGCGGCAATTCAGCCGAGATTGAAGTGTATTTCAAGCTAAGACGATGAAAGCCAAATTCACAGTCGGAATTTTCCTGGCCGGCGTGGCCGCGACGTTGTTATCTGCCCAGCAGATCAAGATCGGCATCGAGAGCAGCCAGCGCCCGGTCATCGCCATTCCGGACTTCCGCGGAGCCGGCGAAGCGCAGCGCGTCATGGGTGCGCTTAACGACACGCTCTGGAGCGAAATCGAAACCTCGGGCCTCTTCAAGATGGCGCCCAAGAGTTTCTACCCGACGGCGATCCCGCAGCAGCCCACCGATTTCAAGCCCGGCGGCGCCGCTCTCGCGAGTTGGGCCAGCCCTCCCGTCAGCTCCCAGTGGCTCGCGTTTGGATACACCGCCGTTCGGGACAATCAGCTCGTCTTATTCGCCTGGTTGTATAATGTAAGTCAACCCGATATAAGTCGAGCTCAAGTCATCGGCAAGGTGTATTTCGGATCGCTGGACGACAACGGCGCGCGCAAAGTTGCTCGTGAATTCGCGGCCGATATCCTCAAGCAGTTCGGAGGGCAGAGCCTGCTGGGATCGAGGCTGTTCTTTGTTTCGGACCGCACCGGGCATAAAGAGATCTGGTCGATGGACTACGACGGCTCCAATCAACAGCAACTGACGAATTACCGCTCCATCTCGACCTTCCCTTGCGTCTCCCCCGACGGCACGAAGGTGGCGTTCACCTCCTACGCGCAGGGCATGCCCAAGATTTTCGTCCATTCCACCGACACCGGTCGCAAGGTGCCGTTCTACAACCAGTCCGCGTCTCTGAACGCGCCCGGCGATTTCACCCCCGATGGCAAACTGCTGCTGCTGTATTCGACGGCGGGCGGAGGTTATGCCCAGATCTATTCCGCCAATATCGATGGCGGCAATTTGAAGCGGATTACCTACGCCCGCACCATCGACGTCGAGCCGAAGGTGAATCCGAAGACCGGAAATGACATCGTCTTTGTGTCGGGACGCTCAGGGTTGCCGCAAATATATAAAATGAATATAGACGGCGCGGATATTGTCCGGCTGACCACCGGGGAAGGAGAGGCGGTAAACCCCTCCTGGAGCCCGGACGGCCAGCGGATCGCGTTCGCCTGGACGAAAGGCTTTGAGCCAGGAAACTACAATATCTTTCTCATGGACGTTGCGACGCGCAACATCGTGCAACTCACCCATGGCGCGGGCCGCAACGAAAACCCTGTCTGGGCGCCCGACGGTATTCACATTGTTTTCTCGTCGAAGCGGGGCCACGGCAATCAAATCTTCACGATGCTGGCCGACGGCACGCAAGTTAAGCAGCTCACAACTCAGGGAAATAACGAAAAACCCGCGTGGGCAAGAGCGATTCAATAAACATGTTTTTACGTAATCAGGAGGCAAGTTTCAGGATGAGCAAGCGCATGATGATGGTAAGCAAAACCAGTGTAGTTTTGCTGGCAAGCGTGCTTTTAGTTTTTTCCGCCGGTTGCAAGAAAAAGGCCCCGGCTCCGCCGCCGCCGCCGGCGCCTAAAGTAGAGGTTCCGACACCGCCGCCGCCGCCGAAGCCGTCGATTTCCAGCTTTACGGCCGAGCCGCGTTCGATTGAACGCGGGCAGTCGGCGACTTTAAACTGGGCCACGTCCAACGCGACCGACATCAACATCAATGAGGGTGTGGGCGCTGTGCAGGGCAGCGGCAGCCGCACCGTTTCTCCGGCTAACACCACCACCTACACGCTGACGGCCAATGGCCCCGGCGGTTCCGACAGCCGCACGGTTACGGTGGATGTAACAGCTCCGCCGCCGCCCCCGGCAGCCCCGCCGCCGCCGCCCGTGAAGCGCTCGGCCGCCGATATCCTTGGTTCCGACACGCAGGATATCTACTTCGATTACGACAAGAGCGACGTCCGCGCCGATCAGCAGGACACGGCGAAAAAAGACGCCGACGTTTTGAAGCAATTGTTCGCCGACAACCCGGGCTTTAGCGTCCTGATTGAGGGCCACTGCGACGAGCGTGGTTCCGCCGAATACAACACCGGTCTCGGCGATCGCCGCTCCAACTCCGCCATGGACTACCTGGTGCAACTGGGAGTGCCCGCCGACCGGATGAAGCACATCACCTATGGTAAGGAGAAGCCTGTTTGCAGCGACGCCAACGAGACCTGCTACCAGAAGAACCGGCGCGCGCACTTCGCGCCCGGTCAATAGACACACTCATCCGATGGGGCGGCCCGCTTCCAGCGGGCCGCATCCTCTCACTGGAGCTTGCCATGAAGTCCGTTGCCATGTTTTTGTTCTCGCTCACGTTGACCCCCGCCCTTTTCGCACAGAAACAGGAAGTTCGCGAAATGCAGCGCGATATTCTGCAACTGCAGGATCAGATCCGCGGCATCAACGACAAGATGACCGCGCTGCAGACGCTCCTGCAACAGACGCTGGATGCCGCGAATAAGACCAACACGTCGGTCGCGGTGCTCCAGAACACGCTGGCCGACCGCATCGGGGATCAAACCAAGAGCATGGTTGGTCCCGTCGCCGGGGTCGGCGCTAAGGTCGATCAGATGAGTGAAGAGTTTCGGGCCTTGCGGGAGAACATCTCGGATATGACCTCGCGCCTGGGTCGCGTGGAAACCAAGGTGAACGATCTCAGCACCGCGGTGCGGACGCTGAACGCTCCGCCGGTCGCGCCGCCTCCGACCGCAGCGGCTCCGGCTGTGGCCGCCACTCCGCCCCTGTCGGCCGAGGCCACCTATCAGGCCGCGCTGACCGATTACACAAAGGGGAATCTCGACCTCGCCATGCAGGAGTTCAACGATTACATCAAGAATTTCCCGGCTACCGAATACGCGCCGAATGCCCAGTTCTATATCGGCGAAACGTATCGCAGGAAGGGCGATCTGCCCAATGCCATCGATGCTTACAACCAGGTGATCGACGGCTACAAGAACAACAGCAAGACGCCCGACGCGTTCTACATGAAAGGCGTGACCCTGGTGCAGGCCGGCAAGCCCACCGCCGCCAAGAAGGAGTTCACGGAACTGATCCGCCGTTTTCCGAACACCGACCTCGCCGCCAAGGCGAAGTCTCAATTGAAGAGTCTGGGGTATGCGGCGCCGCCGGTCAAATCGGCGGCCCGCAAGCGCCGTTAGTCCCTCCTTCCGTGCCCGGCCCCCCCGTAGATCTCGCCTCCCTTCTCGAGTACCCTCTTCTCAATCCAACATTCACCGAGGAAGATGTTCACGCCGGCTGCCAGTTGTCGCGCGAGTTGCGGCTGGGGTTCGTTACCGTTCGGCCTTCGGACCTGGGACTCGCCGCCAAATGGATGGAGGGCGGCGCAACAAGCATCGGCAGCACGGTCGGCGCCCCCCACGGCGAGGACACAACCGCCGTCAAGGTCTACGCGGTGCGAGACCTGATCCAGCGCGGCGCGCGGCACGTCGAGACGGCGATCAATGTCGGAAAGATGCTGTCCCGGCAGTTTCAATACGTCGAGATAGAACTTCTTCAGATGGCGCAGGAATGCCACCGCGCCGGCGCGGTTCTGACCATCCATCTTCCGCTGGCGATGCTGGAACCCGATCACCGCGCAATCGCGTGCCGCATCGCAAAACGCGTCGAAGCGGACTACGTCCGGCCCATACCGTTTCTTGTGGTTCCGCTCGGCGACCTTGTAAAGCTGGACGCGGGACCGGTGGCCACGCTGGACGAAGCAATGGCCGCCCATGGGGCGGGCGCGCGGCGCATTGCGTCCAGCGATCCGCGCGCTCTCATCGAATCCTGGCGCGCCGAACTGAAAAAGAAGGATGCCGGCGGCCAGGGAGTATAATAGCGCCAATGCCAAGAGCCGCCGCCATCCGCCTCGCTGGTTTGTTTCTCGCGCTGGCCGGCTGTTGGGCAGCGATGACCCAGCAGCAGGCGCCACCTCCTCTCGAAATCGAAAAAGTCGCCGAAGACCTGTACAACATCTCGGGCAGCGGAGGGAACGTAGCGGTCTACGTCACCGGCGAGGGCGTCATCCTCGTCGATGATAAATTTCCCCAGAACGTCGACGAGATCCTTTCGAAGGTTAAATCGGTCAGCGACAGGCCGGTCCGTTACATCTTGAATACCCACCAGCATCCGGATCACACCGGTGGGAACGAGAAGCTGCTGGCCACCGCGGAGATCTTCGCGCACGAAAACGCGCGGCGGAACATGGTGGACAAGAAGCAACCCGGCCTGCCGCGCGTCACCTTCAGCGATGAGCTCCAACTTCACCTCGGCGGTAAGGAAGTGCGCGCGAAGTATCTCGGGCGGGGGCACACCAACGGCGACGCGGTCATTTATTTCCCGGCTTTGAAGGTCGTCCACACCGGAGACCTGTTTGTGCGCGGCGCGCCGTTCATCGATTACTCCTCCGGAGGCAGCGCGATCGAGTGGACGAAAACGATCGACGAAATCCTCAAGATGGATTTCAGCACAGTGATCCCGGGACATGGGCAGATCTCCAGGAAAGAGGATCTGGTCGCCTTCCGGAAGTCCTTCGAAACGATGCGCACCAGGATGAGCGAGCTGCGCGCATCGGGCAAGACCGCCGAGGAAGCCGGCAAGCTCCTGCGCGTGGACGACTTGGGCTGGAAGCCGGGGCCGTTGTTTGATCGCAGCTTGCCTGGCCTTTACAACGAGGTCCGCTAGAACCCATGTCCCTGCGCCGGGCTTTACCGCGCGTGTGCATCGCGCTGGGCTTCGCCGATGTCGAATCCCTGCTGAAGCACGCCACGTCCGAGATAGAAGCCGGCGAGAGCTTCTTTGAGTTCCGTCTCGATTACCTGCCGGACCCGGAGGCGGGCGTTCAGGCGATATCGGATTTCCGCAAACGTTACCCGGAAGCGACCATCGTCGCGACTTGCCGCCGGCATCAGAATCAGGGACGCTACAACGGCAGCATTGAGGAACAGATCCGGATTCTGTCCGGCGCTGTCAGGCAGGGCGCGGCCGCCGTGGACGTCGAGATTGAGAGTGCGGAGAATCTCACCTCTCATATCGAGGATCTGCACTCGCGCGCCGGGCTGGTTATTTCGTACCACAACTACAGCGGCACTCCCGCTCTGGAACCGGTGCTGAGGCGGATGATGCGCATACCGGCAGACGCCTATAAGATCGTCACCACCGCAAGGAAGCCATCCGACGTGTGCCGCGTCTTATCGCTCGGCAAAGCGCACCCGCGCGTGCCGGTGATTCTGCTCGCCATGGGAGAGATGGGCTTTCCGGCGCGCGCTCTCTCCACGGCGTTCGGCAGCCTGTATACCTACGCGGCCCCGACGTCGGCCGAAGGAACGGCCTCGGGACAGGTATGCGCCAGGGTTCTGCGGAACTTGTACCGCGTGGAGAAGTTCACCAGGAACGCGCGCATTTTCGGCGTGATCGCAGATCCGATCTGGCACTCCATATCCCCCGCCGTTCACAACCGGGCCTTCCAGGCGCGGCGCATGGATGCCGTGTACCTGCCGTTTCTCGTGCATCCCACGCAATTGAAGGATTTCTTCGCCGCGGCCGGGAACCTTCCGATATCCGGCTTCAGCGTGACCATTCCGCACAAGCAAAAAGTGATCCGTTACCTGGATATCGTCGACCCTCTCGCGCGCCGGATCGGCGCGGTGAACACAGTGTGGCGCAAGGGCGGAAAATGGCGCGGGACCAATACCGACGCCGCGGGTGTAACGGGTCCGCTGTCCAAGAAACTCCGCCTGAACAAAGCCAGCGTGCTTCTCGCCGGAAACGGCGGAGCCGCCCGCGGCGCGGCCTTTGCGCTGGCGGATGCGGGCGCCAGGCTGTCCATCGTGGGGCGCAACCCCGACCGTGTTCGCGCGCTGGCGAAGGCATGCGACGCCGCCGCGCTCACGCGCGAGCAGGCCGAGGACGGCCACTTCGATGCGCTCGTGCACGCGACGCCGTTGGGCATGTGGCCGCACGTCGACCAGTGCTTCTTCGAGCGACGGATTCCCGCCGATGTCGTCTTCGACATGGTGTACAACCCGCTCGAAACGACGCTGATCCGGCGCGCGCGCGAGGAGAACAAGGAAGTGGTGCCGGGCATCCAGATGTTCATCGAGCAGGCCGCCCGGCAATTCGAGATCTGGACCGAGGACGCGCCGCCCCGGGCGATCATGGAGAAGGCCGCGCTGGAGGCGCTCCGGAACGGCCAGACACAAAATGACAGAGCGAAATCGACTTAGCCGGCGGGCGATGCTCGGAGCCGCCGCGGCCGCTCCGTTTGCGCGGGCGGGCCGGAGCGCGGCCGCGCCGCCGAACGAAGAGCTGGAAGCGGCGCTCGAGCGGCAGCGGTCGGATTTCGCCGAGATGAAGAAGACCGCCCTGCCGGTCTCCGTCGAACCAGCCTCCGTCTTCAGGCCGTAAGGTATGGGCGCGATTCCCGACGACGTCTTCTTCGCAACCGCGGTCGAGATCAACGCCAAACTGCGGACCCGCGATTTCACGGCCGTCGAGCTGGCGCGCGCTTTCTGCGATCGCCTGGAGCGGCTTGGGCCGCGCTACAACGCCCTCGCCTTATCCCTGCGCGAACACGCCGTGCGGGCCGCAAAAGAGGTCGACGGCGACATCAAGCGCGAGCGGTTTCGAGGCGTACTCCAGGGGATTCCGTTCGGCGCAAAGGACCTGCTCTCGTTCGAGAAGAAACCGACGACGTGGGGAGCGAAGCCTTACGCCGCACAGGTTTTCGATACCACCGCGACCGTCCTGAAGAAGCTCGAAAAGACGGGAGCGCTGCTGACGGGCAAATTGTCGATGGTGGAGCTCGCGGGCGGGCCTTCCTATCGTTACGCGTCGGCATCCCTGCAAGGGCCCGGACTCAACCCATGGGACTTGTCGCGCTGGTCCGGCGGATCGTCCAGCGGTTCCGCCGCGGCGGTGGCGGCTGGGCTCGTCACTTTCGCGCTGGGGTCCGAAACCAACGGCTCGATTCTGACGCCGAGTGCCTACTGCGGCGTCACCGGGCTTCGTCCGACCTATGGCCTCGTCAGCCGGTACGGCACGATGGCGCTGGCGTGGACGCTCGACAAGATCGGGCCGATCTGCCGTTCCGCGGAAGACTGCGGCCACGTTCTGCAAGCCATCGCGGGCGGGGATGGCGGCGATCCCACATCCGCGGGCAAGAGCTTCTACTACGCGCCGCAATACGC
>JANXRE010000169.1 GCA_025353165.1 Acidobacteriota bacterium | reverse complement strand
TAACAACGGGGATTGCCCGACTTTCCGTTGAAAGTGGCGACTCTCGCTTGACTCACTTCACGACGCCTTTCTCTGTTTGGCAACTGCCGTCTTCGGAGTAACCAGCGCCTCCAGTTCTCTAATAAGGATCTGAATGTGCTGGTGCCCTTTTACCCGACGGAATTGTTTCTCTGCGACGAGCAGCCCCGACCCCACCCACCGCTCTCGCTGATCTCCACCATGCCAGCGCTTCACGTTGAAGCAAACCCGCTCCACCACCGGGAACGCCGACTCGATTACTTTGGTGCTGGCGAGCGTCTGTCGCAGTTGCGGAGGAACACGAAGCCGATGAACGGTCAGCGTCTCCTCGAGACCTTCACCCAGGCTGCGGGCCGCGCTTGGGTTGAGATCCATCAGTTCGCGGTGCAACTGGTTCAATGCTTGCTTGGCGGCGCTGGATCGCCGTTGACTCGCCGGCGTACTTCTTCACGGCTGCATGCAGCGCCTTGCCGCCATCCAGTACGTTGAGCCGCGGCGTCTCGGTCAGCGGCTCGCCGCGGTGGGACATCGCATCAGTTCCTAATCGTACCTCTTTCTCCTTAACCGTTCTTACTCGCGGTACGGATCAGGTCCGGCGCCATACGAGCCTCCTCTACGCCTAAGATATCTGTATCGGCCTGCTAACAAAATTGATGTGCACACAACGTATCACGGCGCTCCTATTCTTGATTTTCTCAACCCAAGGCCTTCACGCCCAGCATGAAGTCGCCGGGGCGGCCGAAGTGAAGCTGGCGCTGGACCGGTTGAACGTCTGCGGGACCGTGCTCATGATTGCGGCCCACCCGGACGATGAGAACACCGCCGTCCTGGCGTACCTGGCGCGGGGCAGGAAAGTCGATACCGGTTATCTGTCTCTGACGCGCGGGGAAGGCGGGCAGAATCTGATTGGCCCGGAGCAGGGCGAGCGGCTGGGTGTCATCCGCACCGAGGAGTTGCTGGGAGCGAGGCACATCGACGGCGCGCAACAGTTCTTTACGCGGGCCATCGATTTCGGCTTCACTAAGACGCTCGATGAAACGCTGCACAAGTGGGGCCGGGAGCGCACGCTGGGGGATATCGTGTGGACGATCCGCAAGTTCCGGCCCGATGTCGTGATCCTGCGCTTTTCCGGCACGCCTCGCGACGGACACGGCCAGCACCAGGCGTCGGCCGTGCTCGGCAAGGAAGCGTTTACCGCCGCCGCAAACCCGAAACAATTTCCCGAACAATTGAAGTGGGTGGAGCCTTGGCAGGCCAAGCGGTTGGTCTGGAATGCATTCGCGTTCACGCGCGAGCAGGAGGAGGAAACGAAGCGGCTGCCGAATCGCATCGAGATCGATTCGGGCGACTACAACGCGCTTCTGGGATTCAGCTACGGCGAGATTGCCGGGATGAGCCGCTCCATGCACCGCAGCCAGGGGATGGGCTCTTCGGTACGGAAAGGCTCGCGCAAGGAGTACTTCGTGGGCATCGCGGGCGACGCTCCCAAAGCGGATTTGTTCGACGGCATCGATACTACTTGGAATCGGGTTGCCGGCAGCGGCGCGGTGGCGGCCCTCATCGCGGAGGCTAGGCGGGCTTTCGATGACGCGCATGCGGAGCGGTCCTTGCCCGCGCTGGTGAAAGCGCGTCCGTTGGTGGCGGCGCTCGCGGGTATTTATGCGTCGCGGAAATTACGGGAGTTGGATGAAGCGATTGCGCTTTGCGGCGGCCTTTCGGTGGAAGCTACGGCCGAGCGGGGCGCGGTGGCGCCGGGCGAGACGGTGAAGATCACGGCCAACGCGATCCGCCGGTCGCCGCAGCCCGTCGAGCTGAAGCGGATTGGCTGGTCGGGGACGGCGGCTTCCAAGCCGGGCGATGTCGCGGATGCGGCGGCGCTGTCCGATAACGTTTCGTGGACGACGATGGTGTCCTGGGAGGTTGCCGCCAATCAGGCCTACACGCAGCCGTACTGGCTTGCGGGACCGCCGGACGGCGATGTTTATCGCGTGGCGGCCCCGGAGCTAACCGGCATGCCGGAGAACCCGCCGCTTCTGTCGGCGGTCTTTACTCTCGCCGTGGATGGCGCCGAGATTCAGCTCACGCGGCCCGTGCTTTACCGCTATGTCGATCGAGTGTACGGCGAGCGGATTCGTGCCCTTGCCGTCGTGCCTCCGGTGGCGGTCTCGATGCCCGAAAATGCGGTGGTGTTTCCGGATGCCAAGCCCAGGACGATCGAGGTCGGAGTGAAGGCGAATGCAGCCGGCAAGGAGGGAGCGCTCCGGCTGACTGCGCCGGAAGGGTGGCGCGTCTCTCCTGCAACCGCTTCGTTCCATCTGCGCGAGGCAGGTGAGGAAGCGGTGCTGGCGTTCGAGGTTACTCCGCCGTCGGCCGCGGGCCGCGCCGAGCTGAAAGCAGCCGCGAGTATCGGCGGACGGGAATTCAGCGTGATGGTGGACACCATCGACTATCCGCACATTCCCGCCCAGACGCTGTTCGCCGCCGCGTCCTCGCAGGCCGTTCGCGCGGATATCCGGACGCTGGCGCGCCGAGTGGGCTACATCATGGGGGCCGGCGATCAGATTCCGCAGGCCCTGCGGCAGATCGGCGTCGAGACGACGATGCTCACCGCCGACGATCTGGCCGGCGGCGACCTGGCGCGCTTCGATGCGATCGTCACCGGCGTCCGCGCCTGGAACACGCGTCCGGATTTGCGGGCCAACGTTCAGCGGCTTTACGATTTCGCGAATGCCGGCGGCACCGTCGTGGTGCAGTACAACGTGCTGGAGGGCGGGTTCATGGGCGGCGATCCAAAAATGCTGGAGCGCGTTGGCCCGTACCCCATCGAGATCGGGCGCGAACGCGTGACCGTGGAGGAAGCGCCGGTTCGCTTTCCCCACCCGGAACTGGCCGTCCTGCACGCGCCGAACGAGATCACCGAACACGATTTCGATGGCTGGATCCAGGAGCGCGGGCTGTACTTCGCGTCGAAGTGGGATCCGCGCTACGAGTCGGTTCTCGAATGCCACGATCCCGGCGAGCGCCCGCTGGAGGGCGGGACTTTGTTCGCGCGGCTCGGCACGGGCGTCTACATTTTCACCGCGTATTCGTGGTTCCGGGAACTGCCGGCGGGAGTGCCGGGGGCCTATCGCATGTTCGCGAATTTCATAAGTGCAGGGAAGGCCCTCCAGAGTGTTCGATAACGAAGAGGTGCGGCAGGTGGCGGATGAGCCGCCTCCGTTTCTCAAACGCTGGCCGCGCGTTTACGCCGTCGTTCTGGCGTGGCTGGCCGTGGTGATCGGCCTGTTCTATGCGTTCACCAGGGCGTGGGCTCCGTGAGCCGGATTGATTGGATTGTCCTGGCCGCCTGGCTGATCTCGATTGTCGGCTACGGATTGTGGCGCGGCCGACAAAGCAAGACCGTCAGCCAGTATCTGCTCGCCGGAAAGACCATGCCGTGGTACGCCATGGGATTGTCCATCATGGCGACGCAGGCGAGCGCCATCACCTTTATTTCGACTACCGGGCAGGCGTACGTGGACGGGATGCGGTTCGTGCAGTTTTATTTCGGCCTTCCGCTGGCGATGGTGATCCTCTGCGCCACGGCGGTGCCGATCTTCCACCGGGCGCGGGTCTACACGGCGTACGAATATCTGGAACAACGTTTCGACGGCCGCACGCGGGCGCTGGTCACCTTGATTTTTTTGATTCAACGCGGGCTGGCGGCGGGCATTTCGCTGTACGCTCCGGCGGTGGCGCTGAGCGTGGTGCTCGGTTTGCCGGATCAGATCACTACGCTGCTGATGGGCGCTCTGGTGATCGTCTATACGAGTCTCGGCGGGATCAAGGCGGTGACTTGGGCCGATGTGCAGCAGATGACCGTCATCCTGGCGGCGCTGGTGCTGGCGTTGATCGTCGCGATTCGCCTGCTGCCGCCGGATGTCTCGTTCACCGGCGCGCTTTCGATTGCCGGCGCGGCGGGACGGTTGAATCCCGTGGTCTGGAAGTTCGATTGGAACGATCGCTACAACGTCTGGAGCGGTTTGATCGGCGGGATGTTTTTGGCGCTCGCTTACTTCGGGACGGACCAGAGCCAGGTGCAGCGATACTTGACGGGCAAGTCGGTCGGACAGAGCCGGCTGTCGCTGCTGTTCAACGCGATGGCCAAGATTCCGATGCAGTTTTTTATCCTATTCATCGGCGTGATGGTGTTCGTGCTGTTCGTCTTCGCACGGCCGCCGATTACGTTCCACCCAGTGGCGTACGCGCGGATGCAGTCCTCTCCGGAGTATCCGCAATTGCAGTCGCGCTATAACCAGGCGTGGCAGCGGCGGTCGGAGGCGGCTCATGCGATTGCGGCGACCGGGTCGGACGTTGCGAAGGCCTCGTTCCGGGCGGCGCAGAAGGATTTCGACGCGGCGAGATCGGATGCCGGCAAGCTGGCCGCGCGGGTGCAGGGAGAGGACGTGTTCAACGACACGAACTACATCTTTCTCACTTACGTTAAAACATATATGCCGATTGGCGTTGTGGGGCTGGTGGTCGGCGTGATCTTCTCGGCCGCGATGTCGTCGATTTCCGGAGAGATTAACTCGCTCGCCACCGTTACGATCATCGACGTCTACCGGCGTCATGTCCGGCCGCACGGCTCGGACCGGCACTATCTGTGGGCATCGCGCCTGGCGACGGCGTTCTGGGGCGTGTACGCGGTGGTGTTCGCGAGCAATGCAGGGCATGGTTTCGGCGCACTCATTGAAACGGTGAACGTCGTGGGATCGCTCTTCTATGGCGGGATGCTCGGGGTTTTCGTGCTGGCGTTCTTCTTCAAGAAGGTTGGCGGAAGAGGCGCGTTTTGGGGAGTGCTGGCGGGCGAAGCGGTGATCTTCGCGGCCTGGGAGTTCACAAAGATCGCGTTTCTCTGGTACAACGTAATCGGCTGCTTCGTAGTCATAGTGAGTGGAGTTGCGATCTCCGCGTTGATGGGGGAGAAGGTACGGCATGCCGCGATTGAGTGACCGGGCGCAAAAGCAGGGCGAGCTGTGGGGAAAATACGCGCGGGACTGGGCCGGGATCCAGGAGCGAATCGAATGCGGGTTGTGGGAGGAGGCGCTGGACGGGCTGGGGATGGCGAAAGATCACACGCTGCTGGACTGCGGCTGCGGCGCAGGGGGAGCGCTGATTGTGGCGGGGGCTCGCGGGGCGATTCTGGCCGGGTTCGATCCCTCGGTGAACATGCTGACGATTGCGCGGGAGCGCTTGCCGGTGGCCGATCTGCGGATCGGCGAACTCGAGAGCATACCGTGGCCGAACGGCGAGTTTCGGGGCGTGATGGCGATCAATTCGCTGCAGTTCACTCAGAATCCGCGGATGGCGGTGCATGAGATGGGGCGGGTGTGCGAAGCAGACGGGCGCGTTGCGGTGGCGGTGTGGGACGAGGTGGGCGAGTGCGACCTGGGCCGGGTGTACAACGCGGTTCTCGCGTTGTTTGCGGAGCCGCCGCGGGG
>JANXRE010000164.1 GCA_025353165.1 Acidobacteriota bacterium | reverse complement strand
CGAGGAAAAGTGGAAATCCAAAAGCAGGATTCCCACTTTCCCATCGCTCATTCTGTCCTCTTACAAAACTTAGAAAGGAGATTCCCCTGAACGCCGGGTTCCCCGTCGTTCAGGCTCATCGTTCGATTGGAATATGCTGTGTCCGTTAACACTGGAACGACCACCGGTGCCTTCCAACGACTACGCCGCCAAGAGCCTTCGGCGCTGGTGGCCCCAAAGTCTATCTCGAGGTCCGGGAAACCGGTCCTGAGGTATACTCCCTCCACATGCGTGGCAAGCTTCCTTACACGTTGCGGTGGAGCCAACGAAAGACCGGATGCCTCGTGTGTTCGTGTTACACTGACTTCGTGTTGAAGAACGTCACCATCACCCTGCCGGAAGAGGTCGCTTTGTGGGCGCGGAAAAGGGCGGCGGAGGAGAACACGTCGGTTTCACGGCTTCTCGGAAGTATCCTGGAGGCGCAGATGAGGCGGAGCGACGAATACTGGGAAGCCAATCGGCAGTGGCAGGAAATCCCGCTGATGGATCTCGACGCCGAACAACGCCTGACGCGGGAGCGGGCGCATGCCCGCCGATAGCGTTTTCGTCGACACGAATGTTCTTCTGTACGCGTTCGATGCTCGCGCGCCGATCAAACGCGCGTTAGCCCGCGAATGGGTTGCGCTTTTATGGGAAAGCGGCCGCGGCCGGCTAAGCTGGCAGGTCCTGCACGAGTTCTACGCGAACGCGGTCCGCAAGACGGGCGTTCCTCCGGAGCCCGCCCGGGAAGCCGTAACCGCATTCAGCCGGTGGCGCCCCGTGGATGTGACCTTCGGCCTCATCGAAAGAGCCTGGTATTGGATGGACACGGCGCAGCTCTCGTATTGGGACAGCCTGATTCTCGGTTCCGCCGAGCGCCTGGGCTGCCGGTGGCTTCTTAGTGAGGACTTCCAGTCCGGCCGCGATTACGAAGGCGTAACGGCGGTAAATCCGTTCAAAACGCTTCCCTCCGAACTCGGCCTCTCCCGCCGCTGAGACCCCGCCGCCGGCGGGAAGCGCCGTTGAGCGCGCCTGGGAGTTTGCGAGCCGTACGAAGTGATGTCAATGTCGATGCTAAACCGTATCAGTGAGACGAAAGAAAGGGGAAAAGCGGCGGACCACGCTGACGCTGCCGTCGGATTTGCTCGCGGGCGGGAACCATCTCCCGCGCCAGAAGGGTGACCCTGAGCACGGTCCTCTCGCAAGCGTTTTCGGAGGGGATGCGCGTGCATGCGGCGACGGAGAGAACCGGGGGTGCTGACGGCGTATCAAAAGGCGTCCGCGCGGGAATTCCGGGCGCGCATCGGGCAGATTCCGGTCGGCCATGTTTTGGAGGTCTTCACTAATCTAAAATCTAAGGACCCCTCGGATAAGGAGGACCTGCCTTCGATATCCCGAATGATGGGACACAAGGTCCTGTCCATCGATCCGGGAGCGCAGGGAAAGATTGTTATTCGAGTGGAGCGTACCAAATGAGTCAACGAATGATTTTTCAATGTACCCATGGGAAAGAGGATCCGGAACGGGCCATGCTGCCTTTCGTAGCAGCCATGGCCGGTATCGAGACGACCGTTGTCTGCACGGTCGACGCGGTGTGGTTAGGAACAAAGGGCGGCGCCGGCGGCGTCGTCTCGAAAGGCCTCACTCCCCTGGCGGATCTGGTGGAGGAGTTTCGCGGCAACGGCGGCAAGGTTTGGCTGTGCGGCGCTTGCACCAAACCGAGGGGGATCACCGAAGGTGACATTGCCCCCGGAGTCACCATCGTCGGTGCGGCCACGATCATCGAGGCCATCGCCAACGGGGCCACTCCGATCGCCTTCGCTTAGGGCGGCTGTTCGACGAAGTCGGCACTCCTCTACTTTCGGCTCTGCGCACAAACTGACATTGCCGGAGGAGGTTTGGACATAACGGGCCGGGACCCGGTCCCGGATCGGCCGTTTTGCCCTACCCGCAAATCTCCCGTGCGTCGAGCCGGATCACTTCTACGCCGCTCTCCCGCGCGATGCACACCATCCCCGCCGTTCCGCCCGGAAAGTCAGCCTCTACCTCGTCCAGCAGCGCCAGCAGTACTGTGCGACGCGGATGCCGTTCGCGCGCCCGCCGCAACTGCCACTCGTGATCCCGCAGCCACACCTCGCCAGAACCGGGTTCGAGAGTCGCAGTCGGGTGTGTTTTGAGCAGGCGCTGAAAGCGCTCGTTCCAGGAAGGTTGAACTGAAGCGTGGACGTATTCGTCCGCGGGCAGCGCGAGGCAGACCTCAGATTCAATACCCAATTCCGCGCAGACTTCGTGAAACAGGATGTCGCCGCCATCCGCTGCGCCCGCGATGCCCAGCACCAGTCCGCCGGCGGCGGCGATGCTCCGCATAACGGATCTGATCGCCAGCCGCGCTTTCGTCTCGCATTCCGGCGGAAAGCGTGGCGGAGTCCGGCCCGGTTCGTCCAGCCGGTGCCCCGCAAACAGAACCACGAGATCGATCATTTGCCCTGTAGCGCGGCGTCGAGCCGCTCCACGACGTTTCTAACGACTTCTTCCGCATTGACCTCAGGGTCTTCCGAGCGCAGCGGTTCGTTCTGCAGCCGGGTCAGCCGGGGATGGGGAATCTGCCGGCCTAGTATTTTGAACGGCAGGATCTCGACCGCGTTGCCACGCGCCAGCACCGCCTCGATCTCCTCGATGCAGGTCGGCGACTGGTCGTAGGTGGGACTGACCAGTGCCACAAAGTGCGTGGTCTTGCGCAGAGACTCGTCCATAGCCGGACGCCACTCGATGCCAGCGCGGTTGCGGTCGTTGTACTCGAAGGCGGGGACGTTATGCTTCTGTAGCAGGTCGCAAATGCGCCGCACCAGCAGATCGTCGGGTGGCTTCAGGTTGTGGCTCACGAATACCAGAAAATCGCGATACCGCTTGGAGGTCAAATACGCGATATCCTTGCCCTCCCGCTTGGCGCGGCTTAGCCGGAACATGGCTCCGACGCGCGGTTCCACCTGCGCCGGCAAGCTGTCAGGGCTAGTCCAGTAGACGATGTCCTCCTCGTAACCGCCTGGACCAAAGCGCACGATCCATGGCAGTTGGGTGCCGGCCTCGCCGCGCACCATCCGGATGGATGGCAGGCCGGCCATGTGGGCCGCCGCATACAAAGGAGAGGCGAGATCGAACGCCGCCACCAGACCCGCCTCCCGAACGTTGCGGATGGCGGCGTCGCTCCCCTGCCGTGTCGGGTCGCACTCCAGGATCCGGTCATAATGTCTATCCAACACCGGCCGAACCGCTTCCACGGCTCCAACATCCGTCACGCCGTCCAGCAGCAGCACCGCCGCCGTGGACTGCTCGTATCCGGCCGGGAGCCGGTGGAGGGCGCACCATCCCATCCAGGCGCGGATGCGGGGCAGGATAGTCTTCTCCCACGCCGAGTCGTCCATTAGCGATTCTCTCTCGGCGCGGTCGAAGGGCACGTAGCATTCCCAGAGCCGCTGAATCCGCGGAGGGCGGAAGCCGGTCTTCCGCTCGTACAGCACCAGGCGCGGAAGGTCCGCCCGCTCCGCGAGCCGGATCTCAAACAGCATGTAGGGCGAGCAGCGCGGCCCGGTGTCCCGCGGGCGGTGGGTCAGGACAGCCAGAAACAGGTCGCACCTTCGCAGCAATTCCTCGATACGGTTGATGTAGTACGGCGGTTCGGGGGAAGGGTCTTCCGGCTCGTCAACCAGCAGCTCGCAGGTGGGGGAGAATTCGTTCCAGACGCGCACATTCAGATCTACGTCCCGGGAGCGCCAACTCTGGCTGAAATAGACGGCGAGTCTCGACATACGTTCAGGCCCGTTTTTTGGCCTCGATGCTGCCGGTCTCCAGGACATCGGTGGCGATCAGCTTGCGAAAGACGGCGTCCAGTGTCATTCCGGCGGTGAACCCGATCAGAAAACAGAACGGCACCAGGCGCGCCGCCTGTTTGGCCACCATGCCGTGTTCGGGCGCCGTGGCCACCATCTGCGCGGTGATGAACAGCAACCCCGCGACGCCCCCGGCGACCAGCCCCAAAGCGCCGGTGGCGATGGCCGACTGCGGAGAAAGGGGCAGCGATCCCTGCCGTAGATCAAAGACCAGCCGGATCGTGGCACCGGAGATTCCCGCCAGCGCGGGACAGAGAAACAGCGCCGCCATCACCATCCAGGCGGCTGGATTTTCCAGGAGGAAAATGGGCACCATGGCAAAGGCCGCCGCGAACAGCAGGCCGGCTACCACCGCGTGCCGCCGAATCGAGATCTCCTTGCGTATTTCCTCCAGCCGCTGCTGCCGGGCACTCTCGGCCTTGCGCGCCAGTTGATCCTTGAGTGCGTGGACGCACTCTGCGCCCAGGTCGTCAGACCAGTCCGGACGCGCCATCAGCGAGATCTCGTCGCCGCTTGCCAGGTCCTGCCCCGGCCGTAAGTTTTGCCAAACCTGCTCGGCCTTGCCGCCGAATCCAGGCAGAGCCACCATCGCGAGTTGATGCCCGCGCGCGACCGCGCCGGCGATCAGGGTGCTTGGGCCACCGCCCATCAGAACAACGCCCTGCACCTCGCTCAACGATTGGTAGAACGACATCTCCCAGTCGGGAGCATTGTCCGAGCGCCAGTCGAACAGTTCGCTGTTCGTGGATTGCTCGCTGAAGGCGGGCTTCACGCTGTGCAACGGGTACCTTACCTGGATGGAGCAGCGCAACGCCGCCCGGCTGGCCACGTAGCCGCGCACCACGTGGCACTCCAGGAAATCAGGCTCGCTGGAGAAAACCAGGATCCGGAACCCGGCCTTGGCCAGTTCCCGTCCCAGCACCTCGGCTGTGGCAGGGGCTTTGTCGCTGGTCTTGGCATTCCCAACTATGGCGATGATGGGGGTGTCGGCTGCGCCCATAGGTTTCTCGCATTGTATACCCTTGCCTCACCCAATCACAGAATGGTCTCTTGGTCGTTGGTGGGACCCGCGCTTAGAGGCCAGCGCGAGACATTCCCGCCGGCTTCCGTGCCTGGCCGAAAACGACGGCGAACAACCTCAAGCTGATCCGGGATGCGCGGCAGGCGCGCGCCATAACGCAAGGATGGCCCCTGAAGGGATCCAGGCGCTGGAGCTAAGAAGCGCCGGCTCCCGGGGAAAGCGGGCGTCTCTCCGCGCCGCGGGCCTTCGCCTTCGCGGCCTCTTCCTCGCGACTTTTCGGTGGGGCGTTCGTCGCCAGGGAACGGAGGAGACGAGTCGAGACGCCCGCCACCTCATCGACGGCAGCCAGAAACGAGCCTTCGTTGGCCTTCGACGGTTTGGTAAACCCGCTGATCTTTCTCACGAACTGCAGCGAGGCGGCTCGAATTTCTTCCTCCGTCACCGGCGGATCGAAGTTAAAGAGGGTCTTGATATTCCTGCACATCTCTACTGCACATCATAGGTCTGGATGGCGGCTCCGAGGACGTATTTGTCCATCCACGCGACAATATGCTCCAACCGTCCCACCCGGTGGCGAGGTTTTCCCGAGCGGGAAAGCTCGTGGGTCTCGCCGGGGAACTGCATGATCGCCGTGGGAATGTGGCGGTACTTCAGACCGCGGAACATCTGCTCGCCGCCGGCGCCGGATGGCGTTCGCATGTCCGCGTCGCCTCCCACGAACAGCGACGGCGTTTTGATTTTATCGATGTAAGTGATGGGCGAGCGCGCCTTGAAATCGGCCTCCTGCTCCCACGGCGCGCCACGAAACCACGTCGGCGTGAACAGCGTGAAGTCGGCGGTGTACCAGAAATCGCGCCAGTCCGCGATGGAGCGTTGGGAGACGGCGGCCTTGAAGCGATCCGTGTGGCCGATGGTCCAGTTGGCGAGAACGCCGCCGCCGGAGCCGCCGTACTTCTTCGACGAATCGAAGTCCGGCGGCCGCTGGACCCAGGCCTGAATGCGCTGGCCGTCGAAACTCGTGTACCAGAACATTTCCGGCTCGGTTAGGTTGAACTGCGAGAAGAGGTCCTGGTTGATGTTCTGAGCGAGCCGACGAGACTAGCGCCCGATCCGCGTGTCCTGGAGTGGCTTCGCGCGCACGAGGCAGACCTCGCCGTCAATCCCGTCATTCTCGGCGAACTGCGATTCGGGATTCTCCTCCTTCCCAAGGGAAGGAAGCGGACCCTTCTGGAACGCTGGTTCGACGCCGGTGTCGAGCGTCTCCACTGTCTGCCCTGGGACGCGGACACGGGCCTGAAATGGGCGGAGCTGCTGGCGCGTCTTCGCAGAACCGGGAAAGCCATGCCGATCAAGAATAGCCTCATCGCGGCGACGGCGGTGGTCCACGGTCTGGCGGTCGCCAGGCGAAATCGCGCTGATTTCGTGAACGCCGGCGTGCGAATCGTCGATCCGTTCGCTGGCTGAACCTGGCGCCCGCGCGCAAGAAGCGGTTACCAGTGCACCGGCTCGCCGGGAGTCAAGGGCCAAACCTCAATGTCCAGTCCCTTTACCTTCGCCGCCAGTTCTTCGGGACGTCCGGTTAGCGCCGGGAAAGTCCCAAAATGGATGGGCACCACCTTCTTCGCCTGCAGCAAACGGCAGGCCAGCGCCGCTTCATGCGGCGACATCGTGAACAAATCTCCGATCGGCAGGAATGCGACTTGCGGCTTGTACAGTTCCTGAATAAGAGCCATGTCCGAGAACACATTCGTATCCCCGGCATAATATATCGCGCGGCCATCCGGGAAGCGCAGCACGTAACCGGAGGCCTCGCCGCCGTAAATTATCTGGTCGCCGTCGGTGATGCCGCAGCTATGGACGGCGTGGGTCATGGTGACTTTCACCGGTCCTGCCATTTGCGACCCGCCCTTGTTCATTCCGCTGAGATTTGTTACGCCTTTCGACCCCAGCCATGTCGCGGTTTCGTAGATGGCGATCACCTGCGGCTGGAACTGTTTCGCAAGCGGGATGACGTCGTGGATGTGATCGAAATGGCCGTGCGTGATTAGGATGTGGTCCACCCGATCGAACTGGTGATCTTTTGGATACGCCGGATTGCCGTCCGTCCACGGATCGACCACGATGACCTCTCCGGATTCAAGCCGGAATTTCGATGTGCCGTGGCCGAGCCACGTGATTTCCACCATTACCTGCTACCTCCCGCATGAGCCGCGCCCAACTGCATCCCGTCTCCGATTCTGGCAAATCCGGGGATGGTGACAGGCATGTGTCCGGTAATCGGAATTTCGCCGAACAGCGCTTTGACGGCTGCCGCCTCCGACACCGGCACCGGGCTGAACGCCGCAAGATAGGCGACGACTTTCGGGAAGGATTTCAATAGGTAGGGACTGCCCAACGCAATCAGCGTCACCGGCGCCTGAGCCGCCGTGAGCTGATCCAGCAGGCCGGAGAAGACCCCCGGCAGCGCCACGTTCCCGCGATACGCGCCCACGGTGACGAACGCGGCCACGGCCACGGATTCGCACGATGCCGTTTTCTGAACCACGTTCGCGGCGGTCGCTTCATCGGCCAGGGGATCGAGCAGAAAGAAACGGGTCTTGGCATTGCGCTTCCGGATCTCGTCGCCGAGCCGGCGGCCTTGCTGCGAAAACCGTCCCTCGCTGAGCGCGACCACGCAGCCGTTGTCCGGATTCCGGAACGGAAACGCCCCGTTGTCGTTGCGCACCAGGGTGAGCGCCTCATCGGCGACGCGCTGCGCCTGCGCCTGGGCTTCCTCATTGTCGAGAACGTCGGAGATCTCATCGAGATCGACCAGGCGGCGCCGCGCAAGCCCCATGCGCGCCTTGGCGGCCAGGATTTTCGCGACGCTCTGATCGATGCGCTTGCGCGAGAGCCGCCCGCTCTTAACGGCCGCCACAATCGCCCGGATGGCCTCTTCCGGATCGGTCGGCATCAGTAGCATGTCGACGCCCGCCTCGAGGGCGCGGACGCTGGCTTCCCCGGGTGGGAACAGTTTGGCGAGTCCCTGCATGTCCATCGCGTCGGTGACGACGATGCCCTTGAAGCCCAGGTCGCCGCGCAGCAGACCGGTGATGATTCTTTTCGAGACCGTGGCCGGGATCTGCTCCGGCTCGTACGCCGGAACCGCCAGGTGGGCCGTCATGATGGAATCGACGCCATGCTCGATGGCCGCCCGGAACGGAACCAGTTCGACCTGCGCCATCCGCTCGCGATCGGCGTCGACCCGCGCCAGGCCCATGTGCGAATCGGTGGAGGTGTCGCCGTGACCGGGAAAGTGTTTCACCGTGACCAGCACGCGAGCGGACGTTTCCGCGTGCGCACCGTCCAGGAACGCGCCCACCTGCGCCGCCACCGCGCGTGGGTCCTCGCCGAAGGAACGGATGTTGATGATCGGGTTCTCCGGGTTGTTGTTCACGTCCGCGACCGGAGCATAGATCCATTGCACGCCGAGGGCGCGGGCCTCGCGTGCGGTCTCTGCGCCGAGCGCGCGCGTAGCCGCCAGGTCGTTGGCCGCCCCATACGCCATCGCGTTCGGAAATTTCACGGTGTTGGCGACGCGCATCGACGCGCCGCGTTCGAAGTCGCCGCCGACGATCAGCGGCACGCGCGCCATGCGCTGCATCTGATTGAGGAACAGGGCCATGGCGTGCGGATCGGCGTTGCGGACCTGCCCGCCCGTGACGCGATTGTTTACGATGAGGCCGCCGATGCGGAGATCGCGGACCCAGTGGCGGAACTTCTTATAGTCCTCGGAGCGCTTGCTGGGAGCCTCGCCGTAGCAGGCCATGGAGATGAGCTGCGCGGCCTTGTCGCGGAGGCTCATCGACTTCATCCAGGGGTCGGCGGCGGACCACGCCGTATCGCCGATGGACAGAAACAGCGCCGCGGTCAGGAGGAATCTATGGAATCGAGCCGCGCGCGTGAGCCAGCGGGGCGGCAATTACGCCCCGCCCACGATGGCCCGGGACGGAGGCGTAACGCCGCGATAGTTCCCAACCGGCTTGCGGGGAGCCTTACGGTTCAGCAGGCGCTCGATGGCCCGCAGCATCATCTGAACCTCGTGAGCGCTCTTCTGAATCACCGCGCTGGCGCCCGTGCTCGCCTCGTTCAGTCCCAGCGTATCGGCGAAACCCGAGATCATCACCACGGGCAGGTCCGCGCGCTCCTTCCTGAGCAGGGCGATCAGCTCCGCGCCATCCATCCCGGGCATCCGATAATCGGTGATCACCAGATCGAACCCGCCGGCGGAGAAACACTCCAGCGCCTGGCGAGGACAGGGTTTCGCCACGACGGCGTACCCGAGTTCCTCTAGAATCGTCCTGCGCGCCGAGAGCCCGAACGCATTATCGTCGACTAGGAGTATGCGCGCGGACGGCCCTGGCCGCGAATGTTGTTGCCCGATGCTCATTTATAAATTCCTGACTGAGGTGAACATCGGTGAAATTACCAGAATAAAAATCCTCCCGTCAACGCATTTGTAACGGGCTGGAAACCCAAAGGAAATAATGCTTGACAATTACTCGACTTCGCGCGGCGCGGTATAACCCGCCTTGGCGATGACCTGGTACTTCATCGCTTTGCCCTTCTCGTCGACGATGCGCAACGGCTGGTTGTTCTCCGGATTCACGAGCTCCACCTTGATGCGCCGGAACTTGCCGTCCCGGGCGGCGTTGGCTGGGCTATAGGCGAGCGTGTACTGGTTGCGCAGGGAGTCGGCGATCCCGCGGAAGATGCCCGGCATCTCGCCTTCGAAGCGCGGGAAGAAGGCGCGGCCCCCCGTCTCCCTCGCGAACGTGTTCATCTGATTGTCCGCCTGCAGGAAGTCGAGACGGGCAATCGGGCCCATCATGCCGCGCGAATCCATCCTCTCGCGAATGGACTGCATCAGGCCGATCGCGTAAATCGGCACTCCCGCGTTCTGCAGCGACTTTCGCGCCTTGTCGAACGTCTGCTTGCTGAACGTATCGATACCGGACGCAATCACCACGATCGCCTTGCGGCCCTCGATCTCGGTCATCCGCTCCGCCGTGTCGGTCAGCGCGTCGTATAGGTTCGACTCGCTGAACGCCGCGATCCGCAGCCGCTGCATGGCCTCGTAGGCCGCCCGCTTATCCTGCGAGAAATCGGAGAGAATCTCGGGTCGCATGTCATAGGCGACAACGGCAATGTAATCTTCGGGCTTCAGCGTTTCCAGAAATCCGTACGAAGCTTGCAGGGTCTGATACCACGTGTACGAATAATAGGACTGGAACAGGTTGCTGAACTCGATCACCATGCACACCGTCATCGGCGCCTCGCCCATGTTGAAGCCCTTCACCTGCTGAGGAACACCGTCTTCGAGGATGCGGAAATTGCCCCGCGGAATCTTCGGGATGAAGTGGCCCTTGTTGTCGAGCACCGCCACGTCCACCGACACCGTGTTCACGTCGGCGCGGAAGGTCGGAACGCCGATCGGAAGCTGTCCCTCTTTCTTTTCGAATTTGGATGGGATCTTCGCCTCGGCGGGCTTCTCGGCGGGCGCGCCATCCGCGGCTTTCTTGCGCGGCTTAGCGACCGTTTCCGAGGACTGCGTCGCCGGACCCTCCTGCGCGGCGAGGTAAGGCAGGGCGACGGCGAGGAGGGCGAGCGTCTTAGTGAATTTCATAACGGTTCCAGTTAATTATACGGACGTTCGGAGCCCCCCGGCGGTTGCCGGCTCAGCTAGTTTACTCCCGGCCCGCCCTGGCCGTGCTTCCTCAGGTAGACCTGAAACTTCCGCTTCGCCCGTTCCACCTTCCATTGCCTGTAGCGGGCGCGCAGGGAGGAGGCCGGGCCCGGCCGGCTGAGCCGCGACGAGGACGCGCCCCACCCGGCCTTCAGATAAACGAAGCCGAAAACCATGCCCCCGAGGTGCGCGAAATTGCTGACCCCGGTGTTTGCCTGGAAGGAGCTCAGGAACGTGATCGCGCCGATGATCATGACAAAGTACTTGGCCTTGATCGGGAACAGAAAACTGAACAGCACGGTGACGTCCGGGTACATGATCCCGAAGGCCACCAGTAATCCGAAAATCGCGCCCGAAGCCCCGATGGTGTTGGAGTGCGCGTTGCCGAAAAGGTAGTTCAGGACGATCACGCAGACGGCGGCCGCGAGTCCGCAGAGGAAGTAGAATTTCAGGAACCGCCGAGTGCCCCAGGCCGATTCGATGTCCTTGCCGAACATCCACAGCGCCAGCATGTTGAACAGAATGTGGCCGAAACTGGACGGGTCATGCAGGAACAGGTAGGTGAAAACCCGCCAAATCTCCAACCTTGGGATCACCCGGTAGGGCACCAGCCCGAACCACTCGGACGCGAAGTTGCTGCCTACCCGTGCGGCGAAGAAGGTGAGCAGGAAAATGCCGATGTTTGAGATCAGCAGCCATTTGACACCCAGGGGGAACCAGCCGGAATAACTGGGGCCTCGATTGTAATAGCGGGTGTTGTACGGCATCTCGGGAAGGCGGGCTTCGCTAACGCCAGAATAACAGACGAATTACTTCAAGCGCCTGCGGATGGCGGCGGAGGCGAAGGGAAGCCCTCCGGCGATGGCAAACCAGACTTGCCAGTGGGAGAAGAGACCCTTGGCGATAAAAAACTCGTCCGTCCAGCCTAGGTCGGCGCTCAGCCGCCATGCCCCCAACACGCCGGCAACGGCCGCGGCCGGAGTGAGGAAGGCGACTGCCAGCCTCAGGGCCTCGTGCGAGGTCTCGGCGGTGCGTTCCAGGGCCGGCTGCAATTGGTTCCAGGTAAACGGCTGCCAACTCATGTTGGTCTCTCCAATCTGTGCTAACGGGTTGGATGCTGTACAAGCCTTCCTGGCTTCTTAATGTGATTCTCCTCGGCAAGGTGTTTCAAACTGAGGCGCATGCTAGCATCGAGAGGCATGGCAACCAGGATCACAGTGATTAACAATGGCCCGGTTCGGGTCGAGGGCGAGGACATCGAACTGTACGACGCCCAGGGGAACCGGTACGGACTAGGCGGGCGTACCCGGATTTCGCTCTGCCGCTGCGGCAAGTCGGAAAATAAGCCGTTTTGCGATGGAAAACACGGCGTGACGGGATTTGAATCGCTGTGCGAGGCTAAGGAACTCCCCCCGCCGGTCGTGAAATCTGTTGCGTAACCCTCACTGCGAAATCACCGGCAGCACGATCCGCGAAGGATGCTTCGCGTCCATGTAGATCGTGTTCCGCGCAATCCGCCAGTTCCGGTTGTCGTTGAGCGGCTCGCCGGTGTTGGGGTTCACGTCGAACCGCGCGGGAAGTTGCTGCTCGATATATCCAGCCGAATCCGGTGCCCTCGCCGGAACTCGAGCGATGTGGGATACATCTCGATGGTGGATTCGTAAGCCTGCCCGGGTTTGAGTGGCTGCGCCTCGCCCGCACGATGCTGGCGGCAATGTTCCGATCCACCCCGCCGGGGAAGTCCGGATTGGGCGGAGAAACGTCAACGAGCTTTGCCGTGAAATCGATGTCGGAAGAATCCGACGACGCCCACAGCTTCACGGCCCCGGCGCGCCGGTGGCGTTTGTAAGCGAACTCGACCCTGCGGGCCACATCCTGCTGTTCTCCACGCCGCTCAGGGGCGGCAACGAGCACCTTGCGAAGACTGGCCAGGAAGGAAATGAGGCGGGAAGCTCTGTCGCCCGGGCCTGAAGGCGGCCATGGACCTCGATTGACGAGTAAGCGCCTTCAGGTGCGTATGACGGTCCGGGAATAGGTCCGAGCGTGAACTTCGCTAAGCGCCCACGAGCCGGCGCGCGGCCGAGTCGATTCACCGCCTTTAAGCGGCCGGTGGGTCAGCCGTGATCACGCAGACGTCTTTCAGGTTCCGGTAATCCTCGGCGTAATCCAGCCCGTACCCCACCACGAACTCGTCCGGTATGCGGAACCCGACATAATCGACCTCGACCGGACGCAGTCGCCTCTCGGGCTTGTCCAGCAGCGTCGCGATCCGGATCGAACGCGGCTTGCGCTGCCTCAGCACCTGCATCAGGTACGTCAGCGTGACGCCGCTGTCGACGATGTCTTCCACCAAAATGACGTCCTGCCCTTCGATGGAGACATCCAAATCCTTGGTCAGCTTCACTTCGCCCGAGGACGTTTTCCCCCGTCCGTAGCTGGAGGTGCCGATGAATTCGATGCGCGTATTCAGCGGGATCGCGCGGCACAGGTCCGACAGGAAAATGCACGCGCCCTTCAGGATTCCGATGAGGTAGATATTGCCTTGCGGATAGTCCGCCGCGATCTGCGCGCCGATCTCCTGAATGCGCCGCTGGATCTGTTCCGCCGACAGGAACACGCGAGGCGTATCGGGCATCAATCCGCCGCGCGGAGCCGGATGCTGCCGGGGCCCAAATGAATATGCGGTCCCGTCGCCTTGCCTGGCATAGCCGCGCGAAAAGCGAAGAACGGAATATCCTGTTTTTCGAGGTAAGCCAGCAGCCACACCCCTTCGCGCTGGTCCGGGTTGAGCGCCACGTCCACCCGCCCGCGATGATCGAACCCGAGCGCGCGGTGCACGCTGGTCTCGCCGTTTGCGCTGATGGGGAGCGGCTTATGAAACTTCGCCTGGTAAGCGGCGATCACCTTCTTGAAATCGGCCGGCGAGAAGACTCCGCCTCCATCGAACCTTTCCAGGATGCGGCGATCCGGAGCCGCGGAATCGTCGTGCATGTAACTGGCTTCGGTGCGCGCCATCGCGGCCAACTCCTCCAGCAGTTGCGCCCGGTTCTGCGCCAGATCCACCGTGATGCGGCGGCTGTCCAGTTCCATTCGCAGCGAGTCGAGCTCGTTGCGGGCCAGGACTCCGGCCTCGACGAGTTTCTGAAAGCGCGCCAGCTTCGCGGTTTGCCGGTCGTACCGCCGTTGCGCCGCGGCGAGCATATCTTCCGACTGCTTCTCCGTCAGATCCTGCGCGGTCATGTTGCCGTACAGCGTGGCCCGGAGCACCTGGTCGTCCTGTGCGTCCCCCAGCGCCTCCTCGGCCTCCGCGAGTTTTGTGGGAGCTACGGCGCCGGCTTGCACCAATCCATGCAACCGTTCCAAATTCGCTTGAGCCCGGACCACGTCCAGGCTTGAGGGCGGGTTTGACGCGGCAAGCCAAGACGCCGCGGATAGAAACAAGAGAGCCAGCACTTGTCTTAAGTTTACTAGATGCGGGCGTGTATCATAGTGGTCAGGAGGATTCGTATACTGGTGGAAAACTGGGCCGCAGCCGCCCGCGCCGCGGAATCGAAGAAGGCGCTGAATGTCCACGCATTGGATCTGCGCGAGGTCGCTACCTTCGCGGATTATTTTCTGGTCTGCCACGGCACGAACCCCCGGCAGATCCAGGCCATCGGCGACGCCATCGGAGAAGAGCTGGTTAAGATTGGCGAGCGCCCGGCGAGCATCGAAGGCTACGAGAACGCCGAGTGGATCCTGATGGACTATGGCGATTTGGTGGTCCACATTTTCTCGGAGAAGGCGCGCGAATATTACGCGCTGGAGCGGCTGTGGCGCCACGCCAAGGACGTAGCGATTCCAGTCTTGACCGAGCCCTGACCGGGCTTTTTACACAGAATTTACTAAATTCTGACCACTCGCGCGCAATCGTGCTGTACTGTTAGTCCGACGGTCACCTAGCACCGGATCATGGAGGTCAATATGATCCGCACGTTGCTTGCCCTTGGGCTGATGGCCAGTACGGTAGCTCCAGCCCTCGCCGGACGTTCCGTCACCTTGACAAGGCCCGGCAGCAACGACAGTGCTGGCCAGCCGCTGAGGGTTGACACTGCGTCCGAAGGGTACCGCTGCCACAACGGAGTCTGTATTTTCCCAGCCGGTAACGCCGGCTCGTCGTACGCGGCGCCCATCACCTCTACCGGTGGCAAGGGACAGACCCCCTACACCTGGAGCGTAGTCGCCGGCAGCCTCCCCGCCGGTCTGTCGCTGACTCCATCCTACGGCGTGTATCGGCCTACGTCTACGGGACGTCGACCACGGTCCAAACAAGCGGGTTCACCCTTCAGGTTCGAGACGGCGCGGGGCACACGGCACGACAGGCCTTTACCCTCACGATCAACCCACCGGACCCGCTCCTGATCACATTCCCAGCTTCGTGCTGTCCAAACGGCACAGCCGGTACACCCTATTTGCAGAACTTCTTCGCCAGCGGCGCGTGCAGCCGTACACCGGTCCATCGCCGCGGGACAGCTTCCACCGGGACTTAGTCTCGCTGCGACGCCACCAGCATCGCTCACAGGGAAACCGACGATGAGTGGAACGTTCACGTTTACCGTGAGAGTGACCGACAGCACAGGTTCACGCGCGGATGAAAAGGGTAGCATCACCATCCGGTAAACGCCTACGTGGGTATGCACGCCGGCACTTGAACCAAAGAATCCAGCGAGCGGGTAGTTGGCTGCTCATGGAAAGAGTCAAGAAAGCCGTTCGAACTGCGGCGCGTTAGCTCAGCGCTACTGGGAACCGTAAGCTCACGGATGGGACCGGAATATGTCCGCGGAACAGGGGCGCTGTCGACACCCAGTGTTTTGACATTCTTTTTACTCTCCGTCGACACTTGCTATGTTCGGTGAGTTTAAGCTCTTGACTTAGGAAGCTATATGCAAGACATGTGGAGCAGCATGAAAACTGCTATCAATCGGCGTTCGTTGGTCACGAATGGGCTGACCACAGCAGGTGCCGCGGTCGCAAGCGCCGGACTCCTGGCCACTAACTCATCGGCTTTAGCCCAAGTGGGATCCGAAGAACACGACCGTCTCGCGGAGGACACTGCTGCCCTGGCCAAGCTGGATGCCGACATGGCCCAGTCCGTTCCTGACAATACCGACGATGAATTCACCCACCAGAAGTTTCTCAATGCATATCTGGCCTCCAAGGGAGCAGATACAATAACTCTTAAGCCGGTCCGCACTCTACCGGGCAGCACTGCGACGGGATCTAGCGGAAGACTACGACTCACCAACCTGACGCAGCTCACCCTGGATACCAGTTGGTGGACGCGGTACCGAAGCAGCACCTATAATCCAGACCTCGATCCGTACTTCACTTTCCCGCAGGCGATCCCAATATTAGCGGTGGGGCAGCATACGGCAATTCCTAGGACCGATCAAGATACCAAGGACCCCACCTTTCTTCAAGCGATTGCGAATACTGCCGCTTTCCACTTCCCCAAGATCGAACAAGGTGGCACCAGCCTCGATCCTTCGATGGCGCAGCGAGCTATCAGTGTGGAGGTGCTCAGAATCATTATCAGTATCGGCCCCACCGAGACAATGCACTTTCAAACCTGGGTGGACAAGGCGGGCAACTTACCTCACCTGACCGCAGTGGATCCAGTCACAGGAGCATCGGTAATCTTTCCCGACCTTAATTTTCCACCGTTTGGTGGCAAGCATTTCCAAACTAACCTGATCATGCCGGAGCCGTGCCCATTTCTCAACCGCACGCTCCCGCCATGCTCCATCATCCGTCCTACTGAAACAAAGGGGCTTGCGATGGGCGCGGTAAATTTTCTGACGGCGATGGACCTTTTTCATCGATTAATCACCGGCATTCTTTGAGTTGTTGCACGGCCTGGCGGCAGATGCGGATAACGCCAGGCGGGAAGAATAAGCGTACTTGGCCGATCCGACGTGCGCGAACATTTACAAGACAGTGGCTGAGCCGTACTAGCGACGCCTACTGTTGGACGCGCTGAGACTGACCCATACCTGAACCGCGAGATTTGAAAGCATGAGGAATACAAGATGATCAGTATCATTACGAAAGCTCGATTTGTTTGCATCGCAGTTACGTTCCTGGTGCCGGCGGCTGCACAGACCGGCGCCTGGAGTCCACCCGCAGTGCTCAGCACGGGCGGTCAGGGCTGGGAGGCAGCGGCAGCCATAGATGGGAATGGCAACTCGGTGGCGCTCTGGGTTGAGCGCACAAGCCAGGACCAGATCTGGGCTCGCGCGAGACCGAGCGCTGGCCATTGGAGCTCCGTCTCGACGGTCTCCCCTGCACTCCAGGCAACCTCTGTTCTCCCGGCCGTCCGGATCAGCACGTCAGGATTCGCCACAGCAGTATGGACCGATTACCAAGGCGTCTGGACAGCTGATCGCCCGACCGCTTCAACATGGAATCCGCCTCAGTTTCTGATTCCTGGCGTGTCAAATCCGATTTTCGTAATGGATTCGCAGGGCAATGCCGCGCTAGCCTGGACTGTAGGCGGTCCTCCGAGTCCCAGCAGTTCGGTTATGGCTATTACGCGCCCTGCCGGGGGAGCATGGACCTCTCCACAGACAGTCGCGAGCGGGGCATATGTTTCCGCCGATCATGCAGGAATCGGCGCCAATGGCACGGTAATCGTGACGTGGGAAACGTACCATGCAGTGTGCACAAAATACTGCGTGCTGAGCAACTTCGTTCTACATGCCTCAAGGCAGGATGCCCGTACCGGCGCCTGGGTAACCTCGGGCTCGCTGTTGGGGCCCGATAGCGCGCCGCATGACGCTCGTGTGGCGCTCGATTCCGTCGGGGAAGCGATGCTGGTAGCGCGGAGCAGCTCCGGGGCGTACACATCCACGACGCAGGGCATGTCCGGCGGCGCCTGGAGCCCTTTTCAAACCGTTGTGAATCGTCCGGGCGCCACAATTACTACCGATCTGGCAAGTGACGATGCAGGGCAGGTGACGCTGGTCTACGAGTTCACCGGTTTCCCCACGTCGCAGGCGCTTGCGGTCAGCGGATCCATCAGCAATAACACATGGTCGCCGCCTGTGATTATCTCCGGCAGCGACACGAGTCTCAACTCGGTGTATTTCGCTCTCGCTCCGAGTGGCGTGGCTCTGGCCATTTGGGTGACGGGGAGTGCGAGTCCGGAGATCCATGCTGTGACCAGAGCCACCGCCACGGGGGCCTGGAGTCGTCCGATCACTGTCTCTGGACCGGGCACCGCAATCGCGCCGGAAGCTGCCGCGGTGAACTCCTCGGGAAATGCGATCGTCATTTATTCCGGCTACAACGCCGCCGGAGTGCACACTGAGTACGCCACAAATTATCAGCCTTAGACGCGATCCGGAACGGGACGGCGGGCCAAGTGCCGCGGCGCTGAACTTCAGACCGGTACGTTATGGGACGCTCCTTCGCCCAGGCCAGATACTTCAGGTGCGTCAGCTTACGATTCTAGGCGTCTCTCTGCCCACCGCCGTTGTAACGAGTTGGTACATCGGTGAGTTACACAATTTCTACGCGCGGATGAGCATGGTAGCATGGCCATCCAGTAAAATCTGCTTGCGCGCCGAAGTACACTCGGAGTCATGCGGCTATTCCAGGTACTGCTCGCCACCGCCACTGGCTTGTGCGCCGCTGCGTCGGCGCAGTCCATCACGCGCTCTCGAATTTCGCAGGGGTTCGCCGCGATCCACACCGCCGATCTGAAGCGGGACCTGGAATACCTGACCTCCCCGGCGCTGCAGGGCCGCCTCTCTCTCGAAAACGGATCCGAGGAAGCCGCGCACTGGATCGCGAAGGAGTTCCAGAGGGCCGGCTTGAAGCCTCTGAACGGCTCGTATCTCCAACCTGTCCGCGTGATCCGATTTGAGACCGACCGCGCCGCCAGCGGAATTACGGTTCGGCGGAACGGAGCGGCGGAGACGTTTAAAGCGCTCGACGCGGCGGGGAGTTTTCCCCGGAATGTGGAGGCGTCTGGAGCGGTCGTCTTCGCGGGATTCGGCATCACCGCGCCCGAACTCGACTATGACGACTACGCCGGCATCGACGCGCACGGAAAAATCGTACTGATCTTCGACCACGAGCCGCAGGAGAACGATCCGCACTCGCGCTTCAACGGCAAGGGCAGCACCCGTTACGCGGGCACCTACGCGAAGGCGCTGAATGCGCAGCGCCACGGGGCCATCGGCGTTCTGCTGACGGCCGAGCCGAACCGGCAGCATCTGTCGAACGCGGAGCGCCTGGCGAAAGTGCGCAACCCGGCGCAGCGCGCGCGGATCGCGTCTCAAGCGCTCGCCGACGGCGCCGTCACCATCCCCGTATTCAACATCGGCGAGAAAATCGCCGGCGATCTGCTCGACGGGCAGGCCAAGGCTTTGCAGTCGGCTATCGACGCGAAGCTGGAGCCGCAATCGAAAGAACTTCCCGGGGTGAAGATCGACCTGAAAGTGGTGAATAGCTCGGTGCGCGAAGGCACGACGTACAACGTTGCGGGCCTGATCGAAGGCAGCGACCCGCGGCTCAACGGCGAGACGGTCATCTTCAGCGCGCACTACGACCACGACGGTCCCGCTCCCGATGGCAGCTACTATCCAGGCGCGGACGACAACGGCTCGGGCACGGTGGGAGTTGTCGAACTCGCTCGAGCATTTGCGAAGAACTACATCAAGCCGCGGCGCTCGCTGCTGTTCCTCGTTTTCGCGGCCGAGGAGCGGGGGCTGCTCGGATCGTATTATTACGTTGCGCACCCGCTACGCCCTCTCGAAAAGACCCGCGCCGAGATCAACTTCGACATGATCGGGCGCGACGAAACCCCCAGCCGGCAGACGGAAGGCGTCATCGACATCGCGGCGGACACTAC
>JANXRE010000138.1 GCA_025353165.1 Acidobacteriota bacterium | reverse complement strand
GAGTCGGGAGCAAAGAAAACCAGTCAGACTCTTGACGGATGTCGATCACTGATTCACACTGAGAAAGTCCTGCGTCGCTTCGCTCCGCACTGATCGCCATCACTTCGGAACGACTGATCGACATCATCGGAATGCGCACTTCCATTCGCCTCGGTTCGATCATATGGATGCCAGACTCCTCTAATCGAATGGCCATAGAACACGAGGAACAGTCGGCTTCCAGTTCGCATAACCCACCGATCACCTACGAACATCGATGCCAGAGGTGATACACGGTAATGTCGGTTGCCAAGCCTTTGCCATCGGGCCATGGGAAATTGCGACGGTGCTGGGTGAGATGGACGGACTCTGCCTCGGCACAGGGTGCCGCAGCAAGCCCTGGGCAGACTTCGAGTGGACGGACAATTCTGAGCGACGCTCTTCGGTTGGACGCGGCCATCGCAGGAGTCAGGTGTTCCGCAATGGTTCTGCCATTGCGGACATAGGCCAGCATCATGGCTTCCTGCATCGCCCACGCATAGTCGCCATTCACAAATCCGAGGAGGCCATCGTCGCAATACGCGGTCCCGGCAGCATGGCCTGCATCAACAGGCTTGCACTCCACAAAGAGAGCATCATGGGATGAAACCACGGGACGCCGTTCCGCGCCCGCGTCGCGGAGCTTGAACGACAAATCTGGCGTTTTCGCAAGCTTTTGGCCGTTATAGTTCGTGACTTGAGCATGCCGGACAACGCGTTCATAGAAGATAGGGTTGAACCCGCCGATTTCACCGGTTTGACGAAGGTCGTTCTCAAGTACATTGAAGAGCTGTTCGGTGACGCTATCTTCGCGTTCAGTGGCTAACGGAAAACCGCGATCTCGGAGCTTAGCGAACGCTCTCAACAGGACACGTCGAAGAAAGAGAATAACTGGCAAGCCCAGGCGCGGATGGGGGAGGTCATATTGGTCCGGTGGAACGCCAAGCGTGAAGAATCCAGCAGTCCCTTGCACTCTCACGCATGCTCCGCAAGCCCGCACGCGCCCAGTCGTTCGCGGATGATGTGTTGTGCGCAGAGTCGGGCGCGGGTTACTGTCCACCAGCGGCGCTGATTCAAGAGACCCATCAGAAGCCCGCGTTTACCCGGTGCGTGGACAATAATGCGGCTGCAACCACGCTGGTTCGCTGTGTCCATCGCCTTCCGCATCAGGGCGGGATTGATTGGAACCGAGGTGTTCGCGCGACCGACAGAAAGGAAGAACCACGGTTGACGCCAATTGTTCGGCTGAAACTCCGCCTCGATCACTGCGGCATGCTCGCCGCACACGTCGAAATACGGTTCCAGTTCATTGCGCAATGTATTTATGAAAGGTTCGCGCGTTTCGCGCGTCGTCCTTTCCAGAGCCGCTTTTCCCGCCTTCCGATAGGAGGCTGCGGAGAATAGGGTGTCCTCGGCGACCTGGACATCGGCTGGATCGAGACCGTACAGCCGGAAGATAAACTCGTTTAACTCCGTCCGCGGTCCGGCGGCGTCGTGTTGCAATCGATGCGAGAGACTACGAATGGTTGTCTTGGTTGTAGAGGGCAGATCGGAAATGTAACGGAACGGAAGCGCATCGAATTCTCGCTTGTTAAACATTTGCCGATCGAATCCGCTCTGGCTACTGGTCATCAAGCAGAAATAGTCGAAGAGAGTGGAGTGCGCCAGCAGATGGATCAGCGCAGCGAGCGTCTCCGCATCCGGGTGACCAGCGCAGGAATAGCCGTAGTAGATTTGGGAGAAGGCAACCGGGTGATCCGAAACATAGGCACGGGGTGCTTTAGGGTCATCGCCCGGAGACTTAGCGATGATGACCAGCGGGGATTGATAGAGTTCCTTTCGACGGGGCATGTGAGCACTGCTTTGCCCTTCGGAGTTTGTGCCGAACAATTCCCCGTATGTCTTCGCCTGCCTAGCTTCGAGCAACGTCTGAGTTGGAGGCTCAAACACTGGAAGGTCAGCAAGAAAATCCACGAATTTCTAAGATAGGCCGGGTGAGCGGTCATATCCCCTACCGGTCTTAGCGCCTCCCTTGTCCCATGCAGCCCATCGGCTCGCCAACGTTTGGTTGTTGGTCCCCGAGAGGGTCTCCATCAGCTGTACATCCAACCAGGTTCCGAAGGCTAGCGTCTTAAGAATCCACGGCTGTTTCTCGACTCGCTCGACGCTAAGGGCCTGGGCTGCGTCATAATCAATCCGGAAGCGTGCGTGTCCGTTCAGTTCGGGCTCATTGACGGGTGCCGCGTAGTAGAAGCTGTGGTCGGGGCCGGGCTTCTTGTTGCGAGCGAAGAGGACGCAGAACGGGAACTTTACGTCCTTCCAAACTGCCGACCACCGCAAATCTGCCCCATTTATCAGGCCGGTCACTTCTACGCTTTTCAGGACTGCCCGCCAGGCTTCAAGACCTGTCCCCGAGGTCCGCCCAAAAAGTCTCGCCGGCAAGGCCAAAGCTATGACTCCACCTTCCTTCGCCCATTCCATCGCCCGCCACAAGAACGGCAAGTCGGGATTTTTGTCAGGGTTTTGGTATCCTGCCGCGATATCCCTCAATCCGCGATCGGCAAGTACTCGCTGCCCAAGCGCACTGAAAATCTTATTCAACTCATCAGTCGCCGACTTTTTGCCCTTTTCGTCGTCGCCGCTGTCGCGGTCATCCTTGTTGTCGCGTAATCGTGTCCATGGCGGGTTGCCAATCACAATATCGAAGTTCCGGTCGAAGTCTCTAGAAACGTCCGGGCCGAGGCTGCCAAGCGGGAACCTGCCGCTCTCCTCGTCAGCACCGAAGCGATGAAGCACCTCGCCTCGCAGATTGCGCGGGAATTTGAGCGCCTGCGGCGGGCGTGGACTACCGTTGAGTTCGATCGCGGTTATGTAGAGTGCCAGGGCTGCGAGGCGCAACGCGGACTCGCTGATGTCAAAGCCCCGAAGTTGGTTGTAAAGAATGCTCTGGATAACCGCAGTTTTTGGCCGCTGGTCGCCAATCCAATGCTCGCGGACAAGACGACGGAACGCAAGCACCAGGAAAATGCCTGCACCACATGAGCTGTCGAGAACTCTGGCGCTCGCTTTCTGTTCGGTGGCGGCGAATGCTTGCTCGACCATTAATCCAGCGATCATGCGAGGAGTGTAATGAACGCTGGTGTCGCGTGCCGTAAGCGGGTCGGCGCGGTGACTGAAACTCTCATATACCTGACTAAGCACACCAACGGGTATATGGGCGAAGTCGAAGTCGTCCCAGTCAAGTTCAGTCTGGACGGTTTCTCCAGTTGCGCGCCAGCCGTGAAGAATTGCATGGAGGTGAACGAAGACCCGCTTTCCTGCCAGCCGCTCGGTGCGCCTGAAGAAACGAAGGTACTCGGCCTCGCGAGCCTCCCGATCGTCGGCAGGAATCGATTCGTCAATAAGAGGAAGAAAGTCGCCGTTAAATGTCGCATCGAGCCATGCGGAGGTTCGCGCAGCCTTGTCTGCGGAGGAGAAGGCATCTTTCAGTTCGTCCGCTGCCGAACAGATTTGGTCACGCTCGTTTTCCAGTACAATTCGACGGTCGATAAGAAAGCGGAAAAACAGAGCACGACCTGCCATTGACAGCACTTCCAGCGCTTCCAGTTTGCCCTTGCCTTCTGTCGGGACGAAGTCGTTCGTCATGCGGGTTAGCAGGTCGAAGATTTTGTTGAATACGTAGTCGGTGCCATGCAGCCGGTGATTCTCTTCAAAAGTGCCATGGACCAGGCTCTGGAAGAACAGCGGTGCCGTCTGGCTGCGCTCTTCAATGATCCTCACCGGCTGTGAATCCCGAGTCTCCTGAAAGCTAATCGGGAATATCTCTAGGGAGCCGGGTCGTAGAACACCAAGCCAAGCGGGATCGCTACGATTTGCGAGCTGTCTACGCGCCGCAGCCAGTGAAGCGGCGTCGCTCCTCACGTCGCTGCTCGTCGCGTCCACGAGATAGAGCAATGCGGCCCCTTGATGCTCGGCGACCGCGGTCAGTAGCGGTGTGTGGTTGCTTTGCTTCGGTAGCAAATCAAGGTAGTCAAGCTGTCCTGCTGAAGTGAGCTTTTCGTCAAGCCTAATAACGGCCGAACAGCCGTAGGCCGCCAGGCGCTGGGTCAGCGGCAGCGTGGAATTGGGAGGTGTGGACGCCATCAGCGTGGGCTCCTCTGGTTCCGAATGAGACCGACGTATTTGCCTAGAATCTGAACGGACCGCTGTTCATTGGAGCGAATGACGATGTCGGGAAAGGCAGGATTCGCTCCGCGCAGTATGACCGTCCCATTGGGCCGATAGAGGTATTTGAGTGTCGCTTCATCGTCGAGCAGAACCGCCGCGATCTCGCCGTCCGCCACCTCGCTCTGACGATTCATCACGGCGATATCGCCTGGCAGAATCCCGGCATTTTTCATGCTTTCGCCTCTCACTCGGAGGGCGAACAATTCGGACCCCGGAAACAGCTCCGGCGATACCGGGACAATCTCGTCAGAATCTTGAAGTGCGATCTGTGGATTACCTGCAGCGACGTGTCCAAGCAGAGGGATGCCCACGGGCGGGCGATATTTCAGCTTTAGCCCCCGAGCCTTACCTGGAAGGCGGTTGAGCATTCCTTTTTTCTCCATCAGCCGCAGGTGGGACCGAACGGAATTCAGGCTGGCGAACCCAAAGCGTTCAGCGATCTCACGCTGGGTCGGCGCGCTACCACGCTTGCGCAATTCGGAATGGAGGAATGACGCAATTTGCTGCTGACGCTCCGTGGGCAGCGATGGCATGAACTCTCATGATACTGCTCAAAAGAGCAGTATGCTGATTATTTTCTGTCGTGCCGCAAATTGTTGAGCCGTCTGGGTTGGGCCTTGTTTCTGTACTTCACCGAAGTATCCCAATTTATGCCGATTCGTAATCGACCAGATTAGGACCACGGCGTCAGCTTCAATTCCGCGACGGCAACGCGTCAATTTAACGAGGAACGACTTGCCGGCGGAACTGCCCGGCTTAGGCAGTATTGTCGGCATTCGGCTATTCAGCAGGATAGGGACCGAGAAGTCGGCTTGGGTCCGGCGAGGCGCGACCCCATCAACCTCCTGGCCGTCGCGGTGCACCCGCGAATTGCGCCGCGTAGCTATTCCGAAATCGTCGTTCACGACCCAGCACGAATGGCTGAGTCAAAGGGATACGCCCCCAACGCCTATTCGTATCGCAGCGAAATGGCTGGGTCGATTTTCGACGCGCGCCGGGCCGGCAGGTAGCTTGCGAGAATCGCCACCGCGCCCAGTACCAGCGCCGTTCCGCCGAGGATCCATGGGTCCGCCGCGCTCACGCCGAACAGTAGCGACGAAAGCAGCCGCGTGATTGCCAGCGCCGCCGCGAGGCCGGCCGCAATTCCAATGCCGGCCAGGATCGCGCCCTGCCCGACTACCATTCGCAGCACGTCTCGCGACGCCGCCCCCAGTGCGATCCGGATTCCGATTTCGTTCCGGCGCTGCGCCACCGCATACGAGATCACACCGTAGATTCCGATCGACGCGAGAGCGAGCGCAACCAGGGCAAAAGCCGCTAGCAGCCAGGAAGCGAACCGGGAACTCCGCTGCGATCCCGTTACGATGTCGTCCATGGTTCGGATCTTGAAAACCGGCTGATCCTTGTCCACCGCATATACGGCGGCCTTCACCGAGTTCACGATGGATCCCGGCGCGCCGTGGCGCACCAGGATTCGCACGTGCGGATCGGGATTCTGGCGATAGCTGACGTAGATGGTCGGCTCCGCCTTCTTGTCGAGACCCGCGTTCTTCACCGAACCGACGATGCCGACGATCTCAGCCGTTGTCCCTCCGAAGCGGATTCGCTGTCCGATGGGGTCTTTCGCGCCCTCCACTCCCGCGGGCCAGTACCGCGATGCCATCTCTTCGTCGATCAGCAGGACACGCGGACGATCGGCGTCGTCCCGCTCGTTCAAGAGACGGCCGCGCTTCAATGGAATTCGCAGCGCGGAGAAGTACTCCTCGCTAACCATCCGGTAGTTGGCGGGCAGCAGTTGTCCGGAGGGGGGCAGCGGGCGGCCTTCGATCACGAAATCGGTTTTCTGATCTTGCTCGTCCATCGGAATCGAAGCGCCGATGGCCGCCGCGCTCACCCCGGGTACCTGGTGAATCTGGTCGAGCACGCGGCGGAAGAAGGTGACCTGCTCCGCGTCCTGCTTGTACTTGGAGTCCGTCGGCAGTTCGGTTTCCAGCACCAGTAAGTGGTCCGCGGAGAAGCCCGGGTTCACCTGCTGCATCTTCCAAATACTCTTGATCGTCATACTGGCGGCGATCAGCAGCACCAGGGCGAGTCCGATTTCCGAGACCACGAGGCCATCGCGCAGCCACTTCGATTGCGAACTTGCGGAAGCGCCGCGCCCGCCGTCCCGCAGCGTCTTTTGAATGTCGCCGCGAGTTGCGGCCAAGGCCGGCGCGAGGCCGAAAATGAGGCCGGTAACGAGGGATACCGCGAACGTGAAGAGCAGCATGGCGCCGTCGATCGTGAGCGGCGGGCGCATCACATCCGCGTTGGAATCCGGGATGCGAATAGAGGCCGGGACGATCTTGTCGAGCAGGTCGATTCCCCACACGGCGAGCAGCATCCCCAAGGCTCCGCCGATCAGCCCGAGTATCATCGCCTCGGTGAGAAACTGCTGCACAAGGTTGCGCCGGGATGCGCCGAGAGCGGAGCGGATGGCCACTTCCCGGCCTCGCGCGACGGCGCGCGCCAGCAGCAGGTTCGCGATGTTCGTGCACGCGATCAGCAGCACCAGTCCGACTGCGCCGAGTAGCATCAGCAGGCCGGGCCGCGCGCCCTGCACCATCCAGGACTGGAACGGCGAGACATAAGCGCCCCAGCCTTTCATTCTCGGAAAGGCGTCGCCGATGCGGCGCTGGATGGTATCCAGCTCCGCGCTGGCCTCGCTCCACGACACCGCGGGCTTGCGCTTGGCGAGGACCGCCAAGTTGTGCTCCATGCGGTTCCTGTTCCGAAGGTCGCTGTCTTCCCAGGGCACGAGGACGTCGGAGGGGACCGGGAACCATGCGCCCGCGGGCAGCACGCCGACGATGGTGTACGGGATGCCGTCCGTAATGACGCGCCGTCCCACGATGCCGGGATCGCCGCCGGTCCAGCGCATCCACATCCCGTGCGCAAGGATGACTACGCGATCCTTGAATCCCTCGCCGGGACGGAAATCGCGGCCGAGAAGCGGCTTCACCCCCAGCAGGTGCAGGAAGTTGGTAGAGACCCGCATGCCCGGAACCTGCTGCGGCTCGCCGAAGCCGGTGACCGTTCCGCTTCCGGGTTCGAGAAGCGCGAACTCGTCGATGGTTTTGCTGTGCTCCTTCCAGTCCACGTAGTCCGGGCCGGATGGGTTGATGCGGGCCCAGCCCTGGCCGGCGCTCTTCTCCCACACGATGCCGATCCGGTCCGGGTCGGGATAGGGCAGGGGGCGGAGGAGCAGCGCGTCGACCACGCTGAACATGGCGGAGTTCGCCCCGATGCCGAGCCCCAGGGCGCAGATGGCGACGACCGCGAAACCGGGATTGCGGCGAATGAACCGCAGGGCGAATCGGACGTGCTGCGGGAAGTCGCGCATGTCTTATTTAAGGCACGCCGATTGCCAGCGTGGAGGCCCTTGAAATCAAGCGTATCGGAAGAGGGTGGTGTCCGAAAACGGAATTCGGTGCCCCAGGACGGGCAGTAGCGGGCGATTGCCGGTGATAGACTATTTACGGATATAAAGGTCCGATATACTTTTATGGAGGTTTCGCATGTCCAGCCGTCTTCCGCGCATGGCGTTGGCTCTCGGATTCATCGGTTCCGCTCTATCGTCCCAAACCCCGCCCCGGACTTTCACCAAGCATGACAAGGCCTACTACGCCGATCCCAACCTGGTGAGCTTTGTCCGTCCCGGGCTGAGTCTCAAAATTCAATCCGCCTCCATCTGGCCCGATGGAAGCATCCACGTTCGCTTCCAGGTGACGGATCTCATGGGCTTGCCGCTCGATCTGGCCGGGATCACCACGCCCGGACCGGTAGCGGCGAATTTCGTGGCCGCCTACATCCCCACGGGCAAGCGGCAGTACGTGGCTTACACCACGCATTTCGTGGGCCCGCCGACTACCATCCACAGCGGCAATCTGCCGCACGCCGACATCGGCGGCACGATGAGCAAGATCGGCGACGGCCAATACGATTACGCATTCGCAACGAAGGCGCCGGGAAACTACGACCGGGCGGCCACGCACACCATCGGCGCGTTTGCGTCCCGCGACGTGACGCTGTTCGATCTTGGCACGCAGTACAGCAATGACGTTTACACCTTCGTGCCGAATGGCGGGGCGGTCACCAACGTTCGGGACATCATCGAAACCTCTTCCTGCAATAAATGCCACGGACAACTGAACTACCACGAAGGGAAACGCCGCGACGTTGCGCTCTGCGTGCTCTGCCACACGCCTCAAAACGAGGACCTCAATACCGGCCAGACGCTGGACTTTCCGGTGCTCATGCACAAGATCCACACCGGCAGCGACATCGACAGCGTACAGGCCGGGGGCACTTTTCAGATCTCGGTGCACGACTTCACGGGCGTTCAGGACTACTCGATCTTCGAGTCGGTGGCGGATGGCCGCAACTGTCAGTCCTGTCATGAGGCGGGGCCCGCGCAAGCCGACGCCTGGCTAAAGAATCCCAGCCGCGCTGCCTGCGGCTCATGCCACGATACCGTGAACTTTGCGACCGGGGAGAATCATCTGTCTCTCCCGCAAATAGACGACAATCAGTGCGCGGGGTGCCATATTCCAAAAGGTGAGTTGGATTTCGATGCGTCCATCATCGGCGCGCATACGGTTCCGAATCTGTCGCCCTCCTTGCCGGGCGTAGTGGCGCGGCTCCTGCGCGTGGAGAATGCAGGTCCGGGGAAGCGGCCCACCGCGATTTTCTCGCTTCAGGACAAGGCCGGGAATCCGATCCCGCCTTCCCAGATGGATCGGTTGAACCTGGTGATTGCGGGTCCGACTACCGACTATGCTTCCTCGTTCCTGGAAGACGCCACCGGCGCGCAGGCCGGTTCGGACGGCACCTTATCCTATACCTTCCAGACGGCCCTTCCAGCCGGCGCGGGCGGGACGTACACCTTGGGAGTCGAAGGATCCCGGCCCGTCACTCTCTTGCCGGGGACCAAGAAGGAAGTCGTGGCCTACGACTTCATCCGCAACGTCAAGTTCGATTTCTCCGTGGACGGATCGGCTGTCCAGCCGCGCCGGGTGGTTTTTACGAATGACAAGTGCGCCTCCTGTCACGCCGGCCCGAAGTGCCTCTCCTGCCACGTCGATACGCCTCATGCCGGCAATCGCAACCAGTTCGACTATTGCATCTTGTGCCACAACCCGAACGAGACCGACCACGCCTGGCGGCCGGCGGACCAGATGCCCGCCGAGTCGATGGATTTCGCGGTGCTCGCGCACAAGATTCACACCGGCGAGAACCGGCAGTGGCGGAGCATTTACGGTGTCAACAGTGTCGAGGACGGCTACGGCATCGTCCGCTACCCGGACGATCGCGGGAACTGCGACGGCTGCCACGTGAACGGTTCGGAACAACTTCCGCTGCCGTCCGGCCTGTTGGCTGTCTTCAATCCCAACGAGATTCCGAACCCGCGAGGGAAGGCGTCGGCTGCCTGCCTCGGGTGCCACGACACGACGTCGGCGCATTCCCATGCCTTGTCCAACACGACTATGCTGGGCGAGAGCTGCGATGTCTGTCACGGGGCGAAGGGCGCCTTTTCCGTTAGCCGCGTGCACGCCAAGTAGCTACTTGACGGTGAACAGCGAGTTGGTCATCATCCCCATGATTTCGCCGTAAGCCGTTTCGAGGCGGATCTGGCGGGCGCCGGCAACGGCGGCGGGAAGAATCTGGACGGAAGCGGTGATTTGCGTGCCGTCGGAACTCGACTGGACGTTGGAGACTTTAATGTTCGAGTCCTCTTGCCCCATGCCGCCGCCCATCATTACGCCGCTTGTCGCCAGGTGGAACTCGATACCCTGGACACCCTGAAAACCCGATCCCGCGATCGTCAAGGCGAAGGTGCTCCCAGCCGCCGCGCTGACGGGCGCGATGGACGAAATCAGCGGCATCGTGAACTGGCCCTGACGCTCGGTGCTTCCCGCGTCGATTCGCGAAACGACGGCGTCGCTTCCCAAATCGACCACATCCAGAGTGCCTGTTCCTTCCGCCAAAACCAGCAATTGGTTGTTCGATGCATTGACCGCAAGCGCCATTGGGCCTGGATCGACCGGGAAGGTCTTCACGGCGGCGGCCGCGGCCAGATCGAATACCGTAACGCTCGCGGTCATTTGATTCGCGATGTAAACCGTGTTTCCGCCGATCGCCACCGCGCCAGGGCCCATTCCGTTTGTCACGGCCTGCGTCAGGGCTTTCGATCCGAGATCGAGGATCAGGAAGCCGTTCGACATCGGGGTTGTGATGACGGCTTTATTCGCCTGCGCGGATATGGCGACTTCGCGCGGCCTCGATCCCGCCGGCAACGCAATATTCGACACGCTGTAACTGGTCAGCTCGATGATGGAAAGAGAGCCGGCCTGCATGTTGGCTACGACCGCGGTGTTGCCGGCGGCCGCGATCCCGCTCACTCCAACCGCGAGCTTCACCGTCTGAACGATCGTCCGGCTGGTGGTGTCGATTACCGAGACGGTTCCGCTTCCGCTGTTGGTAACCAGCAGGGTCGATCCCGAGAACGCCATCCGGCTCGGGTAATAGCCCGTGCCGATGGTCGAGATCACTTTGTTCTGCGAGAGATCGATGAGCGCGACGGCGGCTTGCGCGCTGAGGGCGACAGCCGCCATGCTTCCCGCCGCATTTACCGCCAGCGCCTGAGCCCGAGATCCGCCCGGCAGCGTGATCGTCGCGGTGGTGGAGTTGGACGCCATCGAGACTACGCGCACCACGTCGTCGTTCTCGTCCGTCACCAGGGCGGTATTGTTGGACCCGTTGAACGCCATGTAGCTGAGCTCGTGGCCGCGCGGCATGTTCTCGCTGACCATCATGCCCTGTCCCCATCCGGGCATTCCCTGCATCATGGCCGTCGTGGGGAGAATGTGCATGAAGGTGATGTTGCTGGCTTGCCCGCCCGATGTCACCATCACCGGAACGCGCCCGGCGCCGGCCATGCTGCGCGGGAGCCAGATGTTGATCTGCTGGAGTCCGGGGTAGCTGGGAATATTTCCGGACCACGCGACGTTCGCGGTCATGCCTCCCAGCGTGACGGTTGGCGTCGTTGACGTGTCCATGCCGGTGACATAGATTGCCACCACCGTTGGGAAGTCGTTGGTGGAGACGCTGAACGGCGGAGTCCGCCAGACTTCGCCATTCAACATCGCGCCTTCCCCCATCCCCATGCCGTTCAGCGCGAACATCCCGGGTCCGGCGGGGCCGGTCAGGGCGGCGCCTGTCATCGTCTGAGATCCGTTGTGGACCGTCACCTCGGCCTGGCCCGAGCCTACCCCGACGGGCATGATGAAGTTGATCTGTCCCGGAGCGGCGTACTGTATCATCGCGGGAGCGCCATTCACGGTTACGGAACAGCTTCCCAGCGTTACCGGATACTGGCCCCGCGCATCCAGATTGCCGGTCATCGTCTGGGAGCAGAGATTCTGCCCGAACGCCGCGACGAAGGAACCCGGCGCGATCGGTTGCGCCGGAGCGAAGGAGGCGGCGTTGAGAACGGTCATCTGGGCGAATGACGGCGAAATCCCAGCCAAGCCCCCAAAAATAACAAGCGCGAATGAGGAAGCAGCTTTCATTTTGAAACCTTTATGCGATTCGAGTTCATTTAACGTGCATGCACGCGAGCGACGGAGAATTCGGCATCCGGTCCATGACAGACATCGCAACTCTCGCCGAACGGAGAGATGTTCGAAAGTGCGTGCGAGGCGACGCTCTTGCCAGTGTGGCAAGCCAGGCACGCGGCGGTCGCCGGCGGGCTGGTTGTCAGATAGTCCCGCGGCGTGACTACCGGTAACAAGTCCGACGGCAACGGCAGCGCCTCGGAGCCGTTCACGTGACATTTGGAGCAGTCGCGGCGGTCGCCTGGGAAGGTCACGCCGATAAAGTTGTGCACGGATCCGCGATAGTCGTAGATCGTGTAGTCGCGGCTCAGATTCTCACCAGTGTGGATCTTATGAATCATGCCGGCAAAGTCGATGGCCTGCGCGGGATTCTTTGCGGCCGGTCTCACCGCGCCGTCCGTGGCGTTCGGGTTGTGGCAGAGCAAGCACATCTCCACTAGGTTTCGATTGCCGCCGTGAACCGAAAGACTGCTGTGACATGCGTTGCAATTCTCGGTCGTTACCGCGGTTCGCCGCGCCTGCAGCGGGCCGCCATCCACCGAAAAAGAGATGAGCTTGTTCAGTCCGGCATCCCTTTGAGACATTTCAAGCACTGTTCCCGGGTTCAGGGTGCCGGTCTTCGTGCCCTCGATGCCGATCGTATAGGTCCCCGTGGCCGACATTGGAATCTGATATTGGAACGTGTACATGTAGGTACCGTTGTTCCCGGTCGCCTGGCTCGCATCTTCCGAAATCGCCGCCGGATAGTCCGTGGTGGGTCCGGCCAAAACCAACGCTACCCGGTCCATCGCGGAGGGCAGTATCGGATTTCCGGACTTGTCTTTGATCGAGAACGTTACGGTCGGGTTGCCGCCGGCGGTTCCGTGATCGACCTTCGCAATGTCGAACACCACACCGGGCAGTTGAGTGGACCGCGAAGGAATTGTGTGAGCGCCGACGATTGAGGCATCGAATTCCGACTCGCCTTTTGGAATGTGACAAGTGGCGCATTGATTGCTGTCGGGTTGCGGTCCGCCGGGGTGGTTCTCTCCGGTTGCGAAGTTGACGTTGTCATGGCACGCCGCGCACGCCGTATCGTGCGGACAGGTGTTGAACTGCTGTGCCTGCGAGGCCTGTTGGTGGCAGGTTGTGCACTCGCGGATATCCTGCGGGAAGGTGGTATTCGAAAAGTCTCGGAGAACGCCTTGGTAATCGGCGAGTTGATATTTTCCGCCCGCCTTGACGCTCGGCAGGTTGGGACCGCGGTGAATCTTGTGGATCATCACGGACATGTCGAGCGAATTCCCCGTGAAGGGGTCGCTCGATTGAGGGTTGTGGCAGAGGATGCAATAGGCGACCTTCTGCCGGGCTCCGCCATGCATCGCCAGCGTATTGTGACACTGGTTGCACGCGGACGCGCCGACCACTTCGCGCACCGCTGTCACCGGGTCGCCGTTTGGAACCCAGGTGTAAACGTCATCGATTCCCTGGACTCCGAGCTTGAATGCCGTCAAGTCGCGTTCGGCCTGGCCACCGACGGAATGGGTTGCGGTGGGATCGAAGTTCGGAATCTTGGTGCTGAAAGTGTAGGAGTAGAGGCCGTCGCCGTTCTGTTGAAACGCCCCACCGCTGTCCAAGGTCCCCTGGGTCGCCGTGTTGCCGGTCTTGAGATCGGTCACGGTTTGCGTTACGTGATTCGTGTATTCTTCGCTGACATGGTCGTTGTATATGGTTGCGAGGGTCATGCCTACTTTGACGGGACCGGGCGTCGCCACGCCGTTCAGATCCAGCGGTAGCCCGTCGGGATCGGTGATTTTGAAGGCTGCCGTAATGGTTCCATCGGAGGCGATCTTCGCCTGAGTGATTTTGAAAACGATGCCGGGCCGAATGAAGTCGATTTGATTCTGAGGTAGATAATAGGCTTTATCGTGAGGGGTGAATCTTGGCCTTGAACCGCCGGTGAGGGTTAGCGCTCCTCCCAGGCCGATCAATCCGGCTAATAATGTGAAAGCAAACTTAGCTTTTATTGTCATACCGAACTCCCGGGCTGACCTAAAATGTGCTCTGTTCAGAGCCATTGCTGGACTACGCATCCCGCCGCCGGAGGAGTGGAGGAAGCCGGGCTCCCTCCACTTGGCCGGTCTACTTCTTCGCCATGTCGGCGTGCGCGGTCGAAAGTGCGCGCGCTTCGACAGCGGCCTTGCGGAGGCTGTCCGCCCAATACTCACAGTGGGGAGCGGTGTCCGGACCCATCGGATGCTTGCTGGCCGCTAAGGAGGGCCGTTCCCGGTATATCTTCGCCATCTCGGCATGCTCGTTTGCCTCGGCATCGAGCTTCTCGGCTTGCAGACGGTAGTTGTTCGCCAGTTTATTGTGATCGGCCGGCGTGTTCGCGTTCGCGATCAGGTTTCGGACTTCCTTTTTGCTCAGCAGCTTCGCGGACTCGGTCGCCTGGCCGGCCATGGTCATTAGAAGGCTCGCGATCAGTAACACAAAAATGCGTTTCATCGAATTAAACTCCTTGCAATTGTTCTGAATGAACGGATAGAGCCGACAGGAACAGAGAGATTCCAGGAGAAGCTCAGACGAGCAAAACGGAATTACTTAGGTAGGACTTGCCGCGGTCCGGAATCCACGAGGATTCACCGGCTTCGTTCCCCGCGAGCGCGACCGGAACGATTGATACTTCCGGCATTGGCGCTTCGACATCGAACGAGACGGCGGGCGCCGAATGCTCGGGCGGCGCGAAGGTCGTTCCGCCCATCGTACAAACCTCCGCCGGGGCCGGATCGTGGCATTTGGGAGTATGAGACGGGCAGCAGTGCGATCGGACCTGGAGCGGCGCCGCGACGCAGGGTTGAATCGCGAACAGCAGGACTGCCGCGCTCAGCAAAACTGTCGCGGCGGTTTTGACTGTGCGGTTCATCCGCCGTGTGAGGAGCAATTGTAGGGCCGTGCCCGGCGCGGCTGAGAATGAGCGGCTTAGCCTCGCCAGAGCTGCCGTTTGGGGAAAGGGACAGGTAATCGGGTGGGGCAGTTCCCCCAGTGGGCCGGATTTGCAACGCGCAGCCGGCACCGTTGGTCTGAGCCTCGTCTACTGACTGAGCTCCCGAACATCCCTTGATCTGGACTTCTTGATCGAAAGGGATTTTACCAATCTCGACGACACCCGCAAACACATCTTCCGCGCCATGAAAGAACGGTTTTCTGCCGCCGGCTTCGTCGTGTTTGATGAGAGCTTTGAGCCGAAACCGCGAGTCCTCGGGCCCCATCAGCAGACCTAATGGGGCGGGTATGAACTCAAGTTCAAGCTTATCGAAGAAAGCAAGTATAAAGCCCTCGGCGGTACGCTTCAGAGCATCCGCAGAAACGCCCTCGTCGTCGGACCTGAGCAGCAGCGCAGTTTCTCGGTTGACATGAGCAAGCATGAATACTGCCAAGGCAAGGTCGAGCGCGAGCTGGACTCCTACACGATCTACGTCTACAGCCCTGAGATGATCGTTGTTGAAAAACTGCGCGCCATCTGCCAGCAGATGCCGGAATACGCACAGCGCACCCACCCGACAGCGAGAGCACGGGATTTCTACGACATCTGGTGCGTCGTCACCGCGACCGGCTTAAAACTTTCGGCAGCGGGGAGCTTCCACCTCGCGGAACACGTGTTCGCGGCAAAGGAAGTTCCGCTGCGCCTGCTTGCCCGCGTCAGCGAGCAGAGGGAGTTTCACCGGCCGGATTGGCCCGCGGTTGTCGCCTCCGTCGCGGGAACTTTGGACGAATTTGATTTCTACTTTGATTTCGTGGTCGAACAGGTCGCGGCCCTAAAACCCCTTTGGGTAGAATAAGCGCCAAACGGCATCGAAAGCCGTTTGGCGCATATCGTGGGCGAGGTAAAAATCGAACTCCAGGCCGAGCTTCTTCAGTCGGCTATACTGCTTCTCGGCGAAGCCGGCACGCTGCATGTAGAATCCGATGGCTTGATGGTAGGGGTAGACGTAGTTGAGCTTCTTGAGAGTCGCAATGAGCGTGCCGACAGAAAGCCGGGTCTTCGCATTACGGTAGGCCTCAAGCACTTGGTAGACCCCGCCGCCGTAGGCAGGGCGCACGGCGATGTCGATCAGTGTGCGCTCCAGTTTTGTCACTTCCAGGCTCTCGCCGCCTACGATCATTGGGCCGACTTCCAGTCGCGCGGTGTGCTTGCCGTTGATGAGCACGAACTTCGAGTCCCCATACTGAATGGAGAAATTCGACTGCCGCTGCTTCGCGGCAAACGCCCGCTTGATTCCCTCCTGGGTGAGACCTCCTCCCCGAGGCTTCTCGCTCTGCTCGGCGTTCACATAAACGGTCCGCGGAAGCTGCTCGGTGAGCGAATGGAGAAAGACCGCCGTGCCGTGGCAGAGATATGCATTGCGTTTGAGCGATAGCGCCAAGGCGTAGGGCGAGGCCTTACCCCAGATGTAGCGTACGGTCTCTTTTGCCTCAGGGTACTTCTCCGCCGCAAGGCGAACTTCCTTGAGGCCCGTCTTTGAAATCAGGTATTCAATGAAGTCCTGGGCGTTTAGTGCTTGCGTCAGGCGCCAGTCGCCAGTCGCCGCGGTGCTGCGCTAGAATGCTTGCAAGCTCGCCCGGCCAGTAAATCCTGTGGGCTGAATCCTCGAAGAACTTCACGATGCCGGGGCTTGGCGATGTCTATTCGAGACGGTCTTCCGCGTGCCATGGGCGATTCTTTCTCTCAGGTCCGATAGGGTATATATACCTCACAACGCTGGGCTCCAATCTTTGTTACTTCGCATACCAGTCGCGCACCCGCACCTCGATCCCCGTGCCCGCCAGCGCCTTCGCGAAAGCGCCAGTGTCCGAGCCGCGGTAGTGATACGGGTACACAATCGCGGGATGAAACGCGCGCACCGCCTCCGCCGCTTCCTCCGGCGTCATCGTGTACGGCAGATTCATGCAGACGAAGGCCACGTCGATATTCTTCAGCGCCTTCATCTCAGGAATCGCTTCGGTGTCGCCCGATATGTAGAAGCGCTTGCCGCCGTATGTCACGACGTAGCCGTTCCCGCGCCCCTTGTCGTGGAAGAACTTGCCGGGCTCCGGCCCGCGCTTCAGGTTGTACATCGGGATCGCTTCCACCTGAAATGGTCCCAGCGCTTTCTTCTCTCCGTTCGAGATCACGCTGACGCCGGCGAGCTTGTCCGCCACCGCTTGCGGTCCCATCATCGCCGTGGCTGGCTGCTTGATCTGATCGATGATCTGGGGCGCGAGGTGATCGCCGTGGATATCGGTGATCAGGATGTAGTCGGCCTTGGGGCGGCCCGCGTAATCGCCCATCGCCGGATCCACGTACAGTGCCTTTCCGCCCGCTTCCAAGAGGAAACTGGCGTGCTGAATCGGTGTGATCCTGGCCGCGCCCGCGGACGTCGGAAAATCTTCGCTGGGCGCAGCCAAAAGAAAGAGTGCCAGGAGCGGGTACTTCATACCACAGAGTCTATCGGACGCGGCCGGCGTTCGTAGGCCCAATCCTCGATCCGAAGGTACGCCCGGAGTCCCTGGGCTATCGCGCTCCGTAACGGTTCGGGCGGCCATCCGATACCCTTGCGGTTGACGAACGGGCACGCGGTGTTCCCGGTCCTCCGTTCCAATAACAGGTCCGTGATCGTCTTCGCGTTCTGATGAGTCGTCGAGACGCCGTGACCGATGCACCCCAAGCTATACACCGCGCGGGAATCGCCGAGATAGCCGAGAGCCGGCGTCAGGTCCATCGTCACGGAAAACGGTTCGCCCCAACGGTGCGTAATCTTCACGTCCTGGAGGGCGGGGAACAGTTGGCGCGTGTGCTCTTCCAGGTGACGCCACGCGTGCTCGCTCGAATCCAATTCCAGATTGTCGCCGTAAGTCAGGCCCACCGGACCGCCGCCCATCGACAGCCGGTTATCGGGCGTGATCCGGTAATAGTGGATCAAGTTGCGCGCGTCCTCGACGCCGTTGCGCTCCTGCCAGCGAATCTCCGCAAAGTGGCGATCGGACAGCGGCTCGGTCGCGATCATGTACGTCCATGCGGGAACCTGCTTGCGCCGCAGTTCGGGGATCAGGTGCGAGTACGCGTTCGTCGCAAAGACCACTTTCTCCGCGGTGACCGTCCCGCCCGGAGTCTTCAGACCTTCGCTCCCCGCCGTATCTCCTCTACCGGAGTGCGCTCGTAAACCATCGCGCCGCGTTCCAGGGCCAGCCGCTTTTCTTCCCGCACCAGCTTCGCCGGGTTCAACAAACCCAGCCGCGGCTCCCACATCGCCCCGAGATACATCTCGGAGTTCACCTTCTCCCGCGCGGCATCGCGCTCCAGCCATTCGATGCCGCCAATCCCGAGTTTTTGGACGAGATCGATTTCATGATGGATCCGCTTCACGAACGAGGGCGAAGTGGCCATGCGAAGGAAGCCCGGCCGGGTGTAGTCGCACTGCAAATTGTTCTCGCGGATCAGTTCCTCGAGTCCGTCTACCGCACGCTCCATGTAGGCGTGCGCGTCCTTGACGAATTGCTTGCCCTTCAGCATCGCCATGACGGAAAAGCCGAGTCCGACCACCGTCATCGCGAAGGACCCGTTGCGGCCGCTCGCGCCGTAGCCGACCACCTCGTGCTCAAGCACGGCGACGCTCAGCGAAGGCTGCTCCTTCTTCAGCGTGTGAGCGGTCGCGATTCCGGTGAACCCTCCGCCGACGATCGCGACGTCCACGTCGATATTCCCGGTGAGCGGCGGTTCCTCCTGGTACGGACCGTACTCCGCCAGCCACAAGGAAAGCGGAGACTTCGGGAAAGCGGTCATGTCTGTCCTCCGGCCGCCATCGCGCGCATCAGGTACTGGCGAAAGAAGCCCTGCTGAAATCGAAGAAATTCCGGATCGACGTTCTCCAACGTGTCGGTATGCCAGTGGTAGTTTCCCAGCCGCCCCTTCTCGTCCATGCCAAGGAACGAGAGCGCTTCGAAACCGAGTGTCGAAGCGGGAAGCGCGTCAGTCGGGAGCAGCAGGTTCTTCCGTTCCCGAGTCCCTTCCATCTGCCGCGCGATGCGAAGCAGCGTGGGCCCGGCCTTGCGATAAAAGAGCATCCCTTCGCCGGTTAGATACGTCAGCTCCCCGGCGCCGAGATTGTCGAGATTCACGAACCTCGTCCGTTGCGGATCCAACTCGCCGCGGTGCGCTTGCAGGAACGCCTTCATCCCGCGCTCTCCTGCCTCCTCGCATCCCGTGAACAGGAATCGCAATTCGCAATCCACTGGATATTCGCTGCGCCGGGCGGCATAGTCCGATGCCAGCCACAGCGCGAGTGCGACACCCGTGCCGTTGTCATTCGCTCCTGGAGAGTACCGGCCCGTAAGCTCGGCCAGCACGAACGCGACAAACGCGAAAACGCAAACTCCCAAACCAAGCCAGAGCGCGTACACGGCCGCTTGAGCGCCCGACAGTTTCAGCACCACGCCCGCGAGCGCCAGCAGCACGCCGCCGTAACATACGTAGAAGAACTGCTGAAGGTGATCCACAAACCGCGGGTGAAATAAGTAGCTGCCTCTTTGCGTGTCGTAATGCGCGGTGACGAAAACCGTCCCGCTGCGCTCTGTTACGGCATTTTGCGACGGAAATTTTGGCAGCGGGCTGAGGCTGCCGGGATGCCCCGAAACCTCCGCGACCAGGATCGCGATCCCGAAGAGCACAACGGAGAGCGCGAGCCACACGAGCGGCGTGAACAATGCCATCGTGGCGGCCGCCGCTGCGCACCCGAAGACCTGCGCCGGCATGAGGTACAAGTTATCGATGGTGGTCTGGAACGGCTCCTCGGCGGTCTGGTATCCCATGGCCCGCAATTTGTCCGCGATCCAAACGGCCGCCTTGCGCTCGTTGTCCGAGCCCATCCCGCGATGCGGGAACGATGCGCACAACTCGCGCAGAATTGCCACGCTGTCCGAGCCCGTCATCCTTGGATCATGTTATGCCAACCTGAGGTTTGACCCAAGCCGTCTTCCGGCAATCGAATTTTCGCTACTTCCTGCTGGCTCGCTTCCTCACGACGGTGTCGTCGGAGATGCAGTCGGTCGCGGTCGGATGGCAGATCTACAGCCTCACGCATCGTCCGCTCGATTTGGGCCTGGCGGGTCTGGCGCAGTTCCTGCCCGGGATGGTTCTGTTCCTTGCCGGAGGCCACGCGGCCGACCAGTTTTCACGCAAGCGCATCCTGCAAGTTTGCTGCGCGGCGTTCGCCTGCTGCTCGGCGCTTCTTCTTCTGAACGCAGCGGCGGGATCGAAAACGGTCTGGCCGATTTACGCGATTCTTCTTTTCAATGGAGCGATCCGGGCATTCAATGGTCCCGCCAGCCAGTCGTTCCTACCGCTGATTGTCGCCGGCGAGAACTTCCCCAGCGCCGTCGCTTGGGGTTCCTCCACCTTCCAGGCCGCAATGGTCGCCGGGCCAGCCGTGGGCGGCTTGTTGTACGGTGCCGCGGGAGCGGCGGGCGTGGTTTACTTCGCCGCCGCGATCTCGTATTTATCCGCGTTGCTCCTCTGGAGTGGCGTGAGGTTGAAAGCCGCGGCCGGACCGCGTGCGCCCGCTTCGCTCAAGTCCGTTCTGGAAGGATTCCGGTACATCGAGCGAAATCGCCTGATACTCGGCGTCATCTCTCTGGACCTGTTCGCGGTTCTGCTCGGCGGCGCGGTTGCACTGTTGCCCGTGTATGCGAAGGAGATCCTGCATGTGGGCCCGCACGGGCTGGGGTTCCTGCGCAGCGCCCCGTCGGTCGGGGCCGTCACCATGGCGGTCGTTCTGGCGCACTGGCCATTGCGGCGAAGGGCCGGTGCGACCATGCTCTGGTGCGTGGCGGCCTTCGGAGCGTTCACCATCGTCTTTGGGTTGTCGCGCAATTTGTGGCTGTCGCTGGCGGCCCTGGTTCTGCTCGGCGCGTCCGACATGGTGAGCGTGATCGTCCGCCATACACTGGTCCAAGTCGCCACGCCTGACGAGATGCGGGGGCGGGTGAGCGCCGTCAACATGGTGTTCATCGGCGCGTCCAACGAGGTTGGTCAATTCGAATCGGGAATCACGGCCCAGTGGTTCGGCACGGTTCCCGCCGTGGTCCTGGGCGGGATCGGCGCCATCGCCATCGTTGCTTTGTGGGCCTGGATGTTTCCGGCGCTTCGCCAAGTGGTCAATCCGGCTCCATCGAAACCGTCTGATGCACGTTGACGGCCTCGAGTTCGCGGTTCAACTTTTGAAAAGCTTCGACAAGGATCGGATCTCCGGTGCGGAAGTCGAGTTCGTCCCGCGCCTTGCCGTCCTTGGCGAGAAAGCGCGTGCGCTTGGACCGCACGAAGCGGATGTCGTTGCCCTCCTCGGGCTCAATCACGATTTCCTTCTTCGTGACGGTCTTCAACGCCCCTGCGAAGTTGAACAGGATGTCGTCCTTCTTCTGCGCCGGGAGCGGTGCCAGGAGCCAACAGAGGATGAGAGGAATTATGGCGCGCCGCACAATAACAACTTAACGCACATAATGCACTTGAACCGCATTGGGGCCGTCATGCTGGTCCTGACTTTCCTGCTGGCTTCCCAGGCTGGCGCCGGGCAAATCTACTCTGCGAGCGATGTGAAATTCGACAATCCGGTTTGCACCGATTTCGCGCCCACGGCCTTTGAGCTGAGCGGCCCGTTGGAATCCGGCGGCACACCGCCACTTCCTGTCTTGCGCATCTATACGCCGGAAGAGTCCGCCCGGTTGAACGGCGACCTCCAGCGGAAGGCCCCCAGCCCAACCCCGGAACCGGGCACGTTCACCATGACTCTGCTGGCCATCGTAGCCCTTCGGCGGGTCACTTACGGCGGCAGTGGATCGGCTTGATCCGTACGGGCGTATCGAGGATGCTGAGTTCCGCCTCCCCGTCCCCGACCAGCTTCCGTTGGAATTTCATCACTTCACCGTTGACGCTGATTTTGCTGCATGCGGTTTGCCTTGGCAGGTCGCATGCCAGTCCGTTCCGTCGCAAAAACGGCTCTTTCGTTTTCGCCGGTGACACTACTCGAATTCCCGCCAAACTACTGAAACCAATAGAAGATCATGGGCACCGCACCCCGGATATTAGGTCCGCGCCAGTTATCCTTAAGGCGGGAGGGAGAATTTCTGCCTCTTGCCCCCCGAAAGAGGACCTCAAATCATGAATTGGAAATCATTCTTTCAGACACTCGCCGCGGCGGCGATTGCCGGATCGGCGCAAGGCGCGACCGGCTACATCGGCACCGTGGCTCCGCCCCAAAAGGTGAACTGGAAAGTCGTCGGCAACTCGGCCCTGATCGGCGCCGTGATGGCAGCCCTGGCGATGCTCACCCATACGGCCCCGCCCCAGCCGGCGGCTCCCGCTCAGAATCCTTCTCAGAACTAGATCGGTTCAGGGCCGGACGCCGCCGCGCGATCCGGCCCGCATCACTTCTCCATCTCGGCGTAGACTTCCCGTTTGGAGATTCCGCGCTCCCGCGCCACCTGCTTCATCGCGTCCATGCGCGGGACGCCGGCCCTTTGCAGAACCTCCACCGCGTCCCGTATCGACCCTTCGATTTCCGCCGGCCGGTCGGACTTCGCGATCAGCAGCGTAATCTCGCCCTTCACGGCCGTCCGCGATTTCAATTCCGCGGCCAGCGCACCGGCGGAGCCGCGCAGAAATTCTTCGTGAATTTTCGTGAGTTCGCGCGCGACCACCACTTCGCGCTCGCCCATCACGGCGGCGATATCCTCGAGCGTCGCCACGATCCTGTGCGGGGCCTCGTAAAACACGAGAGTGGCGGATTCGTCGCGCAGCAATTCGAGCGCGCGCCGGCGCTGACCCGGCTTGGCCGGAAGGAAGCCGTCAAATCGGAAGGAGTCGGTCGGCAACCCCGACGCGCTGAGAGCTGTGATGGCGGCCGACGGTCCCGGGACCGGGACGACAGGGATGCCGCGCGCGGCCGCTTCGCGAACCAGGCGGTAGCCGGGATCGGAAACCAGCGGCGTGCCGGCGTCGCTGACCAGGGCAATTGTTTCTCCCTGCTCCAGGCGGGCGATCAGATCGGCGGTGCGCTCGGCCTCGTTGTGCTCGTGATAGCTGACGGTCGGCTTGCGGATGCCCAGGTGCTCCAATAACTTGTGAGTTTGCCGCGTGTCCTCGCAAGCGATCAGGCCGGCTTCGCCGAGTATGCGCGCGGCGCGAACCGTGATGTCCTCGAGATTGCCGATCGGCGTCCCGACGATATAGAGGGTCCCGGTGATGCCGCGCGCCGCCAATTGTTAGGATAGAACGGAAAGAAGAATGGTGACGGACGCCGGTTATTACGAATGGAGTTCGGCCGCCGGCGGGATCTCGGTCTTGCTGCGCCTGGACGTGGTGGACCGGATGCTTCCCGGAATTTTGACAGCATTCGGCGCCGTTCCCAAGCGCGGCGCGGAAGCGGGAGGCATTCTTCTTGGGACCCTCGAAGGCGCGACGATCCGAATCGACGATTTCGAAGCGGTCCCGTGCTCCTACCGCCGCGGTCCCTCGTATCTGCTGGCCGAGCCGGATCTGGCCGCTTTTGAAGCCGCGGTTCGCTCGAAGGGGCGCCAGGCGGTTGGGTACTATCGCAGCCACACGCGCGAACCCCAGGCGATCTCCGAAGAGGACCGGGCGCTGTGCGCGCGTTTTTTCCCGCCGCCTCACGGAGTGGCGCTGATCGTTCGCCCGTACGCGACGCGCCCATGCACCGCCGGCTTCCTCGCTTACCAGGACGGTAAGCTGCCCGACTGGCCGGCCGAGCAGTTCCCGCTGCGGCGCCGGCAGATCGAAGGCGGCGAGCCTCCGGCACCGGCGGTCCCGGCGCACGCGGTGCCTCTCGGCTTCTCGCTCGGGGGATATGTGCCGGCACCGGCCAGTGCCGCGACCCCTTCCCCGGCGCCGCCGGTCAAGACGGGACGAAGCAAGTCCTGGATCTGGGCCTGCGTCTCGTTCCTGGCCCTGCTAATCGGAACCGGCGCAGGATTCCTGGTCCGGAGTACTCTGCTTACGGACGCGGAGTCCCGCGGCGATCCGTTCGCGGTATCGCTGTCGGCCAAGCTGTCGGACGATGACCTGCTGATCCACTGGGACCGGAACGCCCCGGCAGTCCGTTACGCCACAAGCGGGACGCTGCAGATCATCGACGGTCCGTACACGAAAACGGTGGATCTGAGCGCATCGGAACTGCAGAACGGAACGATCATTTTCCACACCGCCAGCGATGCCGTTTCCATCCGGCTCGAGATCGTAGTCCGGGAGAATTCAAAAGTTGTGGACACGACGGCATGGACGCGGCCGGGTCCGCGTTAGCTAAACGGGCCCGTGTGTTCCCGGCTTTCATCCCTTCCCTTCCATCTTTTTGAGCCATTGCACGGCTTCGTGCACGGCCCCGAGTGAAGTGTAGCGGGGCTTGAAACCGAGCAACCGGACGGCCTTGCCGATGCTGCAGTGCGGCGAGTGACGAATGTGGTCCCAGGTGGCCTCCGCTTCGCTATCGGACACCGTCTCGCGCCATTCCGGCCAGGGGAGAAAGCGGAGGCGCGCCGTCCGGCCGGACCATTGGGCAACGGCTTCGGCGTATCCGCGCAGAGTCAGGGCTGCGCCAGAAACAATGTGAAAGCTTTGGCCGATTGCCGTATCTCGATTGAGTAGCGCTAGCTCGAAGGCCTGGGCCACGTCATCGGCGTGCACGTGGTGGACGGTCTCCAAGCCAAAATTTGGCAAGACCAGTTCTTCGCCGCGAGCCAGTTGCTGGAACACGCGCGGATGAAAATGGCCGGCTGGATTAAGCGGCGCCCATCCTTCCCCCACAATATGGCCGGGATGCAGGATGGTCACGGGGAACTGGTTTGTCGTGGCTTCCCGCAGCAAGCCTGCTTCAATTTCCGCCTTGCGAAGTCCGTAATCGCAGATGGGCCGTCGCGGCTGCTCTTCGGTGGTGGGCACGACGGTACTGTGGCCGTGCACCCAGATGGTTCCGCAATGCAGCAGCATTTTGATGTGGCCGCGCATGGCGTCCACCAATTGGCGGGAGCTTTCCGGTGTGTAGCAAGTGAGATCGACCACCACATCCGGCTCCAGGCGGCGAATGCTTTCTCCAAAAGTCCCGGCACGCTCCGCGGCAGCGCGGTCTATGTTCGCAGCTTCCACGTGCTGCCAGGCTTCATGGGGGGAATAAGGCACCCGCAATCCGCGGCTGACACAAATCACCTGGTAGCCTGCCTTCCAGAGCCGTGGCACAAGATAGGTGCCGATATGTCCCGTTCCGCCGATGATTACCGCGCGTTCCACCGAGTCATCCTTCACTGAAATCAGTAAACGTAGGCGCAGTACGAAAGCCTTTCGTCTTGATGCCATCGTACAGGATGCCGCCCGCGAACCACACGCCACCCATGATTTTCGCCGGCGTGGGCAGGCTGAGCCAAATAGTGAGACTGGATTGCTCGATGGTCCTGTTCCAGGATGTTGTTCAAGTACTGCACAGGCCGATGTCGGCATCGCCGCCGGAGTGTTCCTTCCTTTTTTTGTTTGCGGTTGCGGCTCGGTTAGATGGCCCGACTGGGGGATTTCACGCAGACTGCTTTGGTTCCAGATATTGATTCCGTTGGATTTATCAACGGCAGCGTAGATGCATCCCGCAAAGCATGGCGAATAGATACCCAACCGTTGACATGGATACTTGCATTGGCGATCGCGAGTGCGTGGAAGTCTGCACGAAGACCGTTTACGACTGGGACGAAGAGAATGCGAAGCCGATCGTCGCGCGGCCGGATGACTGCGATGCCTGCCTGGATTGCGTGAAGGCCTGCCCCGTGGAAGCGATCACGGTTCCCGACTGATGGTCTCCGGCTCGGATTTTTGAGTCAGGTACTTCTTCCTGCTTTCCACGATGGCTTTGCGGGCCTCCCGAGGTCCGCCCCATCCGTTCATGACCGTCAGTTTCCCTTCCAGTTCCTTGTAGATCGCGAAAAAGTGCTCGATTTCGCGCCGGACATGCGGGAAGATCTGGTCCACGGTGTGGATCTCGTCGTAGCGCGGATTCCGGTTCGGCACCGCGACCACTTTTTGATCGCGTTCGTCCTGGTCGACCATGTGCAAAATGCCCACCGGCCGCACTTCGATCATGACGCCCGGGAAACTGGGCTCCTGGACCAGAGCCAGGACGTCCATGGGGTCGCCGTCCTCGGCCAGGGTTCCGGGGATAAAGCCGTAATCTCCGGGATAGTGCATCGGGGAATAGAGGGCGCGGTCCAGCCGGAACACGCCGAGCTTTCCATCGTACTCGTATTTATTGCTGGAATTGCGGGGGATCTCAACGATCATCCGCACCAGTTCCGGACACTCGGGGCCGGGGTCGATATCGTACAGGCTCACTCTGTCAGGGTAGCCTACTGAAACAGGAGCGGCGTGAAATTGGCGAGATTGCGCCGCCACACCATCCACGTGTGAGCGCCGGGCGTTTCGATATCGGCGTGATCCACGCCCTTTTCTTTCAGCCAGGCGCGGAACTTCCGATTGTCGGCGATCAACCCGTCCTCGGTTCCGCAGGCGATCCACAGCAGCTTGATCCGACCGTTCGTTTTCGCGTCCATGCCGGGGAACTGCTTTTCGTATTCCTCGGTGAAGCCGCCCGAGCTGAACGCGCCGATGTAGGCGAATTTGTCGAGGTGATTCAAACCGGTCAGCAGCGCCTCCGCGCCGCCCATCGACAGGCCGGCGATGGCGCGCGAATTACGGTCTGCCGTCACCCGGTAGGTCTTCTCAACCTGCGGCATCACTTCGGTGATCAGAGCTTCCGTGAAGCGGTCGAAGTTCCTCTCGCGGATCCCCTGGTCGCGGAATCCCGAAAAATCCGAGCTTACGATTTCCGGCGCGCCGTAGCCGAGCGTCATCACGACGAGCATCGGCTTGACTTTGCCCGCGGCCACCAGGTTGTCGAGAATGAAATGCGCGAGGCCGACCTGCGACCACCCGCTGGCGTCGTCGCTGAAGCCGTGCAGCAGATACAGCACCGGGTACTTCGTCTTCGCATTCGCGTCATACCCTGGAGGCGTGTACACGTAGAAGTCGCGATCGTCGCCGACCACGCCGGAATGATAGAAGTGGTGCTGCACGGTCCCGTGCGGGACGTTGGTGTGCTCCCAGGGCAAGTCCGCGCCGGGGATGTGCACCGCGCTCGATTGCCACAGCAGGTTCTGTTTCCGCAGCGGGGTGTTCGGATCGGTCAGGCTGACGCCATCGGCGAGGAACGTATACCCGTAGATGTCCGGTTCCAGCGGATCGGTCGTGACACTCCAGATCCCCTCGTCGTCCCTCGCCATGGCATCCGGCTTCGAGCCTTCGAGCGCGAGTTGCACTACCTTGGCATTAGGCGCTTTGAAGCGAAATGTCACGCGGCGGTCCGCTTGCACTTCGGGAGACTTCACGGGCTTCGGCGGCTGCGCGAGCAACCCGGCCGAGACAGCTATAGTCAAGGGAACTAAGAGGCGATTCATGATGGGTCCGCTACCGGGAGTATATCTTACTTGTGTGTTGCTGTTCACTACGGCTGCGGCAGCGATTTCACAGGAGACCGCGATCCGCGCGAACGTCTCGGTGGTGCTCGTGCCTGTCACGGTGACCGATAAGAAGGGCAAGTTCGTGGACGGCCTGCGCGAGGGCGAGTTTGCTCTTTCCGACACCGGACGCCCGCAGAGGATCGCGCTCGATACCTGGGAAACGCTGGCTCCCATCTCGCTCGTGATCGCGGTGCAGACCAGCGACATCGCCGCGCCGGTGCTGGCGAAGTTCACGAAAGTCGGGAGCCTGATTCAGCCGCTGGTTACGGGCGAGAAGGGCGAGGTGGCGCTGGTCACCTTCGACTGCGACGTTCACCTAGCGGTGGACTTCACCTCGGATCCGCCGGCTATCGGCGACGCGTTCCGCGCCGTGAAAGCGGGAGATAGCCGTGCGGGGCGATTGGTGGACGCGCTGGCCGAGAGTATTCGCATGCTCGCGGCCCGGCCGGGGAATCGCAGGCGGGTGGTGGTGATGGTCTCGGAGTCGCGCGACCGGGGTAGCCAGGCGGATCTGTGGGAAACCCTGTTGTCGGCGCAGCGCGATGCCGTGGCCGTCTATCCCGCGACGTTTTCCGCTCAGAAGAGCGCGTGGACGGTGAAGGCAGGGGAACTGCCGCCTCCCGACGGACCGGGCGGCCTGATCCCCATATTCATCGAGTTGAGCCGCCTGGGGAAGAAGAACGACGCGGATGCGATGTCGCGCGCGACCGGAGGCGAGCATTTGTCGTTCACCACGCTGCGCGGGCTCGAACGGGTGATCGCCGGGCTCGGCGAGGAATTGCACAGCCAGTATCTGTTGAGCTTTCCGCAGCAGGTGTCCGATGGCTTGTATCATGAGGTACAGGTCCGGCTGCCGGAGCATCCCGAATATCGCGTGCGCTGGCGCCCCGGCTATTGGGCCGAGAGCAGGCGGTGATGCAATCGCGGCTGGATCACAATAAGAGGAGAGCGGCGTGACTTTCAAGGGGTTCTTTTTCGGATTTGTCGCCGGGCTAGCCACCTTGCCGGTACTCGGCTACTTGTACTTGCATTTCGGCCTAGCGCCGGTGGCGACATCGGCGGCGCCGATGCCGATGGAACGGTCGCTGGCGCGCACCGCGCTGCACGCGGCCATCGACCGCAACGCGCCCAAGGATTCGCCCATACAGCCGACCGAGCCCAACCTGTTGGCGGGCGCAAAGCAGTACCGCGAGCACTGCGCCGTCTGCCACGGCTTGCCCGGAGTGGAGAGAACCGCGATCGCGAAGGGCGAGTTCCCCCAGCCTCCGGAACTCCTGGTTGGCACCGGCGTCACTGACGATCCCGCCGGCGAGACGTTCTGGAAAACGAAGAACGGCATCCGGCTCACGGGCATGCCCGGCTTCGGCGCGTCGCTCAGCGACGAGCAGATGTGGCAGATCAGCCTGATGCTGGCCAAGGCCGATAAATTACCGGCCAGCGTGCAGCAGGAATTGCGCGCTCGCCCGTAAGTCAGCCTTTCGCTTTCTTGACCTCTTCGACCAGCGCCGGCACGATCTCGAACAGATCGCCGACGATCCCGTAATCCGCCACCTCGAAAATCGGCGCGTTCGCGTCCTTGTTGATCGCCACGATGATTTTGGATCCCTTCATGCCGACCAGGTGCTGGATGGCGCCCGAGATTCCGATCGCCATGTAGACCTTCGGTGAGACGGTCTGCCCGGAGGATCCCACCTGGCGCTCCATGGGGAGCCATCCGTTGTCGCAGATGGGGCGGGAGGCCGCCAGTTCTCCATTGAGAGCCTTCGCCAGCGCCTCCACGATGTGGATGTTTTCTTTATCCTTGATGCCGCGCCCGACCGACACGATGATTTCCGCCGCCGTGAGGTCCACGGCGCGGGCCGCTTCGCGGAATGGCGCCTGCGGCTTGGTGCGAATCTGCGCGGCGTCCAGTTGCGGGGTGAACGTTTCGACTTGCGCCGATCCGGCTTCGAGCGAATCGGCCCGGAACGCGCCCGCCTGAACCGAAGCGAAGAACGGACCGTTGCCGGATGGGCGGAAGTCCGCGTTCAGTTTGCCCTGGAATAGCTGCCGCACGAACACCGGCGTCCCGCCATCGGCGCGGATGTGGATTACATCGCTGAGCAGGCTCTGTCCGAACCGCGTCGCCAGTTTCGGCGCGTAATCGCGCACCTGGTAGGTATGTGGAAAGAGAACCACGGTAGGCGCGTGCTGCCGGATCAATTGCTCCAGCGCGGCGGTGAAACCATCGGGGGTGTAGTCCTTCAGCAGTGGGTGCTCGACGGCGTGTACTTTCGCCACCGCTTTCGTTGCTGCTTCGTTCGCCAGGGCGGCGATTTCGCTGCCCGGCACGGCAGCGAGCACCGGCTGTCCCGACTGCTTCCCCAACTCGATGCCGGCCGCCAGCGCTTCCCACGACATGCGGTGCCACTGCCCGCCCTGCTGCTCCATCACGACTAAAATGCCGCTCATATGACACGCACCTCGAACTTCAGCTTCTCTACCAGTTTCGCGGCCACGGCTTTAGCGTCGCCTTCCAGGATCTGGGTCCGCTTGGATTTTTGCGGAGCGTAGGCGCGCTCGATCAAGACCGTCGCCGGTGGCGGCGCGCCGAGTTCGCCCACAGTGACCTTTTTCATTTCCTTCAACTTCGCTTTCTTGATGCCCATCAACGTGGCGTAGCGGAGTTTGCTGATGCCCGATTGAATGGCGAGCACGGCGGGCAGCGGGATGTCGATGTGCTGGAACCAGCCGTTCTCCAGTTCGCGCTTCACGCGGATGGATTCGTTCTCTTTCTCGACCTGCATGATGATGGTCGAGTGCGGCAAGCCGAGAATTTCCGCCATCACCACGCCGGTCTGTCCGTAGCCGAGGTCGTCGGACTGCAGCCCAGTGAGGATCAGGTCTGGTTTCTCTCCCTGGATGGCCGACGAGAGCAGGCTGGCCACGCCGAACGTGTCGAGCGCGCCGGTGTTTTCTTCTTCGATGTGAATGGCCCGATCCGCGCCTTTGGCGAGCGCTTCGCGGATGGTCTGGGTGGCACGCGCGGGGCCGAGGCACAATGCCACGACCTCGCCTCCGTGTTTTTCCTTCAACTGCAGCGCTTCTTCGAGGGCATAAGCATCCGGTTCGTTGATCTCAAAGCTGAGATCCTCTTCCTGGATCCATCGCCCGCTCGCGTCGATCCGCAACTGCGAGTCGCGGACGGGTACCTGCTTAATCGCGACGATGATTTTCATGATTGCTTCTCCAATTTACGCGACCCTACCTCTGGGCACAACCGGTGGTTCAATTGCGGAGTAGCGGGACGGCTAACTCCGGAGTGAGGATGCGAACGGGTGAGCCGCGGAAGCCCTTGGGATCCCGCGTGATGACTGCCTCGCATCCGGCGAACGCAGCGGCGGAAGCCGTTACGGCGTCCTCGAAATCGGGGCAGGGCAGTTGGAGCGCGTCTTGGATAACGATCCCATCGACCTTCGCGACGCGAAAGACGCCGAGTATTGCGCCCATTGTACGTCTGGCCTTCGCCGCGCCTTGCTCCTTTCGAATTAGGTAATGGATGGTTGTCACCGCGTGCGCCGCCAGCAGCCCTTCCGCCATGCCCGTTTCGATGGCTTCCCATACTGCTGAACTGCCTGCCACATGGGCAGTTCGGTCCAGGAGGACGTCCAGGACTACGTTGACGTCAACGAGGACCCGCTTCATCGGTATTTCTTGCTCAGATGTTGGCGATAGTCTTGCAGGCCCGTTTTCTTAAGCGTTCCGCGCAACGATCGAAGGATCGGCGGCGTTTCCGCCGCGGCGGCAGGTTTCGAGACCGACGACAGGTAAACCTCCACCATTTGCGACACGGAGATGCCTTGCTGCTTTGCATACCGTTTCGCGGTGGAGACTACGGAAGGATTGACGCTTAGCGTAAGCTTCGCCATCGTGTACGTATTATATCAGACCCCTCATACGTATGCGGCTCGCGGCTCGTTACTTCACGCTAACCGTGACGCCGGTGCGGCTGGTGGCGGTCCCGACACTCAGTGGTAATTCCGCATCGCCCGCCGGGGCATCGACCGGGACGTATGCGGACACCTGGATTTCACCTGTGTAGATGAGCCTACTCGATATCACCTGCGCAACTCTTCCTCCGATCGTGACCGTCACGGGCCGCGTCAAATTCTTGTACTGCCCATGCTGGAAGTCGATGACTTCCCCATCCCGTCCGGTCGGGTCCACCAGGCCTTGTCCACTGGCCCAGAAGGCGATCCAGCTACCTCTGCCCGCGGAATTGTCGCGCGAGTTGAATGTGAAATCCGAGTTGATGGCCCACGCCGTACTGGACCACCACGTTTGCGTTGCCGGAGCCTCGCTGGTCGTAGTAGTGGAATTCGAACGTTCCGGCAAGTCGCTCCAGCCCGGGCCACGGCTGGTGCGACGGAAACCCTGGACCGCCGTGAACCGGAGGAGAAATGCTTTAACGTAACACCGGGCTCGACGAGCCAGAGCGCGGTCTGCGGTGTCTGCGCGGGCGGCGCGAGGTCCAGCCGGGTGCGCACGTCGCCCGGCTTGTACATCGGCTGGCCGAAGAACCACCAGGTCAGCACAAGACCGGCGGCGATTAGCAGTATGACGAGGCCTGCCGCGATGAGCAGAATCTTCCGGCGATGAGAGCGCACGATGTCCTGCTACGCGAACGATTCTATGCAACCGCCGCGCCGTGCACTTGACTATTCTTTCGGATTATCCAGCATACCGCTTGAACACCAAACACCCGTTCGTGCCGCCGAACCCGAACGAGTTCGACAGCGTGCAATCGATGCGCATCGGACGCGCCACGTTCGGCACATAATCCAGGTCGCATTCCGGATCTGGCACTTCGTAGTTGATGGTCGGCGGCGCGATCTGATCGCGCATCGCCAGCACGGTCAATCCCGCTTCCAGTCCGCCCGCTCCGCCGAGCAAGTGCCCGGTCATCGACTTAGTCGAACTTACGGCCACCTTGTAGGCGTGCTCGCCGAAGGCCCGCTTGACCGCCGTCGTCTCGATCTTGTCGCCCATCTCCGTCGACGTTCCGTGGGCGTTGATGTAATCTATTTGCTCCGGCGCCAGGTTGGCGTCTTTGAGCGCGCTGCGCATCACCCGGAATGCGCCATCCCCATTCTCGGCGGGAGAAGTGATGTGGAACGCATCGGCGCTCATGCCATAGCCGACGATCTCCGCCAAAATGGGCGCGCCGCGGCCCTTGGCGAATTCCAACTCCTCCAGCACGATAATCCCCGCGCCTTCGCCCACCACGAAGCCGTCGCGCATCTTGTCCCACGGACGGGACGCTTTTTCGGGTTCGTTGTTGCGCTGCGAGAGCGCACGCATCGCCGCGAACCCGCCGATACCCATCTGCGTGATGGCGGCCTCGGCGCCGCCGCAAATCATGACGTCCGCGTCGCTGCGCTGAATGATCTTGAACGAATCGCCGATGGCATGGGCGCTGGAAGTGCAGGCGGTCGCGGTCGCCGAGTTCGGCCCCTTCGCGCCGGCGCGAATCGAGACATAACCCGAAGCGAGATTAATGATGGTTGCCGGAATGAAGAAAGGACTAATGCGGCTGGGACCTCGCTCCAGCAGGATCTTGAATTCGCGTTCGATGACCTCGAACCCGCCGATTCCGCTGCCTATGTAAACGCCCGTGCGCTCGGCGAATTCCGGCGCGACTTTCAATTGGGCGGATTGGAGCGCGTAATCAGACGCCGCGATGGCGAACTGAATGAACCGCCCCATCTTCTTGATCTCTCGTTTTTCGATGAACTGTGTCGGGTCGAAGTTCTTCACTTCGCCGGCGATCTGGCAGCTATACGCCGCGGGGTCGAACGCTGTGATGCGGCCGATTCCGCTCCTGCCCGCTTTAACGGCTTCCCAGGTTTGCTCGGTGCCGTTGCCGACGGAACTCAGGAGCCCGACACCCGTCACTACTACTCTGCGTGACAAGTTGAAATGCTCCTAGGGCTGGTGAGGGCGCGCGCCCTTACTACTTGCCCTTCTTGGCTTCGATGTAGTCGACGGCGTCCTTCACGGTCTTGATCTTTTCCGCGTCCTCGTCGGGGATATCGAGGTCGAACGCCTCTTCGAAAGCCATGACCAACTCGACGATGTCAAGGCTGTCCGCGCCCAGGTCGTCCACGAACGATGCCGTGTTGTCTACCTGCGCCTCGTCCACGCCGAGTTGTTCGACAATAATCTGCTTCACTTTCTGCTCAACGGACATGAGTCCTCCTGGTGTATCGATAGCAATCCTGTTGCAAACTCCCGATTCTAACACGGCAAGGCGCGATTCCACGCGGTTCCCAGCGGCAAAATCGGACCTCCTGGTCCTTAGGTACTTACGGTGTGTCATTCTGGAAGTTGGTGTCCTGTCGCCTCTGCCTCCTGCTCGCCTGCGCGGCCAGCGCCCAGGCCGCCGGCGATACGGCGCGACTGACCGAATCCCTCGCCTCCGCCGCCAAGGCTTTCCTCGCGGCCGCCCCGCGCTTTTCCGCCGAGGAGATTATGCGCTACCGAAAGGCGTCGGGCGGGGACAAATGGGACACCGCTCAGGCCGTTTCCGAGTACCGCTTTGAAGTTGGCCCGCAGGGAGTGCACGAGAAGCGCAAGATCCTGCGTTCCTCTCAAGACAAGGAACTGAAGCCCACGATCAACGACGCCGGGCAACTGCTGCTGCTGTTCGACGCCGCCACCATCCGCCGCTACGCATTCCAGGAGGACCGGACGGCGTATTTCGGCGCGCAGGCCGCGGTCGTGTTCCGGTATGAGCAGGTGGAGGGCCCGGAAACGGTGACCATCCAGGAACGGCAGAAGAAGTTCCGCCAGCAGACTCACGGTGAGGTATGGGTGGACGCCGCCACGTACCGCCTCCTCCGGGTCACGCTGGATGCCGAGCGCCGGGGGGATATCCGCGATCATGCCGAGGTGGACTACGTTTACAGCGCGGACGGCGCGCCCATGCCAGCCTCGGCGCTGCACCGTGAATTTCACTCGGGCGTGGTAGCGGCCGAAACCTTGTTCACTTACGGGCCGCTAACGGGCCGCGAACGCTAGGAACGTGGCGCACGCACCCGTGCGTCGCATAAGTGCGTGCGCCACGGTGTCACGCGCCCGGGTATTTGTCCCGGCAATTCGGGCTACAGAAATACAGCGTCTCGCCCTTCACAATTTTCCGCACCGAAGCCGCCGCGGCGATGTATGTCCCGCACACTGGGTCGCGCTTGAGCTCGCGTGCCATCGGCACCGGCGGATGCTGCTGAGCCGGCCCGAACAGATCGGCAAGTCCACGTGAGATCAGGGCCCACACCGATCGGAGGATCGTGATGAGAAAAACACTGATTATTAGGATGACTACGAAACGAAGCATAAAAAAGGACGGGCTGTTTTAAGCCCGTCCCTCGGAACTCCCTCGCCGTCCGTTACTTCTTCGTCTTCTTCTTAGCGGCGGCCGGATTCTCGTACTTCGTCTCGAGCTTTCCGCCGATCGCCAGCAACAAGCCCTTCGCCGCCTCGGCGTCTCTGCCATTTGGGTCGAGCTGCAAGTATTTTTCCAGCGCTTCCTTCATTTCAGGAGGCGCGACCACGGTCCCATCCGGTTGGCTCACCATCTTCGCGGAGAGGGCGTTGCCATATTGGTACTGCGCCGGCGCGTAGTTCGGATCGGCCTCAATCGCCTTCTTGAAAAAATCTATCGCCTCGGCAGACAGACCGGTGTTTACAAGTAATGCCCCAAGATTGTAGTAGTACTTGCCTGCCTGCCCCGGTTCCAACTGAGCAGCCTTGGTCAATTCCGCTTTCGCATCGTCCATCTTCTTTGCACGGGCGAGTATAAGGGCGTAGTTGTTGTGCATAGCTGCATCGTCAGGTTTCAGCGCGATGGCCCGGCTGTATGCCTCGATAGCCTTCGCAATTGCGTCTTGCTGCTCCTGACCGGTCAGAACTTCAGCGAGAAGTCCATAGGCCTCCGCTTTGTTACTCTCCACCACTATGACGTTCTGCGCCTGCTTGGGATCACTCGCATCGATGGCTTTTTCGGCCGCATCGAATTTCGTGATCGCCGTCGTGGTTTGCGCACGCAACGTTGCCTGCAGTTCCTGCTTCTTCGTGGCATCGACCTCCCGGGCCAGTTGGGCCTTGCTCTGCTGCGCCTGCGTGAGACCTTCGTGGCCAGCGTTGAAGGCGTCGTTCAATTCCTTGTTCTTGGCCATCTGCGCGGAGCGTTCCTTGGTCTGCTTCTCCAACGCGGCTTTTTGCTCGGCGCTCATGCCGCGTTCCTGCTCTTTCGAGAACTGGCCGGTATCGGCGGACTTCTGAAGCGCAACCTGCTTGGCTTTCGTCTCCGCCATGTTGAAGTTGATGGGCACTTCGTCACCGAGGCGTGTGCGTACGCCGTTCACGCGGTCGATATCCTTGCCCTCCACTTCTAGAATGATGTTGTACTGTCCAAGCGGAAGTCCCGCGTGGAAGTAGTGGCCCTTCTTGTCCGTCTTTACTTTGTAGTTTCCCTTGATGTCCGTGCGTTCGATCTTGACCAGAGCGCCTTGCAGGCCCTTTCCGTTTTCGTCCTTCACGTCTCCGGAAAAGGAGCCCGTCTGGGCCCATCCGGACGCGGCGAAAAACAAGGAAGCGCCTAAGAAGCCTAAAAATGCGCGTAGGATACGTCGATGAGGGGAGTTGCTGGAAGCAACCATGAATTGGGGACCTCCCGATCTGGAATTGTTGCTGTTTTTAGTCTACTACAGCCGTGAATCGGGCGAAGCAACGCCGCATCTAAAGAGGGGAATACAATGGAGGCGAAGGTAGCAACATGTTTGCAGTGCGCGTGATTTGCATGACAGTTCTGTTCTGTTCCGGACTGCTTGCAGGTTCCGCGGACCTGGGACGCGCGCGGAAGCTTTACGATCGCATCGATTATGCTGGTGCGCTGAAGATCCTGCAATCCCAGACGCTCAAAGACGGGCCCGCGTGGGAGCTGATCGGCCAGTCGTATTTCATGATGGCGGAATACAAAAAGGCCGCTGGCGCCTTTGAGCAGGCTGTTGCCGCGGATCCCAGCAGCTCGGAATTCGTTCTCTGGCTCGGCCGCGCGTGGGGCCGCAGAGCCGAAGTGTCGAACGCCCTCGTGGCAGGGTCTTACGCTTCCAAGGCCCGGCAGTGCTTCGAGCGCGCCGTCGCACTCGACGGCACGAACAAGGAAGCGTTAAGCGACCTGTTCGACTACTATCTGGAAGCGCCCGGGTTCCTGGGCGGAGGCTTCGGCAAGGCCGAGGACATGGCCAACCGGATGGCGAGGCTGGATGCCGCCGAGGGCTACTTCGCCAAGGCGCAGTTATCGGACCGGCGAAAGCATTTCGACGAAGCCGAGGCGCAGCTCCGGCGCGCCGTCGAGCTTACGCCGCGGCAGGTGGGACGCCTGCTGGATCTGGCCGCGTATCTCTCCAAACGCGGCCGCGCGCAGGAGAGCGACCTCGCCTTCGCGCGCGCCCAGAAGCTGGCTCCGAACAGTCCGGACGTCCTCTACAGGACGGCCGAGACTTACGTGCGCGATGGACGCAATCTGGAAAAGGCGCGAGATCTTCTAAGGAGGTATCTCGGCAGCGAGCTAACGCCCGAAGATCCTTCGCGGGAGAAGGCGCAGGTACTGCTCAGAAAAGCGGACGGCGCCTGAAAGCCCTCATGGCCTGGCATGAAATAACCGTGTCAGTCCGACGTGGCGCATGCACTCGTGCGTGCCATGTCGCAACTCCCCGCGACACGATTTTCCCAAGCGTCGGCAAGAGTGCCGACGCGGCACGCACGAGTGCGTGCGCCACATCGAACGCCTACGGACGGATGTACACCGTAACCCCCGTTTGAGTGCTTACCCCTCTTATCGTCAACACAATCGTCGCAGCGCCGGCCGGAAGATCGGCCGGGAGCAGGACTTTGACCAGCGATATTCCCGCCGGTGAGCCTAACGCATTGCCCGCATACAGCACCACGGCATTCTCTCCATTGATCAGAGCCGTGACGCCTTGCGCGAGCGTTCGCGAGTCATCGGTCGCGATCAGGCCGTCGGGACTGGCCGGCGTTGTCGCGCCGCCGCCGGTCAGATACACGCCGACCCAGCCCCCCGCCGCCGCTCCGTTTAGTGGACCGTTCCGGGAATAATCCGGATTTATCGCGATGGCGCTTCCCGACGCGTCCGCAAAGATTCCCGGAGCGGCCGTGGCCGCCGGAATCGCAACCGGGTCGGAGTCCAGGCCGGCCGCTTCAACTTGTAGATTCGTCGCCTTCGCGCCCGAAACGCCGAACGGCACAAGCGCGGCCACGACGTCCTGGCTGGCATAGAGCACCGGCGCGGCCACTCCGTCGAAAAGCACCCGGGTCGGCCCGGCCCGCTTGTCCTGCTTGCCGTTGGTCACGGTACCCGGAACCAGGAAGAACGGCCCCAGGTGCGACCCGTAAATAATGATCGCCTCACCCGGAGCCACGGGGCCCGAGGCGTAACTCGCGGCATTCTGAACCCCAGCGATCGCCGGTTTGGGGGTCGGGATGAACAGCGTCACCGGCACTGACATCGCGGGGTTGGAGACGATCACGGAGGCGTACCAGGCTCCGGGGCCCAGGCCCGCGGGATTTACCGTAAGCGAGAGTGTATCGGGAGTCGATCCCGAGCTTGGGGCTACCGCCAGCCATGGCGCGGTGCTGGCCGCGGTATAGCTCGCGGCGCCGGTGAAGGACTGGAGTGAGATGTTTTGGGCCGCCGGTGAAGGGTCCCCGATGTGATAGACGATCGCCACCGAGGACGGGATCGGGGTAACCTCGGCCGCGGAAGACGCACGGACCGCGACCGGTATCGTCAGCGCCGGTCCCGGCGGGACGGTCGGCGTCACCGTGACCGATCCGTTGTAGACGCCCGGAGCCAGCGCGCTCGCATCGGCAATCAAGTCGAAGGTGTCCGGCGCGGAGCCAGCCGTTTTGGAGACCGAGAGCCAGTTGCCCCCGGACACGGCCACCGAGTAGGACGCGGGTGTCCCTTGCACCTGGATCGTCTGGCTGGCCGCGCCGGACATCGCGAAGTCCACCACCGGCGGCCACACCGTGAGAACCGCGGGCGCGGCAACGGTCAGGCTTACGGGGACGACCAGGGGCGGTCCGCCGGTCAAGGGCGTGATCGCGATACCGGAAGCATAGGTCCCCGGACCTAGAGCGCTGTAATTGATCAGGTGCAGGGTCAGGGTGGCGGGCGCCGGTCCCGCGCCGCCGACGGCGAGCCAGTTCCCGCCCATGCCCGGAATCGCCGTGGCGGTGAAAGACAAGGCGCCGCTGCTGGTCACCGCGATGGTCTGGTCCGCCACCACGCTTGCGTCTCCTGCCTGCACCGAGAATGAAACAGCGGCCGGCGAGACGAAGATCGGCGCAGTGGTGCCCAGTCCCGCCGACACCGCAATGGTGAAGTTCGTCTGGCCGGTCGCCCCGCAACCATCGGTCACCGTCAGGGGGAATGTGTAAGCGCCGGCGGCGTTCGGGACTCCGGCGACCGCGAACGTGCCCGGGAAGATTTTGCGCAGGACGAGACCGGGCGGCAGCGCTCCCGCTGAAAACACCGGATTTGCGCAACCGCCGGTACTGGTCAGGGTCTGAAGGTAGCCGAGCCCCACGACGCCCGCCGGGAACGGGCCATTCGTCATAGCCGGGTACGAGACGGGGACGCCTGTTCCGTCCTGCGCAATGTTCGAACTTTGGCCGGAAACCGCGATGGTCGCGCTCCGCGCCAACCCCGTATTCGGCGCCAGGGCGTAAGAGACCGAGCCCGAGCCCAGCCCACTAGCCGGCGTGATTACCAACCAACTGGAACTGCTGGAGGAGGTCCACGCACAGTTCGGGGAAGTTGCGATCGAGATGTTGCCGCTGCCCCCGTTCTGACCGTAGCTTGCGTTGACGGGGGCCAGGCTATACGTGCAATCCTGCAACGCATTGACGGCGGCGGTGAACTGGGCGGTCTTCGAGTACTCACCTGCGAGAACGGTCATTAAATAGGACCCCGGCGCTCTGGAGAGGATCAGGTCGCAGGATGCATTCCCCTGCGCATCGGTGAGGACTGTTCCGCCCTGCGCGTTGGCGCAGACGGCGTCCAGCACCCGCACGCTCACGTTCGGGATGGCCGCTCCGTCCTGCGGTCCGCCAAAAACCGACACATGCGCCGTCACGCTGGGCGGAGAATTGGAAGTCGCCGGCAGTTGCACCACCGGCATCGCGGTGACTCCCCCCATCGTCGCCCGGTTCACGAGCGTCGTGACGACGAAGGTCGCCGTCCCGGCGGGGGATGTGGCGGTGATCGTTTGCGCCCCGAAGGATTGGCCGTCGGGTAGCGCCGTCGCCAGGAAATTGGCCATGGCCAGGCCGCTGCTGTCGGTCGTCGCGACGGGACCGGCGAGATTGCCGCTGCCTGAAGTAATCGCCCACGCCACCGGCACGTTCGCCAGAGGCGCGCCGCTGGCGTCCGTTGCCCGCACAACCAGGGGCGCCGGCGCGAGCTGAAACTCAAATGCGATCTGGCCGTTTCCGGAGACGATGCCGAGTCCTTGCGACACACCCGCCAGCACGGGAGAACCGCAAATCAACGCAATCCAGGCAGCGTATCTGGAAAATACCGAAACCACTACGCCAGTGAAGCACGTATCGGGCCTTTAGGATCTACGCCACGCCGGCGATTTCCATCACGATCTGCCACAGCAGCTCGGCCCCATCCTCCAGATTGCGGATGGAGATGCGCTCGTCATTGCCATGGGCCAGCGAGTCCGGTCCTTCCCGGAGGAACACCGGCGCGCCGTAAACCGCCATGCCGCGGGCGCGGAGGAAAGCCCCGTCCGTCGCTCCCCGGCTCATGTACGGGATGACCAGGTCTTCCGCGTGGGCCCGCTGGATGGCGCTTTGGATGGCGCGGTATAGCGCGCTGGTCATCGGGCTCGGCTCGGTGGCGGGCAACTGCTGCCCCAGGGCGCTGTTAATCTCCACCGAAGAGTCGTTGACGATCTGTCGAAAGCGCGTCAGCAGCTCCTCCCGCGTCTCATTCGGAAGCCGCCGGACATCCAACTGAGCTTCCGCGGTGTTCGGTATGACGTTCACCTTGACGCCGGCCCGGAGCATGGTGGGCGAAACAGTGGTCCGCAGCATGGCCTCGAGTTCGGGCGCTCGGGTCCGGATCTGATCGGCCGCGACGGCAGCGGTCGCGGGCATCTCCAGCTTTGGAAGCAGCGGCTGAAGCCAGGTGTTGTCTTCCGTTTTGGCAAGTTCGCGGAAGTATCGCCGAGTGGTCGCGTTCAGGCGGACAGGCTGATCCGCATCCGACAGCCGCACCAGCGCCCGGGCCAGGCGCAGAACGGGATTATCCGCGCGGGGCAGGGAACCGTGCCCGGCGGTTCCGTGAGCGATCAGAAGGATTCTCGTCGGGATCTTCTCGGAGGTCTGTACTTGGAAGATGCGCGGGCCGTCCTTGGTTTCGATCGCCACCCCGCCTTCGTTCAGCGCGAACTCCGCGTCGATCTTGTGCCACGCTTCCCGGATGAGCCACTCGATGCCGGTCGAACCGGCCTCCTCGTCGGCTTCCGACAACAGGATGATGTCGCGATTCAGTTGGATGTTCCGGCGTTTGATCTCGACCATCACGGCCAGCTCCGCCGCCAGAAGCGACTTGTCGTCCACCGCGCCGCGGCCGTAAATGAACCCGTTGCGAATCTCGCCGCTAAACGGATTCGCGGTCCACTGGCTCTTCTCCGCGGGCACCACATCGCTGTGAGCCATCAGCAGGAGCGGCCGCGATTTCCCCGCTCCTTTCAGCCGCGCCACGAAATTCAGCCGCTTCGGATCGGCGCCGACCAACTCCGAGGGAATGCCGTACGCGTCGGCGACCTGCTTGAGGTATTCAGCCACCTTGGTCTCGTGGCCGGGAGGATTTGTCGTATCGATCTTTATCAGGTCGATCAGATATCCGCGAGTGCGTTCGGGCAAAGGGATGTTGTCGGTAGCCGCGCCCGCGTGCAGCACGAACAACAGGAAGACTGCGAATACCCGCACGCTATCAATGTTAACAGGAAGCGCGCCCGGACCCGCTTACATCAAGGATTGGAAATAGTTCAGGTACGCCGGGTCGGTCCAGTTCTGCGGCCCGATCACCTTCTGCAGCACTTTCCCGTTCTTGCCGATGATGTACGACTCCGGGACCTTGTAGGTGCCGTACGACCCGCTGATGTTCGCTTCCGGATCGCGCGCAGTCTGGAACGCCAACCCGTTGCGGCGGATAAAATTGCGGTACAGCTTCTCGTTCCGGTCCACGCTCACGCCCACCACCACCACGCCCTGCCCGGCGTATTTCCTCGCAAATTCGTTCAGCGACGGCGTTTCCTCCACGCACGGCTGGCACCAGCTTGCCCAAAAGTTCAGCACCAGGATTTTACCGCCGAACTCCGCCGGCGAGATCTCCCGCCCCTGGTCGGTCTTCACGGTGAATTTCGGCGCTTTGTCGCCGGTCTCCACCACGCTCTCCTGCAGGGTCCCCGCCACCACCGCCAGTAATCCGACGACCGCGATCGCGAGGCCCGCCTTCAGCGCC
>JANXRE010000048.1 GCA_025353165.1 Acidobacteriota bacterium | reverse complement strand
CACGGCGGGCAACTTCACCAACAACGGCAAGCTGACGGTGGGCAGTGGAGACACCTTCAAAGTCACCGGCAACCTGACAAATTTCGCCAGTTCGACGTTGACCGGAGGGACTTATAACGTCGCCGGCACTCTGCAATTCGGCACGAGCGGAAGCAGCGTCACCACCAACGCGGCGAATCTGACCCTGAGGGGAACCACCTTCCATCTCCTGGATCTGGGCAACAACAACCTGCTGGCCGCCTTCGCCACCAACACCAGCGCCGGTAGTTTCACGGTAGCGGGCGGGGGCAGTTTCACCACCGCCAGCAACTTCACGAATGCCGGGTCGATAGACCTGGAACAGGGAAGCTCGCTGACCGTCACCGGCAACCTCGCCAACACCGGGACGGTCGCCACCAACAGCGGCAACCTGCTGGGCGGCAACAACACTCTAACGGTAACCGGAACGCTGACTAATTCGGGCGCCGGCAGTGTGACCATCGGGGCCAACAACGACACGGCGGACGTCGCCAACGTTGCGCACCTGGCCAACAGCGCTCCGATCACGGTCGGGACGGGCGCTACCTTGAATCTGACTTCCAGTGGCGCCGACACGAACACATCCACCATCACGCTGAACGGCTCGACGCTGAAAATCAGCGGCGCGGGAACCACCACTTTGAGCGGCACGGGCGGGATTGTCAATCTCTCGAACAATGCCGCGAGCCTGATCACCGGCGCCGGCGCCAACAAGACACTATCTAACGCGGAGACCATTGAGGGCGGCGGAACGATCTCCAACCTGAAGATTACGGACACCGGTACGCTGCTGGCCAACCAGTCGACGCCACTGATCGTCCTGCCCGCCGCGGGCGGCTTGACCGTCTCGGGCCCCAAGGGCAACCTGACGGTGAGCACGGGCGACACCATGCAGATCGGCACTTCGGCGGGCGGAGCGCTCGCCAACTTCGCGGGAACGACGTTGACCGGCGGCATCTACAATGTGAGCGGATCGCTGCAGTTCGGCGCGCCCGGAACGAGTTTGGCGACCAACGCCGCCAACATCACCCTGACCGGCGCGGGATCGCAGATCGTCGATTTCGGCAACAGCAACATACTTGCCGCTTTCGCGACTAACAATGCCGGCGCGACGTTTGCGTTGGGTGCCGGCCGGAGTTTCACTACCGCGGGCAACTTTACCAACAACGGCACGTTGTCCATCGGAACGGGCGATAGCTTCATCGTCAACGGCAATCTGACCAACTTCGCGGGCACTACGCTGACTGGCGGCATTTACAAGGTGAACGGCATCCTGCAGTTCAACGGCGCGAGTATCGCCACCAACGCCGCCAACATCACTCTTACGGGCGTGAACGCGAAGATACAGAATCAGACGGCTGTGAACGCCTTATTGGGCTTCAACAACAACTTGTCCACCGGCAGCTTCGCGCTGGCTGCCGGGGCGCGTCTCACCACTACCGGCGGCAACTTCACCAACGCCGGCATTTTCAACGTTTCGAAGGGCACCACCTTCAATGTGGGCGGGGCCAGCTTCAACTTTACCCAGTCCGGTGGGACCACCACTGTCGATGGAACCCTGACTTCGACGACGGCCGGTACGCTGACCCTGAATGGCGGCTCGTTGTTCGGCGGCGGGACACTCGGTTATGCTGTTGCGGACAATACCGGAGCTATCACGCCCGGTGACTCCGCCCTTAAGACCGGGGCGCTCGCTGTGACGAAGACTTACACCCAGGGTGGGTCGGGGGTGCTGAACATAGCAGTCGGCGGAACTACTGCCGGAACGAAGTTCGACCAGTTGAATGTCACCAGCACGGCGGGCTTAGGCGGAATTCTCGACATCACGCTAATCAACGGGTTCGTTCCGACGATCGGCAACACTTTTGACATCCTGAACGCTTCTTCCGTCTCGGGAACATTCGGAGCAGTGATCGGCACGAGCATCAACGGCTCCGAGCATTTCAGCGTGACGTACAACGCCAACGACGTCCTTCTGACGGTGGTGGCGGGTGCGAGCCCGACTCAGTCCCAAGCAACTCGGAGCAGCGGCGTACGCGGCGGATGGCGCCCCGGCCTGGTTCCGGCGCACAGTTACAACATGGCGCTGGTTCGCCAGCCGAAGAGCGCTCCGGCGGTTATGCCTCACATGGGAATCCGCGCGCACGGCATCCGGCCGATGGACTTCCCGGGCATGCCGATTTCTCTCCCCGCGGTAACGGGCGGCTCTGAGACGAGCTTCCGCGGTCTCGCCCCGCTGTCGGCCAGTTCCTTTAACAACATCGGCATGCAGAACCATCGGCGGCTCGAAGTAGTGCTGGATTGGGATGCAATGCGGAAGACCAGCCCGAAGCGCTTGCTGAAGGCGCTCTTCGCCGATCCCGATTCGCCGGATGCGGTGTCGATCGGCTACGTGTCGTACACGGCGGCTCACTAACCTTGTGGCACACCGCTCCCTTGCGGTCGCGGCTCAGTTCCGAGCCACGGCCGTGAGGGAGTGGTTTCTTACCGCGGCGCCGAATACATATCCGCTACTCGAAACGACCTGTAAGTGATTCCTCCATACGTCTGCTGGACATACACGACTTTGCCCGCCGCCGACGTTTCTATCGCTCGGGCATAAATCGAATCGGGGTTGATGAAACCGGCTTCGAACGTAAATCCTCCATTCTCTAAAGCCTGCGCGGATCCAACGGCTGCCGCGTACGCGCCCAGGTCGGCATTGTACAGTAGCCTCGCAGTGTGCGCACTCTCGTCGAGTTCCCATACCTGACCGCGGTTATTGGCCGCCGGGTTTGTCTTCCTGCGCCGGTGCCCATCGTCGAACAGCAAGATCCGGTTCGAAGTCCCCGGGAGAAACCGGGCATCGTGCTGGTACGAAAACCAGGGATCTGCCTCGGCGGATTTCGGGATGAAGTCCCCGCCGGTGCCCAATCGCCAAAGAACCTTTCCGCTTCCTTTCCCGTCCTTCCAGTCGATCTTTATTACCCAGTCCTGCTCCGGCATGGATAGGATCAACTCCCCCGACCCTGGAATATAGTCCACGGTGTTCGTATGCAGCCAGCCATTGGCTATTGAAGCGAGGAACACCGGCGTGCAGCCGTCTCCTCCGGAGCCCCCCTGACACTTCTCATCGTCCGTCGACGCGCGGCTGATGTCCATGTGATCGAAGGAATTCCAGACCGAAGCCACCTGAAAATCCTCGTCCAGCTCGACAACCAGATCGCCTAATATATCTACCGGCCCGTTGGATCCCTGAGTGCCTGCCGGGTACATACGCTCCAGCCCCGCCAGCACCAATGTGTGGCCGTTGGGTAACCGGATCGCCTCGTGGTGAAATCCGGGCACGCACTCTTTGCCGCCGTTCCGGCAGTTGGAGTGGATCCCGCGGGACGTCAGTTGCTCCGCAATCACGCTAATATTAGTTTCGCGGATCACGTTGCCGGCCACGTCCTCTTCCCGAAGAATCTGCAAGCGCCGCATTTCGTTGGCGGCGTTCGCTCCCTCGGCGAGCATGAGAAAACGGCCGCCGGGAAGGACGCGCGTCAAGAATGTGCCGGAGTGTCCGTACCAGATCACGTTGCCGTCGAGATCCGTCGCCGTGGGCCGCCACGGATCGACGAGTGCGTGAATCAGTACCGGTTCAGCGGCGGCCCCGGTGATCCTGGGAACTGGTATGGATACGGGCGGTACGGCGACATCGTACAGCCCGGTGTGGAAGGGCATCCAAGCGCCCGTCGTCGTGTCGGCGGCGCTTACGGTCTCGGCTCGCATTCGATATTCCGAGTCCGCGCGCATCCCGGCCACATAGACGTTGTTGCTGCGCGAGCCACGGCAAGGCTCCAGCGGCGTGTAGTTCAGCGCGGTATCGGTAGGCCGGAGAAACGCGACGCGGAACTTCCCGCCGGCGGGGCACCCAGGCGCGCTGACCAGAGCGATCAGCGGATGCGGCGTGGGAGTCACGACGGTTTCGGAATCCTTGATGCGCGACGAGGTTCGGTAAGGCAATTCAGCCTGGGCGGTTTCTTTGGTCGCGTTATCGCGAACCGTCAGGCGGACTCTGGCGTCGTGCTCGTAAAGTGCCGGGCTCCACGCAAAGTACTCCTGCTGGCTGAAGTCCCGGATGACGTGAAAGGGTCCGCCGTCCGCGCTGACGCTGTATCGATACACGCGCACCGAGCGGGAGGCGGGGTTGACGCGCGGCAACAGGCCCACCGCTGTGCCGACCGGTTGCGGCGACCGAAGACTGGGCAGAAGCCCGGCTGTCATTTTGGGAGGCGGCGCCCCGAAGCACAAAGCGGTCCAGACGAAAGTGTGAATTAAAAGAAATCGCAAAGCCGATCGCTCTCTTTTTACCGCGGTGCCGAATACATATCCGCTACTCGAAAGGTCCTGTAAGTAATCCCGCCCTCTGACTGCTGAACGTACACAACTTTACCGTCTGCCGAAGTCTCGATCGCGCTGGAGTGAAGCGAAGCTGGGTTGATGAAACCGGCTTCGAACGAATACCCTCCGTTCGACAGCACCTGCGCGGACCCGACGGCCACCGAATATACACCGAGGTCGGCGTTGAAAACCGGCGTCGCCGTGCGCGCGGTCTCGTCGATCTCCCATACCTGGCCGCGGTTGTTGGCCTTTGGATCCTTTTGCTGGCGGCGATGCCCATCGTCGAACAGCAGGATCCGGTTCGCGCTCCCCGGGACGAACCGGACGTCATGCTGGTACGAAAACCAGGGATAAGGGTCGTTGGACTTCACGGTGAAGTCGCCGTCCTTGCCCAGCCGCCAGAGAATCTTGCCGCTGCCCTTCCCGTTCTTCCAGTCGATTTTAACGATCCAATCCTGCTCCGGTATGGACAAAATCAGGTCGCCCGATCCCGGAACATAGTCCACTGAATTGGTATGCAGCCAGCCGTTTGCGGCCGGTCCCAGAAAGACAGGCGTGCAGCCGTCGGCCCCGGGACCGCCCGGGCATTTCTCTTTACCCAGCGAGGCGCGCTTGATATCCAGGTGATCGAAGGAATTCCACACGGCGGTAACCTGAAAATCCTCGTCGAGGTCGATCACCAGATCGCCGAGTACGTCCACCGGCTCCTTGGACTCCTGCGTGCCCGCCGGAAACATGCGCTCCAGCCCCGCGAAGGTCACGGTGTGCCCGTTCGGCAAACGAATCGCCTCGTGGTGAAAGCCGGGCACGCACTCCTTGCCGTCCTTCTTGCAGTCCGAGTGTATCCCGCGGGATTCCAACTGCTCGGCGACGATGCCGATGTTCGTTTCACGGAGAACGTTGCCGACTACGTCCACTTCACGGAGCAACTGCCAGCGCTTCATGTCGTTGACGGAGTTCGCTCCGTCGGCATGCACCAGGAACCTCCCGCCGGGAAGGACGCGCGTCAGGAACGCGCCGGGTTGCCCGTACCAGATCACATTCCCGTCGAGATCCGTCGCCGAGTTCCGCCAAGGGTCGATGAGACTGTGGATCAGTACCGGCTCGGACACGACCGAACCCGCGGCTCGCGGAACGGGTACGGAGATGGGCGGAATGATGGGATCGATCAGTCCGGTATGGAAGGACATCCATTTGCCCGCCGCCGTGGCGCCGCCGCTAACGACCTCGGTTCGCATGCGGTACATCGTGTCCGCGCGCATCCCTGCGATGTAAAAGTTGTTGCTGCGCGAGCTGCGGCAGGCCTCGAGCGGCGTCGCGCTTGTTGCGCTGTCGCCGGATGGCTGAAACGCCACGCGAAACTGCGCCCCGTCGCGGCACGCGGGCGCGCTCACCAGCGCCACCAGCGGATGGGACGTTGGAGTCACGACAGCCTCCGAGCCCTTCACGCGCGACACGATCCGGTAAGGCAATTCCGCCTCGGCGGTTTCCTTGGTTTTGTTATCGCGAGCCGTAACTCGGATTCTGGCCTCGTGCTCGTACAGCGCCGGGCTCCACTTGAAGTACTCCTGCAGCGTCAGGGGCCCCATGGAAACTCCCTGCTGAGCGAAATCCCGGATGATGCGAAAGGGGCCCCCGTCGACACTGACGCTGTATCGGTACACGTGCATCGAGAACGAGCCGGGCTCGACGTGCGGTACCAGGCCCACCGCGGTGCCGACCGGTTGAGGAGAGGGGAGACTGGCCTGCAGCCGCACCGTCATCTTTGGCGGGTCGGCCGCAAAGCAAAAAGTCGTCAAGACACACGTGTGAATGAGTAGAGATCGCACAGCCGAATAGTATTGCACACTTTCGAATGCCGTCAGGAATTTCGCGCCGGGAATCGCGGTATCCGCAGGATCAGCAGGAACGTCGCCGTCAGCAGGCAGATGTTAACCGTGAACGCCGTCCTCAGCGCGGCCACGAAACTGCTCACGCTAGTCGCGCCTCCCAGGGCGCTGAAGAACACCGTGCCGATCACCGCGACTCCAGAGGCAAACGAGACCTGCTGGACGGTAGACAGCACACCCGACGCCGATCCCGCGTCGTGGCCCTTGATGTTCATCAGAATGCTGCTGATCAAGGTGGGCATCACGAAGCCCTGCCCGGTTCCGTAGATCAGCAGCACCGGCGCAAGCTCCAGCCCTGTCAGCGCGCTTCCGCGCGAGTTCGATAGCCAGAGCAAAGCGGTGAGGCCGGCAATCATCAGCGCCGCTCCGGTGTTGATAATCCGGCTCCCCCATCTCGGCGCCAAGCGCACCGACGAGAGCGAACTGGCGAGAAAAGCGATCGCAAAAGACGCGAAGGTCAGGCCGGCTTCTCTGGGGGAATATCCTAAGCCGTTTTGCAGAAAAATCGTGGAAATCAGAAAGAAAGCGGAAGCGCTGCTGAAGAAGCAAACGCCGCTGCAAAGCCCGATCACGAACACCCGGTCGTGGAACAGCGAGAGTTCGACGAGTGGCGAGCCGCCGCGAGCCGTCACCATTCTCTCGTATCGCACGAACGCCATCAGCATCAGCAGCGACGCGGCGAAACTGGCGAACGTCCACCAGGGCCACCCCGCTTCCCGGCCCTCGATCAGCGGGTAGAGCAGCAGGCACAGGGCGAGAGTCATGATCGCGACTCCCCCCAGGTCCAGCCGGCGCGCTTTCGGCGACCGGGATTCCCTCACCGTTCTCAACGCGGCGGCCAGCGCGGCCAGTCCGATCGGCAGATTGATCAGAAAAATCGGCCGCCAGCCCAGGTCGAGGATGTTGGCCTGCACCAGGAGTCCGCCCAAAACATTTCCCGAGAAGGACGCCGTCCCAATCACGGTGCCGAAAAGGCCGAACGCCATGGCGCGCTCCTGCGGCGGAAAAGTGACCTGCATGATGGAGAGCACCTGCGGAAACAGCAGCGCCCCGGCAATGCCTTGCAGCGCGCGGGCCAGAATCAGGGCTCCCGGCGTGGGCGCCAGGCCGCACAACATCGAAGTCAGAGTAAACGCCGCGACGCCCCACATGAACATCCGCTTCCGCCCGTAGATGTCGCCGAGCCTTCCGCCGGAGATCAGAAACACGCCGTAGGTCAGGCCGTAACTCGCGATCACTAACTGGACCTGCGCGAAGGTCGCATGCAGACTAGCGCGAATGGACGGGATGGACACGTTCACAATGAAGAAATCGAGACCCACCAGAAAGGCGGCCGCGAGAATCACGGATAGGGAGCGCCAGCGGCCGGGATCGGGGGCGGCCTGGGGCGCGGCGGCAGGAGTCGACATAAATTTTTTCGAATCTCGAGTGTCAGCGGGGAGGCGCCTGCCAGATTTCCTCCAGGAACGGAAACCCATCCTGGTCGATATACCGGATGTCGATCTGGGAACCATCGAATTTCAGCAGGGCGAATCCGCACACTGCGTCGCCATCCGCGCTCGCGCGGAAATTCATGTTCGAGAACGACTCACAGCCCGGCTCGGGCTGCTGGTCTCTGGGTGGAGGCGCGTGGGGAATGGCGCCATGCCCGATGAGGCGGGCAAAGTACGGGACGTTCGGATCGTCGTAAATCGTGCATTTATGCTCGTGGCCGAAAAACCAGCCGAAGACCGGACGACCGGCCGCTTTTAAGAACTTCTTGTAGTCGGCCCGGAGATTCGTGGCGTCGGCGTGCTCCTGCGTGAAAGCCGAAACGGGCTGGTGATGCGACAGGAATAGCGTCGGCAGCTTCGAGTTTTGCATCTTGTCCACGAGCCAGTTCCACTGGCTGTCGAGCCCCGTGCTTTTCGCTTCGTCCGGAGGAAGCAGCCGGTGTTCGACGTATGCCGTGTCGAACGCGAGGATCTGCCAGTTCGTATTCCGGAAGCCGAAGTAGCTTGCCTTCTGGCCGAACGCTTCAAGCACTTTGCCGAAGTAGGCCTTCCCGCCGCTGGCCATCTCATGATTGCCATTGAGCCCGAAGCTCATCCCCGAGGGGATGGCGCCCGTGTCGGGATCGGCCAGCGGCCAGGTTTTCAGCATCGCCTCCGCTTCGTTATCCTGCCCGGCGTAGTAGATATCGCCCAGGTGAATCACCTTGTCGGGATTGCACGCCCGAATCTGCGCCGCCACTTGCTCGGCTGCGTCATTGTGGGCGCCCCAGTCCGCCACCAGCGCGATGGTGATCTGGTCGGGAATGTCAACGAGAAAATCCGTGAGGTTTTGATGTTGAACGAATTTTGCCTTTCCCGTCAAGAAGGTCTTGAAGCTGTCGATGACGGACTCGAGCCAGGTAGGGTCGGCCGGTCCATATTGGTCGAAAGCCGCGTCGGGCACGGCTGCAACCGCCCCGACCCCCGCCGCCAGCGGCGCAGCGGCCGCCACCGCCCGGGTGTTCATCGCCGACTGGGCGAGGACGGCCATCTGGTTGCGCGGAGTGAACCACGCCGGGTCGGTTTCCTCCGCCGATGCTTCGGCGTGCGCCTGGCCAAGACTTGCGGCAATCTTCTGCCGGGCTTGCTCGCGCTCCGCATCGTCGGGAAACGCTGCCTGCATTTTCTCTTGCACGGCCGCGGTGTTGTTGGTGAATGCATCGGAGGCATTCTTAATTGCGGCCAGGACTTGGTCCCGAGAGCCGGTGTCCGGATGAAGCATAGGTTCCTCCCAGAAGTGACCGTTAGTCTACACACATTCTCGAGGCGATTCAAGCTATTACAGCCCCCGCGCCACAAGCTCCTTCATGACTTCGTTCGCGCCCGCGTAGATTCGCTGCACGCGGCTGTCCGCCCACATCCTCGCGATCGGATACTCTGCCATGTATCCGTATCCGCCGTGCAACTGCACGCACTCGTCCACAATCTGGCATTGCTTGTCGGTCAGCCAGTACTTGGCCATCGAAGCTGTATGCGTGTCGAGCGTGCCAGCCATCAGCCGCTCGATGCACGAATCGAGAAACACCCGCCCGATGTGAGCCTCGGTGGCGCACTCCGCCAGCTTGAACCGCGTGTTCTGGAGATCGAACAAGGTCTTGCCGAACAGGCGGCGCTCCTTGGCGTACTTCGTGGTGATCTCGACCGCCCGCTCCATCACCGCCACCGCGCTGACCGCCACGGTCAACCGCTCGTAAGGCAATTGCTCCATCATCTGATAAAAGCCCCGGCCCTCGACCGGTCCCAGGAGATTGGACGCCGGCACGCGTACATCGTCGAAGAACAGCTCGCAGGTATCCTGGGCGTGCATCCCCACCTTCTCAAGCGACCGGCCAACGCGAAATCCCGGCAGATCCTTGGTCTCGACAATGATCAGCGAAATGCCTTTCGCCCCCGGCATCGACGGATCGGTTTTGCAGGCCAGGCTTACGATGCCGGCGTGCCACCCGTTGGTGATGAAAGTCTTCGACCCGTTGATGACGTAGCACTCGCCTTGACGCCGCGCGGAGGTCTGAAGGCCCTGCAGGTCGGACCCGGCGGCGGGCTCGGTCATGCCGATGGCGCTTACCATTTCTCCGCGCGCCATGCGCGGCAGCCAGTCGCGTTTCTGCGCCTCCGTGCCGTACGAGAGAATGTAATGCGCCACGATGCTGTGAACCGACGATCCGAAGTTGACACCCGCGCCGGCGAGCTCTTCCATGAATACGGTTTCGTGAGAGAACGTGCCGCCGCCTCCGCCATACTCTTCGGGAACGTCGGTGAGCAGGAAGCCCGTCGCGCCGGCCGTGGTCCACGCCTCCGCGTCCGGGCGATGCTGCTCGCGCCAGCGCGGCTCGGCGGGCACGAACTCCTCCTGCACGAATCTCCGGGCCGACTTCCGGAACAGCTCGAGTTCGTCATCCATCCAGGACGATTTGTAGGGGATCATCTCTATGACAGGGTACCGGAAAAAATCGGCACAGACACCTTTCCGCCCCGTGACCCGTTGATCCTGCGTTCGAACTCTGGCGGAAAAGGCTGTCTGTCCGCATTTTTTCGATGCAATATGAAGCTGGAGGGCGTTCTCCCTGGCAACCTCGGCCGCCGCCTGCTGGAGAAACCTGCGACGAAGCGGGCGAGGATGTTGCCGAGCGGTACTTGAGAGGAACAGACCTCATCGCGCATCGTGTGACCTACCCTCCCGCGTAGGTGAAGGTCGGCGGATGGCCGGGGTGGCTCAGGGTCTGCGAAGCGACCGAGCGCGTCGAGTCGACTCTCCATCAGCGATTGGCCGACCTCGCTTGCGACTCGCAATTCGAGCAGATCGAGATTTGGCTCGCTTCCACGCCAGATGGAAACAAATCGTAAGCCGGGAAGGCGTGCTCCGCCGCTGGCCGGCCTAAGGGATCCCGAAGAATCCACGAACCTCATTCTCCAGCGCCGGCACGCACGCTACCGCATTCCCGCGATCGATCCGGCGCGACCCGTCGAGCGCAAAGAAGCTGCCGCCCGCTTCCTCGACGATCACCTGCAGCGGCGCAAGGTCCCAGATCTCGGCCTTCCGCTCCAGCCAGACTTCGATCTGCCCCGACGCCAGCATCGCCGCGTCCAGCGCGCCGCCGATGCTGCGTACCGCCCAGAATCGCGACATGAAATCCATCATGCCCGGCGCGTACCGCTCCCGCGCCATCCTGTGCATTCCGTTCGGACTGAAGACCGCGGCGCCGGTGCTCTCGATGTTCGAGATGCGGATGCGCTCGCCATCCCGGTACGAGCCTTCCCCGCGTGCCGCCCAGAACGTTTTTCCAAGCATCGGGAAATGAGCGACACCCGCGATGGCCCGCCCGCTCTCCACCAGCCCGATCAAAATGCACCAGAACAAATTACCCCGCACGAAATCGCGCGTTCCATCAATCGGGTCGATAGTCCACGTCCGGCCGCTCGCGCCTTGCTTGCGCGCGCCCTCCTCCCCGAAGATCCCGTCGTCGGGGAATTCGGCCTCGATCATCTCCGAAAGCAGTCTCTCGTTCTCGCGGTCGGCCGCCGTGACGGGCGAGTCGTCCGGCTTGGTCTCCGCCGTGATTCCCGCGCCGCGGATGCGGATGGCGTTCTCGCCGGCGAGGGCCGCCGCGCGCCGCGCAAATTCCAATTCCCGTTCGTAGGGCATGATCAGTGTCCAAGCTTCTCAATCACGGCGCGGGTCTTGTTGCGCGAGTGGTTCGTAGCCGTTTCCACGGCCGAAATCAGCATGGCCCGGAGTCCGTGCCGCTCCAGTTCGTGAATGGCGGCTATCGTGACGCCGCCGGGCGTGATGACCTGATCGCGCAGGACCGCCGGATGAAGGCCCGTCTCCCGCACCAGTTTGGCGGCGCCGAGCACGGTCTGCTCCGCAAGCTTCGTCGAGATCTCCCGCGAGAGGCCCATTTTCAGGCCGCCCGCGATCATGGCTTCGATCACCATATAGATGTACGCCGGCCCGCTACCCGACAGCGCCGTCACCGCGTCCATGTTCTCTTCGTCCACGAAACAGACCACGCCGACCGCCCGGAAAATGCCCTCCACCAGATCGCGATCGGCGGCCGACGCCCTCGAGTTGCACGAGACCGCGGTGGCGCCCTCCTCCACCACGACCGGTATGTTCGGCATGGCGCGGAATACCGGCATGTTCGCAGCCGCAATACGCTCGATCAGCGCGATGGGAAGCGATGCGGCCAGCGACAGCAGAATCTGATCCTCCCGCAGCAGATCGCGCACTTCCTCCACGACCGACGGAAGAGTCGTGGGCTTCACGGCCAGAATGACGAGGTCGGCGAATTCCACGGCCGCGCGGTTGCCTCCGGCCGTGACCCTGATCGAGAATCGTTCCGCCACCTCGCGCGCGTGCGCTTCGGAACGCGTCGTGGCCCGCAGGTGCTCGCGGCTCGTGACGCCCGCTTTCAGGATCCCCCCGATGAGGGCCGCGCCCATGTTCCCGGCGCCGAGCACCGCGATCTTTTTCTTCAACTCCGGCATAAGCCCGATTGTCTTACACAGACCCCGAAATGTGCTAGATTTATCCCAATCGAGAGGGAAGCCATCCATGAAGACGCTCTGGGTATTCGCCGTTTTTTGCGCGGCCGCGGCGTGGGCCGGTCAATCGAGTTACAGCAACACCAGCGGCACCGTCAGCCAGATGTTCGACATCCACACCACGTCCACCGTGACGATCACGGGCTCGACGCTCGGCAGTCCGGCCGGCACGGTCACCATGACCTGCACCCGTGCGGCGGCGGCAGTATTTCGATGCAGTCGAATGACGGCTCCACCACTCTGACCGGAACCGTGACCACCAGGACCTTCGGCTTCTACACCTCCTATCAAGGGTCGACTCAGTTTCTGAATTACGTCCTGCAGGCGAATCTCACCGGATCGCTGGCCACCAACGGCAGCTCGCAGGCCGTGATCGGTTACGTCTCCCAGACCCTGACGCCGCTCACCTATAGCCTTCCCGGCACGACCGGAACTATTCAGACCGGCGTCATCGCCGTCGGCGTCGCCGACACCGGCAACAACCGGATCGTGCGGACGGCGGATGCCCTCGCCTGCAACTGGTCCAGTTTGGGAGCTGCCGGCGCCGGACAGTTGTCGAATCCGGAAGGGATCTTTGTCGATTCCGGTGGAAAGATCTATGTGGCCGACACCGGCAACAATCGCATGGTGACGATGAACGATATGTCCGGTACCGGCTTCACGTCCTTGGGCGCGGCGGGAAGCGGGACCGCGCAGTTCGCCAGCCCCGCGGGCGTGACTGTCGACACCGCCGGGAAGATCTATATCGCCGATACCAAAAACTACCGCCTCGTCCGGGTGGACAACATCGCCGGCACCAACTGGACCACGCTCTCGAATCTGAGTCTTGTCCTGATGCCGGTTGGCCCCGCCACTCTTGGGCCGGGAGCGAGCTGCACCATCACGGTGAACTTCGCGTACGGGAGCGGAGTACACCTTAACGACTCTGAGCGTGAAGGACGCCTCTGGCACGGTTCAGTACGTGTCCATCACCGGCGACACGCACTCGTGCGTGCCGCGTCGCCACTCCTGGCGACGCCTACCTCGGAACGACGTTCCTCATGACGTATCCGCCCTCGCTCTCAATCGGAATGTAATGAAACACCTCCGCGTACTTCATCCCATGTTTGGCGCCCTGCGCGGCGGCCCGCTCGCGCAAACGAATGTCGATGAACTGGTTCACCGTCGTCTCGTCGATGGTGTCCAGCAACGGCAGCCGCAGGTTGGCTTCCGCCAGCTTCTCCTTCAGTTGGTGAGCGGTGTGATTCATCATCGTCTTGTGCTGCTGAACGGCGCGGATCTTCTGGTCGATCGTGCCGCTGATGTCGACCACTTTGTTCACGTCGGAGTCGTCCAAACTCCGAGCCCAGTAATAGCGGTCGAGCACCGCCCATTTCTCCAGTCCCAGCGCAAGCTGCTCCGGCTCGGCCAGGTGGCCCGCCGAGTTCCAGGCGGCGTCCTCGGCCGCGCGCGCCGTCTTCTTGTGGTCCGGATTCTCTTCGTACTTCGCCGACGGATCGAACGTGAACAGAGTCCACGGCTTGAGCTTCCGGAACAGAAGCATGAGTTTCTGGCGCACCTCGGTCTCCGGAACCGGATCCATCTCGTCGTTGCGAAAATTCAGCGAATAAATCTCCTGGATCCCGATCGCATCGGCCGCCTTGCGAAGCTCCCGGGCGTTGCGCGAGATCGTCTCCGCCAGCGACAGATCCTGCGAGTCCTTTTCGTCGTTCGTGATGCGGATCAGATGCGCGGTATATCCCTCCCCAATCATCTTCGCGATCGTTCCGCCGGCGAAAATGGTGAAGTCGTCGGCGTGGGCCGTCACCACCGCCATCGTTCGCCCTTTGTACGATTGGCCGCGGCCTACCGCTGAAACGGCCGCCGCGCTCGCAACGGCCCTCCATAGCGATCGTCGGGTCATGGCTACCAGAGTATATGCTGAAAGCGGGCAGGCCGGTACGAAACGAAGCCATTTTTGATCTAAGTTCCGTGCAGTCAGCGTGCTGGCGCTGCTGTCGATGGCGGCGCAAGCCTCCGTCGTATTTCAAACCGGCTTCACCGGCGCATACCAAGCCGTTCCCGCCGACTCGCGTCTCTTTGGCGCGCTCCCCGCGGGCTGGTCCGACAATTCGACCTGGGCTCCCGTCTCCCTTCAGTATTCTCAAAACACCGAGGCCGGCCGCACTTTTCTTCCCATCCGGATCGCGGACGGCTCCGCCCAGTTGTTTCACGGCTTCCCGTTCCCCGGCGTCTTCGTCGAGGATCTGTTCGGCAATCCGCTGCCGGCCCGCCAGCCGCTCGGACGCACCTGCGTGTTTGCCGGCGGACCGTACACGGTCGACACGCTGGCCTGGTTGTTGCATTCACCGGGAACGGGGAAACGAATCCGCCCGCCTCGCCCTCCGAACCCCGTGCGATGATTAGCAACAGCCTAGCCGCATGAAACAAGCTCTGTTATTCGTTACCGCCGCCCTGCTTGCGGCCCAAAATCCGATGCGCCTTCCCTACCCGCCCGCCCCCAAAGGGAATCAAGTGGACGATTACCACGGTGTCAGGATCGCCGATCCGTACCGCGGCCTGGAGGATGCCGACGCGCCGGCCACCCAGAAGTGGGTGGAGCAAGAGAATGAACTGACGTTCTCCTATCTGGCGAAACTGCCCGGGCGCGACACCATCAAAACGCGCCTCACCGAAATCTGGAATTATGAGCGATTCGGGGCATTCGCCAAAGCGGGTCCGCATTACTTCTACTCCCACAACACCGGGTTGCAGAATCAGTCGGTGCTCCTCGTGACAGATTCGCTGAACGGATCGCCGCGCGTGCTGCTGGACCCCAACACTTACCGCAAGGACGGGACTGCGGCGCTTTCCGGCGAGAGTGTGAGTTGGGGCGGAAAGCTGTTCGCCTACGCCGTCGCCCAGGCGGGTTCCGACTGGCAGGAATGGCGTGTTCGCGACGTGGATACGGGCAAGGATTCTTCCGACCTCATCCGCTGGGTGAAGTCGGGGGACGTCTCCTGGACGGCGGACGATCGCAGTTTTTACTACTCGCGCTTTCCCGAACCGCCCGCGGACAAAGTGTTGACCGTCGCGGCGCTCGATCAGAAGGTGTATTTCCACAAGCTGGGCGACCCCCAGTCGGCCGACAAACAGGTGTACGAGCGCCCGGAACACCCCAGTTGGGGCCTTTCCCCGACCGTGCTGGAGGGTGGACGCTATCTGTTCTTCTCCATCTACACGGGCGTGGAAGGGAAGAATCTGCTCTCTTACCAGGACCTCTCGGCGAAGACTCCTCGCACCATCGATCTGATTTCCAAACTCGAATACTCGTACGCGCCGATCGGGGTCGCCGGATCGGTTGTGTACATGCAGACCAACGACTCCGCGCCACGTGGAAGAGTGATCGCGATCGACCTTGAACATCCCGCCCGCGGGAATTGGAAAGAGATTGTACCCGAAGCCAGGGAGACGCTCGAGAGCGTCGTGATGGCCAACGGGAAGCTGCTGCTGGCCTACATGAAGGACGCGCACTCGGCAGCGCGGCTGGTCACTCTCGCGGGAAAGCCGGCCGGCGATGTGGAACTGCCCGGGATCGGCAGCGCGTTCTGGTCGGGCGCGCGCCTGGGCGACAAGGAAGCGTTCTATGCCTTCACCACCTTCACCGCGCCGGCGTCGATTTACCGGCTGGACCTGGAGACCGGCAAGAGCGCCGAGGTCCGGCGCAGCCACACGGCTTTCGACAGCGCCGCGTATGAAACCGTCCAGATCTTCTACCCCAGCAAGGACGGAACGCGCCTTCCGATGTCGCTGACATACAAGAAAGGACTGAAGCGCGACGGCCGGAATCCGACCATGCTGTACGCCTACGGCGGTTTCAATATCCCGCTGACGCCGGCGTTCAGCCCGGCTGACGCGCAATGGCTGCGCATGGGCGGCATCTACGCGCAGGCGAATCTTCGCGGCGGCTCCGAGTACGGCGAAGCCTGGCATCAGGCGGGCATGCGGGACAAGAAACAGAACGTGTTCGACGACTTCATCGCGGCCGCGGAATGGCTGATCGCGAACAAGTATACGTCCACCCCGAAGCTGGCGATCAGCGGCGGCAGCAACGGCGGATTGCTGGTCGGCGCGGTGTTGAACCAGCGGCCGGATCTGTTCGGCGCGGCCATGCCGGCTGTTGGCGTCATGGACATGCTGAGGTTCCAGAAATTCGGCTTCGGCACGCAATGGGTGGGCGAGTACGGATCGCCCGAGAACGCGAAGGATTTCGCGGTGATCCGCAAATATTCGCCGCTACACAACATTCGCAAGGGCGTTGCCTACCCGCCGGTCCTGATCACCACGTCGGATCACGACGACCGCGTGATGCCCGGGCACAGCCTGAAGTACGCGGCGACATTGCAGCAAGCCCAGGCAGGCCCCGCGCCCATCCTGATTCGGATTGAGACGCGGGCCGGACACGGGGCCGGCAAGCCGACAACGAAGCAGATCGAGGAGTGGGCGGATCGCCTTGCGTTTCTGAGAAGCGCTCTGAAGATGACCTCCGGCCTGTGACGGGTTACCGAGGTTTGTAGACGCCCATATCGACATCCGCGTTGAACCAGACGACGCCGGGCTCGTTTGTCTTTTGATCGATAACTTCCACCGGTCGTAAACGTGGCCGTCGACCTTGGCCAGGGATTGCGCCTTAGCCTTCAGGTTCATAGCGCGCCGCAGGAAAATATACTCCTCCCGAGTAGCGACCGCGAACCATGCGGTGCCGGGGCTCTTGCCGTCGCTCGACTGCTGGATAGACGCCAGCATCGCGTTCAACAGCTTCTCGTGCAGGGCAGCTTCTTCCGTCTTGTTTAGATTCTGGCAGGCGAACATTGCATCGAGCTGATATACGACGCTGGCATAATTCCGCTGGAGACCTCGATTCGCGGAATCGAGGGCGCCGGAGTAGTCGCCTGAAGCAATCAGTTGCTTGAATGCGACGCGATCCTGCCCTTCCTTCACTGTGTTATGGGGGCTCGACACAAGCGCGCCCGCGATACGGAACGCGCGAAAATCGAGCGTTCGTACGGACCGCGGAGGTGCGCAGCCAGGGCCGGACCGCGGGATGCGTTCCGACCATGGGCGCGCTGCATGCCGGGCACGGCGCGCCGATCGCACGCGCGCGCGGCGAATGCGGCGCGGTGGTGATGACGATCTTCGTGAACCCGACTCAGTTTGATCGCCGGGAGGACTACGAGCGCTACGCAAAGAACCTCGACGCCGATCTGGAATTCTGCAGCGCGCGGAACGTGGACGCGGTCTTTGCTCCCGAGGCGGATGAGATGTATCCCAAGCCCGGAGCGGCTTTCGTGGAGGCGCCGGAACTCGCGCGCTATCTCTGCGGAGTCTTTGGCCCGGGCCATTTCCGCGGCGTGGCAGCCGTGGTGGCGAAGCCCTTCAACATCCTTCAGCCCGGCGCGGCTTACTTCGGAGAGAAGGACGCGCAACAGCTCGCGATCATCGAGCAGATGGTGGGAGACCTGAACTTTCCGGTCCGCATCGTGCCAGTTCCGACGGTACGCGAGCACGATGGGCTGGCCCTGAGTTCCAGAAACCGGAGGCTCACGCCGGAAGAGCGCCGCGCCGCGAGCGGAGAACGCAGCCCGGAGAAAGGGAAGCGCGCGGCGCTCGACGTGCTCGAAACAGGACCGGCTGTGCGCGTGGAATATGTGGAAGTTATCAGTCCGCGGATGCGGCCGGTGGATCGAATCGAAGGCCCGGTGCGGCTAGCCGCTGCGGTGTGGCCCGGATCGACACGTCGGATCGACAACGTATTGTGCGGTCCGGGCCAGTCTTAGAAGGAGCGGAGGAGTTCGGCCTCTTCCAGCGTGAGAATCTCGGGCTCTGAGGGACGGTCCTCGTCCTTACGTTGTACCCGCTTGGCAGTTTTTTCCTTCTGCTTCTCAACGCGGGCCATCTCTTTTTGTCGCTTCTTGAAGGTAGTACGCGGTCTTGCCATGGCTCACTGCCTCCCCTTCTATTCTACGCGCTTTAGCGAAAGGGGCGGCTCTCCGCCCCCAAAAACGGAAGGTGCTTACCAGCGATTGTTCTGTCGTTGACCGCCACCACCGCCACCGCCACCGCTCCGGCCGCGGTATCCACCGCCACCGCCGCCGCCGCCGCCGCCGCGATCTTCCTTCGGGCGAGCTTCATTGATGTTGAGCGCCCGGCCGTCCAGTTCCCGGCCGTTGAGGGCGGAAATGGCCGCATCCGCTTCAGCGCCATTGCCCATTTCGACGAACCCGAATCCTCGGGCTCGGCCGGTGTCGCGATCGGTTACGATACTGACACGATCCACAGTGCCGTACGCCTCAAACATTGCTCGAACATCTTCTTCGGTAGCACCGAAGCTGAGATTTCCTACAAATATATTTTTCACTTTTTTGATCCTTTATTCTGAAATTTGCAGAACAGCGAATCGCGGGCAGGCCAGACAGAGGCGGTTAGACCGGACTATTGGACAGTTGCCTGAATCAGCGGGACTAGCAAACTACCCCTCTATAATGACGCGAAACACCATCCGAATGCAACTCGCAGTTTCTTGGCTTCGTGGAGCACGCATTTGTGCGTGCCTCGTCGCCAGTCTTGGCGATGCCGTTCGTCCTTGTATGCTCGACGCCCGCTACCGCTCCAGATACGTATACCCGTTCAGCCCGTCCTCGTAATACTTGAGCAAGTTGCCCGATTCCTCGTACCCGATCTTGCCCTCGCGCAGAGCGGCCTCCACATCCACCCGGAACTGCTCCAGCAGATGCGTAGACTTAAACTGCACGTAATCCAAAACCTCGCGAACCGTATCGCCGCGCACCACGGTATTTAGGATCACCTCGTTGTTCTCATCCAGGCTGACGTGCACCGCGTTCGTGTCGCCGAACAGATTGTGGAGGTCGCCCAGGATTTCCTGGTACGCTCCCACCAGGAATGAGCCGAGCAAGTAGGAATCGCCGTTGAACGGGTGCAGCGGCAGCGTCTTTTTAACATCGCGGCGGTCGATGAACTGATCGATCTTGCCGTCCGAGTCGCAGGAAATATCGCCCAGGATGCCGTGCCGGTAAGGCTCCTGTTCCAGCCGGTGGATCGGCATGATCGGGAACAACTGCTTGACCGCCCAGCTATCGGGCATGCTCTGGAACAGCGAGAAATTGCAGAAGTACGTGTCGGCGAGCAGGCCGTCCAGAACTTCGAGTTCCTCGGGCTGATAATCGAGGTCCTTCCGCATCTGCTGGATGCGCCTGCAGATGGCCCAGTAGATCTTCTCGGCCGTACTCCGCTGCGTCAGCGGTAGATACCCCAGGCTGAACAGATTCAGAGCGGAGTCGAGCGCCTGCTGAGCGTCATGGAACGGCTCCAGTAAATTCTTGGTGCTCAGGTTCTTGTAGGTCTCGAGCAGGTCGACCAGGGGCTGCTCGGCATCCTCCGGCAGCTCCTGCGGGATTTCCTCTTCCCCGAATCCAGTCACGCCGACGACGTTGAAAACCAGCACGCTATGATACGCCGCGATGGCGCGCCCGCTCTCGCTGATGATGATCGGGTGTTCCACTTCGGCTTCGTCGCACACGTTCTGGATGTGGTACACGACGTCGTTGGCGTACTCCTGGAGCGTGTAGTTGACGCTCGATTCGAAGTCCGTCTGCGACCCGTCGTAATCGATCCCCAAACCCCCGCCGACATCCATGAAGCGCAGGCCCGCCCCGGCGCGCTTCATTTCGACGTACACGCGCACCGCCTCGGTGACGGCGGCCTTAATCTGGCGGATGTTCGTAATCTGACTGCCGAGATGGAAATGCAAAAGCTGGAGGCAGTCCTCCATTCCGAGCGCCTTCAGTCTCTCCAGCGCGGTGAGGGCTTCGCTGATGGTCAACCCGAACTTCGACCGGTAGCCGCCCGACGACTTCCAACGGCCTGCGCCGCGGCTCGCCAGCTTGGCGCGAATCCCGATCACCGGCCGCACGCCCACCTTTTCCGCGTGCTGCAGGATCAGATCGAGCTCCGTGTACTTCTCCACCACCGGGATGATGTTGCGGCCGATTTTCTTGGCCAGCATCGCCAGTTCGATGTACTCGTCGTCCTTGAAGCCATTGCAGATGATCGGAGTGTCGTTGTCGGCCATCGCCATGACGGCCAGCAACTCGGGTTTCGATCCGGCCTCGAGCCCGAACCCATAGGGCTGGCCGAAACGGAACACCTCCTCGACCACCTGCCGCTGCTGGTTGACCTTGATCGGGTACACGCAGAGGTATCCGTTCTTGTAGCCGTGCTCCGCGATGGCCGCCTGGAACGCCTCGTACAACTCGCCCAGCCGGTGCTTCAGAATCTCGGCGAAGCGGATCAGGATGGGCAGCGAGATCCCGCGCAGCTCCAGCTTGTCCACCAGGTCCTTCAGGTCGATGAACCGCTTGGGATCTTTGTCCGGGTGAACCAACATGTGGCCGTTCTCGCCGACCGAGAAATAGCCTTTTCCCCACGCGCCGACGTCGTACAACTCGGCGGCGTCCGCGATGGTCCACCGTTCGGCGGGGTCGCGCATGGGAGCGCTGTGTGTGAGTTTCAGGGTCATCGAATCTTCAGTGTCGCCCGATTCCCGGAACAGGGGCAAGCTTTTTCTGGTAAGTGGAAGCCTGCATGGAAAGCAGCCGGCGCCAGTTGCACCAGCGAGGCCCGATTCAGACCCAAGACGCGCGGCGCGAAATCCGCCTCCATCCAGATCTCTGACAACGCCGCCGGCAGCCCGCAAACCACAGCGCTCACTGCCGTCGCCACCGTCATCAGCGTCTTTCCCGCCAGCTTGACGTTCCCCAGCCAGCCGACGGGAACCACCAGCCAGCCTCAGACCATCCCCGTGAACAACGCCTCGAAAGAGAGCGGCCTCCGTCTACAACGTCCGTATCGCGGGAGCAAACCAGCCGGAGTTCGCGGAGAGTAACAACTGTCCGGCATCGCTAGCCGCGGGCGCGAGCTGTGCGGTCGGCGTCACCTTCACATCCCCATTCACCGGGCCGTTGATGGGAACCGGCACGTAGCCACCCTGGCCGGGCGGCCGCGGGTCCTAGGAATCGTAGCGCCGGCGCTCCACCGATGTAAGATCGTTTCGAGGTGGAGGGTAATGTCCTTGTCCAGGCGCGTGTTCCCGTTGCTGCTGTGTGCTTGTCTTCCAGGCGTCGCCGGCGCAGCGGACGAGCGGGTGTTCTATAACGGCAAGATCTTCACGGCGGAACCCGGGCATCCTTATGCCGAGGCGGTGGCGATCCGCGGCGACAAGATCGTGGCCGTCGGCAATCGACGCGACGTGGCCAAGACGGTGACGGGCGGCGCGGAAATGATCGACCTCAAGGGTAATTTCCTGGCGCCGGGGTTGATCGACAGCCATTGTCACGCGGTGGAGGGCGGGCTCTCCCTGATCTCGGCGGATATCGGGGAGAACGCGAGTTCCGTGGATGAACTGGCGGCGTTTGCCGCCGCGGCGAAGCAGAGCGGCCGGGGAATGCAAGGGGACATTCTGACCGTAAGCGGAATCCCGCTGGCCTTCTGGTCGAAGAACAAGGAACTGAACGATCGCTTCAACGCAGGTAGCTATGCGCATCAGCCGGTCCTGCTCCGGGGGATGGACGGCCACACGGCATGGGCGAATAAGGCGCTGCTCAAGCGGGCGGGGATCGACAGGCAACTGATCGGCGGCCTCGATGCGGTGCGTCGGGGGTACTACGGCTTGGACCCGGATCTTGAGCCGAACGGTTTCCTGGTGGATGCGGGTGTGGATAAGGTTAGCGCCCTAGTTCCCAGGCCGGACAAGGAGCGCATGCTTGCGGCTGCGCGCGCGGCGGCGCAACACCTGCATGGTCTGGGAATCACGGCGTGGCTCGACCCTTCCGTCAGCGCGGACACCCTGGCGAGCTACCGCAGTTTGGATGAGCGTGGCGAGTTGAATTCGCATGTTGCGGCGCTGCCGGTAATCGACTTCAAGGAGGGGCATCCGGAGCGTCAGCTAGCGGCGGCGCTGGAATGGCGGGAACGCTTCCAGGATGTGCCTGGAGCCAGGATTGTAGGCATCAAGGTATTTGCGGACGGCGTCCTGGAATACCCCTCACAGACGGCGGTTCTCTCCAAGCCCTATCGCACCAGCGGGAAGAACGGCGAGCAGCTGTTCGATCCCGCGGAGTTCGCGAAAATTGCGGCCGCCGCCGACAAGCAGGGAATGATCGTCATGTTCACGCCATCGGCGACCAGGCGGTAACAGAGGCGCTGAACGGTATCCAAGCGGCCCGCAAGGCGAACGGAGACTCCGGCTTGCCGCATACCATTACGCACCTGCAGCTGATCCGGCCGGAGGATATTCCGCGCTTCCACGAACTCGGCGTGATCGCGTCCTTCCAGCTCTACTGGGCGAGCGCGGGAACGGACACCATCGAGCTGGTGAAACCCCACCTCGATCCCGCCCTGTACGAGTGGCAATATCCGGCGCGGTCGGTGCTGGACGAAGGCGGCATCCTCGCAGGCGCCAGCGACTGGCCGGTTTCCACCGCCAACGTCTTCCAGGCGATTTACCAGGCTGAAACGCGCAAGGGGCCGGAGGGAGTGCTGGATGCGAGCCAGCGTGTTCCGCGTGAGGCGATGCTGTATGCCTACACCCGGAATGCTGCCCGCGCGCTAAAAGAGCAGGACAGAATCGGGTCGATCGCTCCGGGCAAGCAGGCGGACTTCGCTCTGCTGGATCGCGATGTGCTGACGGGTACCGCCGAAGAGGCACGCGATACAAAAGTCTTGTGGACGATTGTCGGTGGCAAGACCGTTTACGGGGCCAAGCCTTAGTGCCTGCCGGGAAATGACCATGCCGGTCCGTGAAAGATCTCTTCCCGCGAACGTTTTTGTCCGATAAGAACAGGCGTGAGCCCTGGCACGAACACGGACGACATTCGTGAGATCGCTACGCTGGTGCAAGACGTCAGCCGGCGGCTCGATCTGCAAGACCAGCTCCTCCAGACCCTGAACATGCTGGTTGCGACGGGTGACGCGACCAGACTGCTGCCGGTGATCGCTCCTTTCCTCCACCATCCCGATCCGCAGGTTCGATCCAAAGCGGTTTTGGTGATGGGCCGCGCCAGCCAGAACGTGGCGTGTTTCGAGCGGGCTCTCGCGGACGATAACGACCGGGTGCGGGCCAACGCCGTCGAATCCATGTGGGGGATGCGGTCGTCCTATGCGGCGGCGCTGCTGCGCCGGGCCACTAAGGACGCCCACAACCGGGTGGCCGCCAACGCCGCGGTCGGGCTGCACAGGATTGGCGATCGCGCCGGCGCCGAAGCACTCGAAGCCATGGCCCACCATCCCGATCCGATCTTCCGCGCCAGCGCGGCGTGGGCGCTTGGGCATTTGGCGGACCGGTGTTTCCTTCCCCTGGCTCACCGGCTCCGCGCCGATGCCGACCCCAAGGTCCGCCTGCTCGCCTTGCGATCTCTGGCGCGCATGCGGGAAAGCGCCCCCGCGAGCGCGCCGTCCGAATAAACTTAGGGAAGTGATTCGCATCATCTTTTGGAGCCTGCTCGGGGCGGCTTCGCTGACCGCTGCCCAGCCGAGCGCCGTCGAACTCGCCCGCACGATTCGCGACACCGCCCTCGACCCCGACGAATGCTACCGGGTGCGGGATCTGAATTTCGCCAAAGAGGATCTTCGTCTGTATTTCAACGACGGCTATCTTCTCTTCGGGAAACCGGTCGGCGGAAAGCGGCTGTGGGTCATCTTCTCGGGAGAGAACGAAGGCGGAGACGCCGAAGTGATCGTCATGCCTCCGCATCGCAGCGAACGCCGGTCTCTGGCCTCGTTCACCGGTTCGCCCAATTTGAACGAGCATTTCCGCACCGCCTTCTTCGTGGCGACCGATTCCACCACGTCGGAGCTCCTCGAGCGCGCCCGCCAGATCGGCAAGCCAAGCAGCGAACAGGGAATCCTGCTCGCGCAACAGTATGCCGAATCCGCCCGCCTGTTGTCGGAGAGCTTTACCATGCGCCTGGTGCAGGATCTGCTGAACGACCAGCGGCCGGAGTCCGGCCTGTTCTTCGGTACGCTGGGAGGCACTCGGCTGGGCAACATCGATATCATGCACGATCCGGCGAACCGCGAACAGATTCTCGTCGGCCAGGTGGCGAGTCCCTTAGGGAAGCCCACGTTCGAGGTGTGGTGCAGTTTCGAATCGCGTTCCGTCCGGCAGACGCCCCGGCAGCCACCGGAGCCTCTCAGCGCGCCCGAGTTCAAGATCGACGCCAGCCTCGACTCTAAGCTGCGCCTCAGCGTGGACGCGCGCATCAAGGTGCGGGTGAAGGGACAACCCATGCGGGCGCTGCCTTTCCTCCTTTCATCCAGGATGCGGGTGACTGAAGCGAAGCTGGACGGCAAGCCGGTCGAGGTCTTCACTCGCCAGTCCATTCGCGAGGACGCGATACGCGGCGGACAGGACGACCTCTTCCTGATGGTCGCGCCGGAACCGATCCTCCCCGGCGCGGATCATGAGCTGGAAATCCGGCACGCCGGCGACGTCATTGTTCCCGCCGGCAACAACGTTTTTTTCGTGGGATCGCGCGGCACCTGGTATCCCCACCAGTCCTTCGAGTTCTCCCGGTACGACATGACTTTCCGCTACCCCAAGGCTTTGACTCTGGTAGGTACGGGCGCGGTGGTGGAGGACAAGACGGAAGGGGAAACGCGGACCACGCGCTGCGTGGCCGAAGCGCCCATCCGCTTCGCCGGGTTCAACCTGGGCGAATACAAGAAGGTATCGCTGAAGAAGGACGGCTACACCATCGAAGTCTATGGAAACCGTTCCGCGGAACCGAATCTCGCCCGGCAGGATCCCAGCCTGATCCCCGCGCTCCCGCGCAATCCGCGCCAGGCGCCGCTGGCCGGAATCGCACCCATCCCCGACAATTCGATTCATCTTCGGGAACTGTCCACGGACATCGAGGGGGCCCTCGAATTCATGACCGCAAAGTTCGGGCCGATGCCGCTGAAGACCCTCACCGTCTCGCCCATCCCGGGCTTTTTCGGCCAGGGTTTTCCAGGTCTCGTGTACCTCTCGACCTTCGCCTATCTGAGCCCGAAGGAACGCGCCGCCACGGTGAAGGACAAATCCCTGCAGACCTTCTTCTCCGACATGCTTCCGGCTCACGAGCTAGCCCACCAGTGGTGGGGAAACCTGGTGACGGCGGAGTCCTACCCCGACGAATGGGTGATGGAGTCGCTGGCCAATTACTCCGCCTTGATGTACCTGGAGAAAAGCAAGGGCCTGAAGGCGATGGAGCAGGTGCTGGAGGACTATCGCACCCACCTCATCGCCAAACGCCCGGACGGGAAGACGGTCGAATCCAGCGGGCCCATTACCTGGGGCGCGCGTTTGCAGGCCGCCAGCGGCGAAGATGTCTGGCGGACGATCATTTACGAGAAAGGCTCGTGGATCGTCCACATGCTGAGGCGGTACATGGGAGACGAGCGGTTCGCGAAGATGCTGAACGAACTCCCCCGGCGGTACGCGGGACGGGCGCTCACCACCGAGGATTTCCGCCGCTTCGCCGCGGAGTTCCTCCCGCCGAAAAGTTCCGATGCCACGCTGGAGAATTTCTTCGAAACCTGGGTGTACGGCACCGGGATTCCCGTACTGAAACTGGACTACGCGGTGCGCGGCAAGGCACCCGCCGTCCGGGTCAACGGGACGCTGCGGCAGAGCGAAGTCGACGACGAATTCTCGGCCGACGTGCCGGTCGAGATGCAGATGGCGAAATCTTCCACCGCGGTCGTCAAGTGGGTTAGAAGCGCGGACGACGGCGCGTCCTTCTCAGTGCCGCTGAAACAGCCGCCGGCGAAGGTCTCCATCGCCCTGCAATCCATTTTGGCAGTACGCCGGTGAAGCGATAGACCTGTAAACCTTACCGGGTTCGCCTCGTCCTAACGGTTATGATGGGCGAGATGGCCCTGGCGACCTCGGAGGTGGATCCCGGCGTTCGGGATTTTAGCGCCTGGATGACGGCCGAGCAGCGCCGGATTTTCCTTCTTTGCAGGCGGATGCTGCAGGACGAGGGGGAGGCCGACTCCGCTACGCAGGACTCGTTCCTGAAGGCCTACGAGGCTCTGAGCCGCGATGCCGTGCCGGATCTGGACGACCCAGGCAGGTGGATTACGCGAATCGCGGTGAATACGTGCCTGGACCGGCTGCGGTCGCGGAAGTGGCAGTTCTGGCGAAAGCGTCCCCACTCGGAAGACGAAAAAGTAATACTGGATAGAGCGCGGGATGCAGCGCCGGACGCCGAGGATCAGGCCTATGCCGTCCAGATCCGGCAGCGGATCGGCCAAGCGCTGGACCGGCTGTCGGCAAGGCAGAGAGCGGTGTTCACGCTCCGTCATTACGAGGATCTGCCCCTAGAGCAGATCGCGGCTGTGCTGGACCTGGACGTTGGAACCGTAAAGGCCCATATGTTCCGGGCAATCCAAAAAATGAGGGTGGAACTGCGCGACCTTTATGGAAGCGCCGGGGAATGAAGCAATGAACCGCCATTGGACCGAAGACGATTTCATCGAGAGGATTTACGGCGTTGGACCGCCGGATACCCACCTCGACGACTGCCGCGAGTGTCATGCGGCCTGGAGAGCATTCGCGGCGAGGCGTGACTCCTTGCGCGCTGCGGAACCCCCGCAGATTCCCGCCGAAGTCCTGATGTCTCAAAGGCGCGAGATCCACCGCCGGATGGAGCGCCCGGCGAAGCCGCTGGTGAAACGCGTCGTCCCGGTGCTGGCTGCCGCCGGAATGCTTGCGACCGCGCTGTTGCTGGTACGTCCCTCGGCTGTTTCGCCGCAACCGCCAGCCCGTGCCATTGTGATTGAGAACCCATCGTCCGACGCACAGTTCTTCCGGGAAATGGCCGCTATGGCGCAGTCGTCCGAACCCCGCGCCGCCAAGCCCATCGAAGGGCTGTTTGGCGAGGAGTAAGAGGAAGCCATGCGCATCTTTTTACTGTGGCTTGCGATTCTGCTGGGGTCCGTCGCATCGGCCCAATCAACGCGCGGTTTCTACCCTTGGTGGGATGGTCCGATCACTAGCGATCTGGAAGTGAATCCGGTCCAGAAGGAGCAGGTCCAGGCCATCGTGCGAAGCTATCGAACCAAGTTGGGTGCCGAGCGCGCGGCGGCGATACAGGCTGAAGACGCACTGGAAGCCGCCTTCAACGTGGACGCGGTGGATGAAGCGCGGGTCCACGAAGGAATCCGGGAACTGGCCGCCGCGCGGCAGAACGTTTTTATCACTGTTTCCGAGATGTCGCTGAAACTCCGCATGGTTCTTACACCGGTGCAGTGGAGGGAGTTGCAGCGGAGGCGCTCCGAGCGGGCCCAGCAGCGCAACCCGCGGATGTAGAATCAAGCGCAGGAGGTTGCCATGCATCGTCGAGAGTTTCTGACTGCGGTTGCGGCCAGCGCCGCCGCATCGCCCGCCCCGAACAGTGTCGTCCCGCGCCGGCCTTATAAGGACGGAATCGAGCTGTCCGTTATTGGCTTCGGAGGAATCGTTGTGGTCGGCCAGGAGCAAGCCACGGCGGACCGGACCGTCGCCACCGCCTTCGAACGCGGCGTTAATTACTACGACGTGGCTCCGTCTTATTTCGATGGCGAGGCCGAGATCAAGCTGGGCAACGCGCTCAAGCCTTACCGGAGCAAAATCTTCCTAGCATGCAAGACCATGAGCCGGGATGCGAAAGGCGCTGAGCAGGAGCTGAACCGTTCGCTCGACCGGCTGCATACCGATCGCTTCGACCTCTACCAGTTCCACGCCGTCACCACGATGAAGGACGTGGACTCGATCACCGGCCCGGGCGGCGCGGCGGAGTTATTTCTCAAGGCGAAGCGCGATGGCAGGGTTCGCTATGCCGGATTCAGTGCGCATAATCCGGAGGCCGCGATCGCGTTGATGGACCGCTTTCCCGCCGACTCGATTCTGTTCCCGGTCAACTTCGTGAACTGGACGCAGGGCAACTTCGGGCCGCAAATCCTCGAGGCTGCGAAGCGCAAGGGCATCCGCCGGCTGGCGTTGAAAGCCATGGCGTACACCCGGTGGCCGGAGTCGATGAAGGAGAGCGAGCGTCCGTACCCGAAGTGCTGGTACAAGCCGGTGGACGACCGCGACCTCGCCGGCAAAGCGGTGCGGTTCACGTTGTCGCAGGACATCACAGCGGCCATCCCGCCCGGAGACGAGCGCCTGTTCAACATGGCTCTCGACATCGCGGCGGACTACCGGCCGCTGTCCGATACGGAGCGGCAGGACTTGTTCGCCAAGGCGAGCGCGGTAGAGCCGATCTTCCGCGCTTGACGGCGCGTCAGGCCGTTGTCATTTGCCTGCTGGTGCTGGCGCTTCGCCTTCCGTTCCTAAATCAGGCGATTCAGGGCGACGACTTCTACTATCTGAAGGGTGCCGAACACGCGCAGATCGATCCGCTGCATCCCACCCACGCGCGCTATGTGTTCCAGGGCGAAGTTGTGGACATGCGGGGTCATCCGCACCCGCCGCTGAACTCCTGGTATCTGGCGGCGCTGCTCGCTCTCACCGGCGATGAACGGGAGATCCCGTATCACGCGGCATACCTGGTGTGGTCTTTGTTGGCCGCACTCGCCATGCTGTCGCTCGCGCGCCGGTTTGTGCCGGAGCGCGCTCTAGCCGCGACTGTTCTGTTCTGTGTAACTCTGCCGTTCGTCGTCAACGGCACTTCGCTCGAGGCCGACCTGCCTTTGCTCGGATGCTGGATGGCGGCGGCGGCCTGCTTCGTCGCGGCGGTGGATCGCAGGTCGCGCGCGCTCGCGCTGGCCTGCTTTGTGTTTGGTGCGCTGGCCGGGCTCGTCGCGTATCAGGCTATCGCGATGGCTCCGATACTCGCGTTCTATCTGTGGCAGAGACGGCGAGGTTGGTTCGCCGGTTGGGCCGCGCTGACAGCAGTGCCCGTTGCGATCGCCGCATATCAGGTCTTCGAGCGCCTGTCGAGCGGGACCGTTCCCGTCTCCATGCTCGCAGGGTACATGCGGAGCGGCGGCTTGCAGGAACTCTCGCGCAAGCTTCAGAGTGCCGTAGCGTTATTCGGGCACGCCGGCTGGATTGTGTTTCCGGCGCTCGCCTTGCTTGCGTTCCGTCGCATCCCGTTCGGGCTGTGGCTGCTCCCGGCGCTTGCGATGATCTACGATCCGAATCCGCTGTTCTGGGTTTCGATCGGCGCCGGGGCGGTCGTACTGGTCTGGTGTCTCACTCGCGTGTTCGACTCCGATGCCGACACGGCGTTTCTCGCCGCCTGGGTGGTGCTCTTCTTCGCGGCGGCGCTGGTCATCTTCTTCGCAGGCGCGGCGCGTTACTTGCTTCCCATCGCGGCGCCGGTGGCGATTCTCGTCGCGCGGGAAGTCCGCCCGCGCTGGCTGTACGCGGGCGCGGCGGCGAACGCCGTCGTCGGTCTCGGGCTCGCCTTGGTCAATTACCAGCATTGGAACGGCTACCGCGATTTCGCGGCATCGCTGACGAGCGACCTCGCGAGCCGTCGCGTTTGGGTGAACGGAGAATGGGGATTGCGGCACTATCTAGAACGCGAAGGAGCGCTGCCGCTGGAGCGCAACCAGCCTCCGCGCGACGGTGACGTCGTCGTGTCGAGCGCGTACGCCGCGAGCACGGAGGGAGGTGTCGCCATTGGCTCCGCGATCCCGCTGCGCGTCGTGGCTTTAAGCGCGAAGTCGGGATACTCGTCCATTGCGTTCGGATTGCGGCCGTTCGACGTCTCGCTGGCGCCGATGGACATCGTGCGCGCGGACGTTGTGACCGGGCGCAAGCCCACTCTCTCCCGAATTACCATTGGAACTCCCGCGGCGGCGGAACACATCGTGTCGGGCGTGTTCAATAGCGACCGCTGGATGAATGAGCGCGCCGTTGTCGTGCTCAAGAAGCCGGAATCGGCGACGCGCATCGAGGCGGTGTTGTTCATCCCGCCTGCTTCGCCGGCGCGCACCTTCACGTTGTATGTGAACGGATCCGAGGTGTCGCGCGCGACGTTCCCTGGTCCGGGCAGGCACCGGCTGACGGCGGCCGCGCCTCGAACGGATCAGGCCACCGTCGCGATCGGCGCCGACAAGACGTTCACCGCGCCGCCGGATACGAGAGCGCTATCGGCGCTTCTGCTCGAGGTTGGGTTTGAGTGACGTGGCGCACGCACTCGTGCGTGCCGCGTCGCCACTCCTGGCGACGCCCGTCTTCCATGCGTGCGCCACATCACGGGCTAAGACGGACGCCCGGTCTTTGGCCGTCATCTTCTCTGCCGCGTATCGCAGCAGCAATCGCGGTGCGCGCCCGCGCCACGGTTTCAGGAATGCGACCACCTCGCGCGGCCGCTTCGGATAAGTCTCCTTCAACAGCCATCTCACGCCCTTGTGCACCATGTCGTCGGGGTCGGTCATCATGTGCCCGGCGATGTCGAAGATCGCTTCCGTGTTGCGCCCCTGCTTCGCTTCCTGAAGCAGCGCCACTGCGGCCGCGCGGCGCTTCCAGCGGTTCTTCGATTTCGTCCACGGCGGCAGCTTGCCGATCAGCGAGGGCTCGTTCTCAATGGACGCGGCCAGAAGCCAGGACGCGACCCCGTCGCAATACGCCCAGTTGCGGACATAGCGGTCAATAACTTTATTTCGCGCTCACCACAGTTCCGCGCGAAACGCCGGTATGATGTAGCAGACCAGCGAGCTTTCCGCTCTTCCAGAACTCGGTGCAGAGATCGTTCCTCGCCGCGAGCGGCCGCGTTTTCACCTCTCGGGAAATGTTGCGGGCGATGGCTTTCAGCTCGGGCCCGCGCACTCCGTAGGTGTTTACCTCGTGCTGGAAGAATCGCCGCTGGCCCTCCCCGAACTTCTCGTCCGCTGCCGCGCGCAGCCGCTCGCGGACCAGGTCAGTGAGCTGCACTGAGCTTGTCCTGCATGTCCTCAAGCGTGATGCCCTTCGTCTCGGGGTAGATAAACAGGACCACGAAGAACTGCACTACCATCATCGCCGCGAAGAATACGAACGGGAGCGCGCCGTACACTGCCACGACGGGGAACGCATACGAGATCCCGGCGTTCATGATCCAGTGCGTAAAGCTGCCGAGGCTCTGGCCGTTGGCGCGCACGCGGTTCGGAAAAACTTCGCTCAGGTACACCCAGATGACCGCGCCCTGCGAAAACGCGAAGAACGCGATGTAGCCGACCAGCAGGGGCAGCAGCAGTTTCTCGTGCGCCTTCGAGGCGAAAACGTACGCCACTCCGGCCAGGCAGAGCGCCGTCCCGATCGCGCCGATCAGCAGCAGTTTCTTGCGGCCGATGCGATCGATCACCGACATCGCAAGCATCGTGAAGAGCAGGTTGGTCGCGCCGATCGCCACGGCCTGCATGTCGCTCGATACCTTATCGAACCCGGCCTTCGCGAAGATGTCGTTCAGGTAGTACAGGATCGCGTTGATGCCCGAGAGCTGGTTGAACATTCCGATGGACACGGCCAGGAATATCGGGAACAGGTAGGCTCTCTGAAACAGGTTTTCCGACGGCTGACCCTTTTCGTGACTGACAGTCGCTGCGATCTGCCGGACCTCTTCGTCCGCGTTCTGCTCGCCGGTCAGCAGCAGGATCTTGCGCGCTTCCTCCAGCCGCCCGACCTTTACGAGCCATCGCGGGCTCTGCGGAATCGAGATCAGCATCAGCAGGAAGAACAGCGCCGGGATGGCGGCCACGCCGAGTTTCCAGCGCCATTCGATGTCGCCGAAATTGAACCTTCCAATGATGTAGTTCGACAGGTACGCCGCCAGGATTCCGAACACGACGTTGAACTGGAAGAATCCGACCAGCCGTCCGCGCGCGCGGGCCGGCGCGACCTCGGCGATATACATCGGCCCGAGCACCGACGATCCGCCGATGCCGAGCCCGCCGATGAAGCGGAACACCACCAGCGGCGTCCAGCCCCAGGCGAAGGCGCAGCCCAATGCGGAGATCAGGTAGAGAACGGCGAGCACCTGCAGGCAGGCCTTGCGGCCCCATTTGTCGCCGGGGATGCCCGCGAACAGCGACCCGATGACGGTGCCCCACAGCCCGATGGAAACGGTGAGGCCGAGCAACTTCGGCGTGAGCGAGTATTGAGCGCTTAGCGCATGGGTCGCGCCCGCGATGACGGCGGTATCGAAGCCGAACAGCAGTCCGCCGAGCGCCGCGACGACGGTAGCTTTTACGAGATAGCCGTTGATTGCCGCCAAGTACGCGATGATAGCGCAAGTTCGGCCCTTCGTGGCGCACGCACTTTTGCGTGCTGCGTCGCCACTCATGGCGACGCCTGGCCCCGGCACGGAAGGCCTGGATGCCAACCGGAATGTTGGGCAGGAGTGAACTCACCCCCCTACGTATATTCGTCCAGCGGCGAGCGGCGCCAAGAGTGGCGACGCGGCACGCAAGAGTGCGTGCGCCACGGCGCTACTTGCGGCGGCGGGCGAAACACAGGCCGGTCCAGGTTGCGTCCACGGCGCAGATCTTGTAGTCCACCAGTCCCAGCGCGAGGCCGAACTCGCGGATCGCGTTCTGGGTGAGATCGCTGCGCATGCCCGACGTCTTCTTCGGATACATCACCCAGAGCGCGCCGCCCTCCGCCAGCCTGGCGAGCGTCTTCTCCAATCGCATCTCCATTTGCTGCTGGGATTCCACGAACAACAGAATGATGTCCGGCGTTTCGCTCAACTTCACTTCGCCTGAATCGAAGCCGCCCGGCGCGTTTACCTGCGCAACCGATCTTCCCGGTTTGATGCCGAGCTTCTTGGACAGCAACGACGCGGTGTAACCTTCGAGGCGCGGCGGAACCACCGGGTTCGCCACGCGCTTGCGCAACGCGCACCGGACGGCGGCCGCGATGACGTCCCACCCGGCGTACGTCGCGTCGGGCAGCCGCTCGCAGATCAGCGCCACCTTTGCGGGAGGACCGCCGGCGAACACCAGCGGCACATGCCGGGTGGTCCGCGACTGGCGCAGGTAAACGGCAACCTCGCGCCCGTGCGACGGCAAACGGGTGAGGTCGATCACCACGGCATCCGGAGGATCGTCGCGGATCGCGCGCACATTCGGCGGGCTGGCCGGCGGCAGGAGGCGCGCATCGAAGCCGGCGGCGCGCAATTGCGCGGCGCGGGCTTCACCCTCCGCGGCGTCCCAATGGATCAGCGTGATCCGGGACATCGCTCGATGCCCGCACGGCGCATGAGGTCGTCTGTCGCCGTGTACGCCTCGCGCACCCACTCGACGATTCGGGACGGGTCCGGCGAGTATTCCAATTCGATGCTCACCACGCCGTCGAATCCGACATTCTTTACTTCCTGGAGGTACGGAATGAAATCGACGACGCCGTGGCCGGGCGGGAGATCGCCGTGCTTCACGCCGTCGCAGTCCGAGAAGTGGACGTGCGCGATGCGGCCCTTCAGATTGTGGATGCTCGTGGGCGGGGAATTCGAAAGATGCAGATGCGAGATGTCGAGGTTGGCTTTCACCGAACTGTGATCCACCTGGTCGAGATAGTCCACCATCTTGCCGGCATTATTCACGAGGGACAGCTTGAAGGGCTCCAGTTCGATCGCGACCTCCAGTCCGAGGCTGGCCGCGTAATCGCCGATGGCCCGGCCCTGCTCGACGGCCCAATTCCACTGGTCCTTGGGCGCGATGACTTCCTGTTGCCAGATGTATTCGCCGAGTACCAGCAGCAGGTTCTTCGCCTCGAGCTCGTAGCAGAAATCGAGGTGCTCCAACACGCGGTCGAGATGGAAATGCCGGACCGCCGGATTGAAATCGGCGATGCCCAGCGCGACGCAGCATACCGACACGATGGGCAATTCGTGTTCGCGGCAAGCTTCCTTGATCAGCTTGCGCTCCTTAATATCAATGTCGAGCGGATCGGCGAAAATGTCGATGGTGTCGAACCCGATCTCCTTGGTCAGGCGGATCCCTTCGGCCGTGCCGATGTCGGTCCCCTGCCATGCGGAATTAATAAGTCCGAGTTTCATTCACAGCTCCTGGTTAGTATCAGCGGCGATCTCGTCGAGCCGCACGGGGCGATGTTCGTCGAGCGACCGGTAGCAAGCGTCCACGAGCGCCATCGTGTTCAGATTATCGCGGCCGCCGATGGCCGGCTCGCTGCCTGTGGCGAGCGCCTCGAGCAGGCTCCCCATGGTTCCGGCAAACGCGTCCGGGAACCACACCTCGGGCCATTCGGGGGCAATCCAGATGTCGGGTTGCTTCTTGGTGGCGAAGCGGATGGTGCTCGGCTGCCGGTTCGGATAGCCGGGCCATCCGATGGTGCCCGTAGCCAGCCCATCGGTCCCTTCCACGCGCCACTTGATATAGATTTCGGACGCCGCGCCCTCGCGCGCCGGACCGGTCCACACGTCGTCCCAGGCGGAAGCGCGCAGTCCGTTGTCGTACTCCAGAATCGATAGTACGATGCCGTCGCGGTGTTCGAATTTCGTGCGGGGATCCTTGCAAGCGCTGGCATAGACCGCGCCGGGATTCCCGAACCAGTAGCGAAACGTGTCCAGGTGGTGGATGCTCATCGCGAGCAGCGTCACCTTGCCGTAATCTTGAACCCAGGGTTGCCAGTGCGGAATGGCGCGCATCTCGATGGTGCCCAGCACGGGCTCGCCGAGATCGCCGCTGTCCAGCAGGTGCTTCATGGCGCGGACCGACTGGTCGTACCGCATGTTCTGATTGACGGCCAGGACCACGCCGGCCTCTTCGCACGCTTCCACGATTCCTCGGGCCTCGGCATAATCCATGGCCAGCGGCTTCTGCGCGTGTATGGCGCGGATGTGGTCCTTGTGCCGCAGCACCTGGCCGACGATCTCGCGCTGCGCGTGCGGGGGAACCGCGATATCGACTACTTCGACCGTGGGGTCTTCCAGCAGTTGCTCGACCGTGTCGTAGCACTTCTGAATGCCGCGAAGTTCGGCCACTTCGGCGGCCTGCGCCTGGTTCTGCGAAGCGATCGCGACAACGTTGTAGCCGGCTTTTTGGTAGGCGACGAGCTGGATATCGCGGACGATAAATCCGGAGCCGATTACGCCGATTGCGAAATCCTTTCGAGCGGGCGGCGGTGGAGCGTGATTCAGCATTGGTTTTTTACTTGGCCATTAGTTCATCCACCAGCCGCTGGGCCTTGTACAGCTTGATTAGCGCCTCGGTCATCGCCGCCGTGTGCACCGCGACGGCGCGGTTGGTCTCGCCGTCGTACACGAAATGGCCGACCAGCGATTCTATGTTCCCATCAAAAATCAGGCCGACGATTTCGGCGTTGCGGTTGATCACCGGCGAGCCTGAATTGCCGCCGACGATGTCGTTCGTGCTTACGAAATTGAGCGGCATCGAGAGATCCAGTTTGTCGCGCCCTTCCTTGAACCGCAAGGGCAGATAGAAAGGCCCCTGGTAATCGAAGCTCGCGGCTCGATCGTACAGGCCGTACAGCGTGGTCTTGGGCGGCGCGATGGTGCCGTTCATCGGGAATCCCTTCACCTGACCGTACGACAGCCGGAGCGTGAACGTCGCGTCGGGGTACGTACTCTTTCCGAATGCGGCGAACCGCGCTTTTCCGAGCTGCTCGCCGGCCCGCAGCGTCACGCTCTCCACGTTGTCCTCGAACCACTTTCTGGTTTCCCGCTGCATCGGATCCAGCTTGCGCGCCAGCACAATCATGGGATCGTCCGACGCCGACACCGCCGCTTCGCCGCCCTCCGCCAGCTTCTTGCGAACCGCGGGATCGGCCAGCTTCGTGCCGCTCACCAGCTCTGTCGCGACATCCTTCGGAGCGCGTCCGCCGAGCACGATCTTGACCCACGGGTCCTCCGGCCCGAGCTCCGCCCGCGCCATCTCCAGCACGCCGGTCAAGCGCGCCATCTCCAGCCCCGGATAGGTCGGAGCCGATGAGAAGAGCCGGAACCGAAGGGATTCGAGCTGCGAATCGTAGAAGCCTTCCAGGCGTTCACCGTCCGGCTTTTTGATCTCCGCAACATATTCGACAATGGTGTTCGCCAGGCCCGCCAGCCGCGAATCCAGGGTGCGGAAGAACTGCGTTTTCATTCGCGGGCGAGCTTTCTGAAGGGCTTCGGCGGTGGAGTCCCAGGCGCTGCTGTACGCGGCTTTCCACTCCGGGTTGGCCGTCACCAGGGATTTGAATTGGGTCTCGTCCTTTTGTTTGGCCGCCATCACGCTCGGGTTGAGCAAACCTTTGTAGCTGTTTTCGATAGACTTGAGCCCGTTTTGGAGGCCGAAGATCAGCGATCCAGCTTCGCGCGCGGGCTCGGCGCCGCGGGCTGCGTAAGCCTTGGCTATGGCGATCCGCTGCTTCAGCAGCTTCAGTACGTTCGGGTAGACCATGTCGCGTTCGAATTCCAGTTGCGACATGGTGTCGAGACGCTGCGTCGAGCCGGGGTGCCCGGCGGTGAAGACCAGTTCTTCGTCGGCCGCTCCCTTCGGGTTCCACCGCAGGTAGTCCTTGCTCTCGATCGGCTTGCCGTTCTCGTAAACACGGAACAACGCCATGTCGAGGTCGAAGCGCGGATAGGTGAAGTTGTCCGGATCGCCTCCGAAGAACGCGGCCTGTTCCTCGGGCGCGAAGACCAGCCGCACATCGGTGTATTTCTTGTAGCGGTACAGCCAGTACTCGCCGCCCTGGTAGAGCGTTACGACGTCCGAGCGGAGGCCGGTCTTGTCGAGGCTCTCCTTTTCGATGCCGGCGATGACCGCATTTCGCGCGGCGAATTCCTTCTCCGGCGTGGGCGCGCCCTTCAACGCCGCCAGCACCCGGGCGGTGACGTTCTCCAGGGAGACGAGAACGTTTACCTCGAGGTCCGGCGACTTCATCTCCTGGTCGGTGGTGGCCGCGTAGAAGCCGTCCTGAATGTAGTCGCGCTCTTTCGTCGAGTTCTTCTGCAGCTGGCCGCGCGCCACGTGATGGTTGGTCAGCAACAGCCCGCGACTGCTGACGAAGGACCCCGATCCGCCGTCGTTCAGGCGCACGCAGGACAGGCGAACGTGGTCGAGCCACTCCTGCGTGGGCGTGAAGTGGTACTTGGCTTGTAGCTGCTTCGCAGGTGGATTGTCGAAGGTCCACATGCCCTCGTCGGCGCGGCTGGCCGCGGCGCCGGCAAGAAGAATCAATCCCAAAATGCAGTTTCGGTTATTATTCACGGATACTCCCGTCCAAACACTTAGATTACCCAAATCTTGATCTGGCCATAATTGATGGTTATGCGGGTCCTGCTATGGATGTTTCCGTCGCCGAAGCCAAGAACCGGCTCCCCGAGCTGATCCGCGCGGTCGAGGGTGGGGAGAAGGTCGTCCTCACGCGGCACGGGAAGCCGGTCGCCCAAATCACCCCGGCGCCCACCGAACGGCGGCCGGATCCGGCCGTTGCCCGGCTGCGACAATCCGGTCGATTTGGACCGTTTCCTCGCGGGCTACCTGTGAACGGATACCTTCTGGACACGAATGTGGCGCTGCTTGGTCTGGCGTTGCCCGAGCGAACCCCATCCAGGGTGCGCCGGACACTCGAATCCGGGCCGCGTTATCTGAGCGGGATCTCTTATTGGGAGGTGCTGCTCAAAGAGCATGAAAGGCAAACTCGACGCCGGCGATCCGCGCGCGTGGTGGCTGGAGGCGCTCGAAGCGATTCACCTGGACCCGTTTGACCGCGCCCTGATCGCCCAGGCCAAGGCCGAGCAACTGACGCTGATGACCACCGACAGTGAGATCCCCAAGTACGACATCGAATGCCTGCGGGTGGCTCGCTAGAGCCTCAGGGCCAGGTTCTCACCGGGGCGGTGTAGAATTTTGGGTTCGTTTCGTTTCCTCACCGAGCTGATGGCCGAATCCCGCTGGCGTCTCGCCCCGCGCCCGCCGCCTCGAAACTGCCATCTTCGACCAGATGCTGGAGACGATGGTGGGGACGGACGAGTGTGTCCCGGAGCGTATTTTGCGGAGTGGACACACCCGTCCGTCCCCTCTCCAGGAAGACCCCGACCGATTCATCGCCGCCAAGCTCCTGTCCGGAGGCGCCCGCGCCCTGGCCACCATCCAGCGCGAGCGTACACGATTCGTGCTGGGTGGCGGGGTGGGATTCGTCGCGAAGGCAGGCGATCAGGATGTCGAATTCGTCCTGGTCCTCGTGGGGGAGGACGGTGAATGCTCCGGACAGTCCGTGCTTGGGGCTGTTCCGCCCATCTTTCGCCAAGGCTTCAGCCAGCGGATTCCACCTAAATATATATCAGAAAGAAGTCAAGAAAACGGTCCAAGGGCGACCTGGGGGCCGCCGCACGGAGAAAGATAGAATAGGAGCGATGTGGTGGTGGGCGGTCCTCTGGCTGGCTCTCGCGTCCGGCGCCTGCTACCGCATGAGGTTTTACGAGCGCGGGATGATGGGGTACGTGCTGCATTACATGCCGGGTGGCCGGTAGTGGCTTACGTTTCCAACGGCGGCGTCCGCATCTGGTGGGAGGAGGAAGGCGCGGGCGAGCCCCTGCTGATGATCATGGGGCTGAGTTTTTCCCTGGCGATGTGGCGCGACCTGCGCTCCGTCATGGCCCGGCACTTCCGCACGATCCTGTTCGATAATCGCGGAGTCGGGAAGAGCGACGTTCCGTTGCGCCCGTGGTCGATGGCGGCGATGGCGCGGGACGCCGTCTGCGTGCTGGATGCCGCGGGGGTGGCCAGCGCGCATGTCTTTGGAGTCTCGATGGGCGGCATGATCGCGCAGGAACTGGCGCTGTCGGCTCCCGGGCGGGTGCGGAAACTCGTGCTGGGTTGCACGCAGTGCGGCGGTCCGAAAGCGGTTCGCCCGGGCGCGGAAGTCCGCCGCGTTTTTCTGCGGCCGTTCGTGTCGAAAGAGAAACGGATGGCTGCCTTCACGCCCTTCCTTTACGACCAGGGCACGCCTCGGGAGCGCATCGAGGAGGATCGCGCCGTCGTTCGCGCCAACGGCCCGAAATTGCGCGGATCGGCGGTGCAACTGCTCGCCATTCTGCGGTGGCAGGCGTATGAGCGGCTTCCGCGGATCGCCTCGCCGACGCTGGTCATCCACGGAGACGGTGACCGGCTGGTGCCGCCGGAAAACGGCCGGATGATCGCTGAACGGATCCCGGGCGCCAGGTTTGTTCTGGTGCCGAATGCCGGGCACATCTTTCCGACCGATCAGCCAGAGCGGTCGCTAGCGGAGATTCTGGGTTTTTTGGCGGCATAGGTACTGGCCCGTGATTGCTCCGATGCCGCCGGCTGTCAGGGCGGAGGCAGGTCCGAGGACCAAATGGAAGGAGGATGCGCCGCGCAGATCCTGCAGGATGAAGGCGCCGAAATCGCGAATGCCGCCGCGGGCGAAGTCTTCGTAATTGCCTTCGGCCAGGAACAGAAGGCCGCCCACAGGCCGGGGCGCATCTTGCCAGCTCGGGTGGCAGTCCAGAGGCCCGCGAGACAGTACAGGGCCAACACGGAGCCGTATTCGACTTAGCTTAGCCGAGACGGATGTTGAGGTTAGTGTCCGGCAGGATGGCGTATTCGAGCAGAATCTCCGAGGCATAGATTGCGCCGGCGGCAGACGCGGGGTGGATGAGGATGCCGGTGAGGACGGCGTTTAGCGCGATGCCCGCGTAGATCCAGTTCCTCGTCACGGTGGGTCGATTGTAGCAGCACGGCGTCGCCAGGAGTGGCGACGCGGCACGCACTCGTGCGTTTCGTCGTCTACGCGATCGTGCACGTCGTCGGCTTCCTCAGCTACGCCTTCCGCGGCATCGCATCCACTTGGCGCCGGTCAGGACGTTGGAGCGCCGCACCCACGTCATCATGATGTACTGGCCGTTCACCTTTTCGGGGAAGAGAATGCGTCGCGGTCGTCGAGCAGGGGATCGGTGAGCCAGCCCGCTCGGATCCAGGTGCGGAAGTCGCGGGTCATGGCGAGTCCGGTCAGTGTGGCGTTGGCGCGGAGGTAGCGCGGGAATTCCGGCGGGCAGTCCGGATTGGCGTAGCGCGCCTTCACTTCGGGATTCCAGAACTGGCCGAAGGGATAGTGGCGGGCCGCATAGGTCACGTAGAACCAGTCGCCCATTTTCGTGATGCGCGGATCCTGGATGGTGGCTCCGTCGAAGGCTTCGATGCTCGGGCTGAGCACGGGTTGATCGCTCACGCGCTCAAAGTGAAAGCCGTCGGCGCTGGTGGCGAGGCCGAGGTAGCATTTGTACTGGGGGGGTGGATTCGGCGGCGCGGTAGAGCAGGTAGACTTTGCGTTGTCGTTCGTCGTACCAGGCGGCGGGGTTGAAGACGGCGAGGTCTTCCCAGGGGTGGTCGGGGTGGGGGGAGAGGATGGGGTTGCCGGGGTAGCGGTTGAGCTTAATGGAAAGACAAGGATATCTTAGGAGTCACTATGCTGCGTTCCATCGGGTTGCCGGAATTGCTTGTGATCCTGGTAGTGTTTGGTGGTTCCGTCTTGGCGGCCGGCATTTTCTATTTGATGACGCTGCAAAAGGCGCTGCTGCGTTGCGCGCCGGAGCGCAGGACGACATCGCCGGAGTCGGTCTGGCTCATGCTGATTCCATTCTTCTCGCTGGTTTATCAATTCTTCCTGGTGGGCCACTTGGCGGCTTCGCTGCACAACGAGTTCGTGCGACGTAATATTCCCAATCAGGATCCCGAGCCGGGCAAGCGGCTAGGCATTGCGGTCGGGATCCTCTGCCTCGTTTCCATCATTCCAATCTTCGGAGTCTTCACGGGAAGCGCCGCGCTGGTTTGCTGGATCCTTTACTGAGTGAAGATCGCCGATTACTCCGCGCTGATTGCTGTGCCAATATGAATTGGCGATGGAAGTTGAGTTCCGCAGCGTTTCCTACTCGGTTGGCGCACGCGCGATCCTGCGCGGGCTGACGTTTCATCTCTCTGCCGGAGACACGCTTGTTCTACTCGGCGCGAGCGGATCGGGTAAGACCACGGCGCTCAAGATGGTCAACGCCATGCTGTTACCGTCCGCGGGCGAAGTGGTCGTCGGCGGGAGGCGCACGACGGAGTGGGATCCTATCGCTCTGCGCCGCCAGATCGGCTACGTCATCCAGGAGGGCGGTCTGTTTCCACACCTCACCGTCGCCGCTAACGTCGGCATCGTTCCGCGCCTTGAGGATTGGCCGCCCGAGCGCGTTCGAGAGCGCGTCGAGTCTCTTCTGAACGACGTGCAATTGCCGCCCGCCGAGTATGCCGGGCGGATTCCGCGGGAGCTGTCCGGCGGCCAGCGACAGAGGGTCGGCGTAGCTCGCGCGCTGGCGGCCGATCCGGGCCTGCTGCTGTTCGACGAACCGTTCGGCGCGCTCGATCCGATTACCAGGCTCGATCTGCGACGCCAGTTCCTTGCGTTGCGCGAGCGCTATCGCAAAACCGCGGTGTTTGTCACCCACGACATCGGGGAAGCTCTGCGGCTGGGAACCCACGTCGGGCTGCTGCATGAGGGTCGCCTGGAGGCGATGGTGCCCGCGTCCGAGTTTCGCCGCGTGGATAATGTGAGAGTGCAGGAGTTTCTCGCCTGCCTGGAGACCTAGTGCCCCCGGACCTGGGCGAACGCGCGCTCGAACATATCGTGCTGGTGGCGATCGCGACTCTCGTTGCGGCCGCAATCGCCATTCCGGCAGGGGTCGCGATTACACGCCGCCCGCGAATCGAGAAATGGGCCTTGGGATTCGCAAGCGTCGCGCAAACAATTCCGAGCCTGGCGCTGTTGGGATTTCTGCTGGCGGTGCCGATCGTCGGCGGCATCGGAAAGACGCCGGCGCTGGTGGCGCTCATTCTTTACGCATTGCTTCCCATTTTGCGCAACACGGTGACCGGGATCGCCGGCGTCGATCCCGCGATTCGGGATTCCGCGATTGCGATGGGCATGACGGACCGGCAACTGCTTCGGATTGTAGAACTGCCGCTCGCGGCCCGAACGATTATGGCGGGGATTCGAATCGCGACGGTTACGACGGTGGGCACCGCGACCATCGCGGCTGCCATCGGAGGCGGCGGCTTGGGCGTGCTGATATTCCGCGGCCTGGCAACGGTGGACACACGCGAGATTCTGGCCGGCGCGGTTCCCGCCGCCGCCATGGCGCTGGCAGCGGATGGAGGACTCGGATGGCTCGAGCGGCGATTGTCGCGCTCTTAATCGCGGCGCTGGCCGGCTGCGGCCGGTCCGAGCGCCGCATCGTGGTGGGCTCGAAGAATTTCACCGAGCAGTTGATCCTCGGAGAGATCGTCGCGCAGCATCTCGAGAAACGGCTTGGCCGCACCGTCGAGCGAAAACTGAACCTCGGCGGAACGCTGCTGGCCCACAACGCGCTGGTCCAGGGCGACATCGATCTCTATCCCGAGTACACCGGCACCGCGCTCACCACAGTATTGAAACAGGCACCGTCGTCCTCGGCGGATGATGTGCTGCGCCGCGTGCGCGAGGGCTATCGACGGTGGCGCATCGAGTGGCTGGACCCGCTCGGGTTTAACAACACGTTCGCGATGGTGGTTCGCGGCGAAGATGCCCGACGGGACGGGATTCGCACCTTGACCGCGGCCCGGCGGCGCCGATGGACTCTCGGCGCCGGGTATGAATTTGCAACCCGGCCGGATGGTTTGCCGGGCTTTCAGAAGACTTACGAGCTACCGCTCAACGGCACACCGGTGACGATGGATCTTGGTCTTCTGTACCGGGCGCTGGAAAGCGGCAAGATCGACATGGCCGCGGCGAATTCCACCGACGGGCTGATCGCCGCGAAGGACTTCGCCGTGCTGGAAGACGACAAGCACTTTTTCCCGCCGTACCAGGCGGCGTTCTTAATCCGCGCAGGGCTCGGCGCGCCGGCGCGAAGCGCGGTCGCCGAACTCTCGGGCCGGTTCACCGACGACACGATGAGAAAGCTCAACTACGAAGTGGCCGGCAAGCACAGGCCGATCGGCGAGGTCGCGCGCGATTTCTTAGCGCGCCTTCGTTAGAGTTTACAGGGGAGAGGGTCCTGAAGGCGACGGCGAAGAAACGGTGGAAGAACATGGCCGGATCGTCATCGAACCGGTCCGGCAGAAAACGTTTGACCTGCGTGACCTGCTGAAGGGCAGCACTCCGAAAAACCTGCACGGAGCGGTTGATTGCGACCCCGCGGAGGGTAAAGAGTTCCTGTAATGCCGCTTGCTTACGCGCGCGGCTCAGAAAGCGCTTCCGAGCCGCGACCGTAAGGGAGTCGGTGGACAGGTTGGCCACTACCCCTGCAGCGTGTTGATCGGCGCCGCGTGGCTCGCTTCATACGCCGAGATCGCATCCGCCTGCTGGAGGACGTAGCCGAGTTCGTCCACTCCTTCCAGCATGCAGTGCTTCGCGAACGCGTCGACTGGGAACTCAACCTTGCGACCGTCGGGAAGGACCAGCGTTTGCGCCGCTAGATCGACACGCAAAACCGCACCGGGATTCTCGAACAGCCACGCGTGCACATCCGCCGGGACTACGATCGGCAGCAGGCCGTTCTTCAGTGAATTGCCCTTGAATATATCCGCGAACGACGTGCCCACGACCGCGCGGAATCCGTATTGGGTCAGCGCCCACGGCGCGTGCTCGCGGGAGCTTCCGCACCCGAAGTTGTCGCCCGCCACCAGAATCTGGGCCTGCTTCGATTCCGCTTTATTCAAGACGAAATCGGCCTTCGGGGCCCCGCTCGCATCGTAGCGCCAGTCGTAGAAGAGCTGGTCGCCAAGCCCATCCTTGGTGATCGTTTTCAGAAAGCGCGCCGGGATGATTTGGTCCGTGTCGATGTTGTCTATCGGCAACAGGACCGCTGTCGATTCAAACGCCGTGAACTTCTCCATTGCTTATACCTTCCCCGGCAAAGCCCGAACATCCGTGACGACGCCGGTGACTGCACTCGCGGCTGCCGTAAGCGGGCTTGCCAGGAAAGTCCGGCCGCCTTTCCCTTGCCGCCCTTCGAAGTTGCGGTTCGAAGTGGACACGCTGTACTGCCCCGGCTCGAGCTGATCGCCGTTCATCGCGATGCACATTGAGCAGCCGGCTTCGCGCCACTCCGCGCCGGCGTCTTTGAAAATCTGGTCGAGGCCCTCCGCCTCCGCCTGCCGCTTAATGTTCTGCGAGCCCGGCACCACCATCACCCGAACTTTCGGGCTGACCTTCCGCCCTTTGAGCACCGATGCGGCGGCGCGCAAGTCGCTGATGCGGGAATTCGTGCAGCTCCCAATGAACACTACGTCGATCCGGTGGCCCGCGAGTGGCTTCCCCGCCTCCAGGTCCATATACCGGAGAGCCTTTGCGAGCGACTCCCGCTCGACTCCGGCCGGCATCGTGGACGGGTCGGGAACGGCGCCGGTGATCGGGATACCCATTCCCGGGTTGGTGCCGAACGTAATCATCGGTTCGAGCGACGAGGCGTCGATCGTGACGGACTTGTCGTACACTGCGCCGTCGTCGGTGGGTAGTTGGCTCCAGCGCGCGACAGCCGCGTCCCAGACCGCGCCCTTCGGCGCAAAGTTCCGGCCGGCGATGTAGTCGTAGGTCGTTTGATCCGGTGCGATCATGCCGGCGCGCGCGCCCGCTTCGATCGACATGTTGCACACCGTCATGCGCTCGTCCATCGAGAGCGCGCCGATCGCGCTACCGCGGTACTCGAACACGCACCCCGTCCCGCCAGCGATGCCGATCTTCGCGATCATCGCGAGGATGATGTCCTTCGCCGCGACACCCGGCCTCAACCGGCCGTCCACGCGCACCTCGAACGTTTTCGACGGGCGCTGCGGAAGGCACTGCGTGGCGAGCACCATTTCCACTTCGCTGGTCCCGATGCCGAACGCGAGCGCGCCAAACGCCCCATGCGTCGCGGTGTGCGAATCGCCGCAAACCACCGTCATTCCGGGCTGCGTGAGTCCCTGCTCGGGACCGATCACGTGAACGATTCCCTGGTTGTGGTTCTGGAAACCGAAATACGGGATTCCGAAGTCCCGGGCGTTGGCCTCTAACTGAGCGACCTGAGTCGCGGCGATCTGATCGACGATGGGCAGCGTGCGCGGCGTGGTCGGTGTGGAATGGTCGACGGTCGCGAAAGTGAGATCGGGGCGGCGGAGGCGCAGTCCGCGCTCGCGCAGGCCGGCGAAGGCTTGCGGCGAGGTCACCTCATGGACGAGGTGCAGGTCGATGAACAGTAGGGCGGGCGCGCCGGCTCTCTCGGAAACGAGGTGCGCGTCCCAGACTTTTTCGATGATAGTGCGTGGTTTGGACATCGGATAACTCTCAAATGTAACTGCAAACGGCGCGCCCGACCTCTTCGGTCGTCGCGGGAGCGCCAGCCGGCCGCAGGTCGGCCGTTACGTTTCCGCTATCGAGCACCTTCTCCACTGCGTCATTCACGGCGCGGGCTTCCTTCATCAGGCCGAAACTGTATTCGAGCATCGCGGCCGCGGAACCGATCGCGCCGAACGGGTTCGCCTTGTTCTGTCCGGCGATATCCGGTGCGGAACCGTGTACCGGCTCATACAAGCCGATCCACGCTCCCGTCGGAGATTTGTCGCCGATCGAAGCCGAGGGCAACATCCCGATGGAACCGGCGAGAACGGCCCCCTCATCACTCAGGATATCGCCAAACATGTTCTCGGTCAGCAGAACGTCGAACCTGCGCGGGTTCAGGATCAATTGCATCGCGCAATTGTCCACCAGCAGGTGATCGAGCTCGACATCCGGGTATTCGCGCGCCACCTCGACCACCACCCTGCGCCACAATTGCGAGTTCTCCAGCACGTTCGATTTGTCGACGCTGGTCACTTTCCTGCGCCGGTTCCGGGCCAGTTGGAATGCCATGCGACTGACGCGCTCGATCTCGTGCCGCGTGTACACCATGCTGTTAACCGCTCGTTCCGACGGCCCCTCGCCCGAGATCCCACGCGGTGTTCCGTAGTAAATGCCGCCGGTCAGTTCGCGGACGATGATCATGTCGACGCCGTCCACCAAGTGGTTCTTCAACGGCGAAGATTCGATCAGCGCTTTGTACGAGCGCACCGGCCGCAAGTTGGCGTAAACCCCGAGCACTTTCCGGATCCCGAGCAGGCCGCGCTCCGGGCGCTGCTCCGGTGGCGCATTGTCGAATTCCGGCAGACCCACCGCGCCCATCAGCGTGGCGTCGGCTTCCAGCGCGAGCCGCGCGGTTTCGTCCGGCAATGGCTTGCCGGTCTTGTGAATCGCGACACCGCCCAGCAGCCCTTCGGACAAATTCAGTTCGTGGTGGAACTTCCGCGCCACCGCTTCGAGGACTCGAACGGCCTCTCGTGTCACCTCGGCGCCGATTCCGTCGCCGGGCAAAGTCAAAATATTTAATTGCATTCGCCAACCGAAGCTATCAGCTATCAGCTACTTCCGCGGCGCACGCACTCCTGCGTGCCGTGTCGAGACTCTTCTCGACACATCTTTGCCCGGAGAACATGCGTCGCCAAGAGTGGCGACGCGGCACGCACGAGTGCGTGCGCCACGTGAATCCTGCCATGCTGCTTATTGACCAATTAGTCGCTCGCCACCACGCGCGCGTGACGCCGTTCGCCCACCACGTGATTCACGATGGACAGGATCTCATCGTTGCGCACGCCTTTCTTCCGGTCCGCGAGCGTGGTAAATCGCTGATAGACGTCCTGCAGTTCTTCGCGATCCAGTTCGAATCCGAGATCCTGGCAGCGCTGGTGGAGAGCGTGACGCCCGCTGTGCTTGCCGAGGACCAGCCGGCTTTCGGGAACGCCGACCGAGCGCGGGTCGATGATCTCGTACGTGCTCCGCTCCTTCAGATAGCCGTCCTGATGGATGCCGGCTTCGTGGGCAAACGCGTTCTCGCCCACAATGGCTTTGTTCGGCTGCGGCCCGAACGTGATGATGGATGCCAGGTGCTGGCTTGCCGCATACAGATGCTCGGTCACGATCCCCGTCTGGAACGGCAAGCGGTCCTGCCGGACCTGGAACGCCATCACCAGCTCTTCGAGCGCGGCGTTGCCCGCGCGCTCGCCGATTCCGTTGATGGTGCACTCCACTTGGCGCGCGCCGGCCTGCACCGCCGCAATGGAATTCGCCACCGCCAGCCCGAGGTCGTCGTGGCAATGCACGCTCACGATCGCGGTGTCCCCCAGAACGCGAACCATGTGTCCGATCATCTCCGCGTGTTCGCTCGGGACCGAATAGCCCGTGGTGTCGGGCAGGTTCACGGTGCGCGCGCCGGCCGCAACCACGGCCTTCGAGATCTCCTCGAGGTAGCCGATGTCCGTTCTGGTCGCGTCCTCGGCGGAGAACTCGACGTCGTCCGTATATCCGCGCGCCAGCTCGACGGCGGAGCAGGCCTCCTCGAGCACTTGCTGGCGCGATTTCTTCAGCTTGTATTTTAAATGGATATCGCTGGTAGCGATAAACGTGTGAATCCGGGGCCGCTTGGCATGCTTCAGCGCCGCCGCCGCCCGCTCGATGTCGAGGTTGCAGGCTCGCCCGAGAGCCGCCACCTGCATCCACGGGAACTCCCGCGAGACGGCGTCCACGGCTTCGAAATCGCCCTCGGAGGCGATCGGGAATCCGGCTTCGAGGATATCGACGCCGAGTTCCACCAGCCTGTTCGCCATTCCCAGCTTCTCGTGCACGGTCATGCTACAGCCTGGGGATTGCTCGCCGTCGCGTAGGGTTGTATCGAAAATGTAAACTCGATTATTCATGTTGGAAAAGCCGGTAGGCTTTCCTCCCTTTGCTGCCATTATCCGGGCCGGGGCCCAATTACGCAAATTTATAATTATTGACAGGTGTATAATCATAAGTGATGTCATAACGAGCGCTTATGGAACTCTACCCTCTCAAGGTCTTTCTGACCGTTGCTACGGAAAAGAGCTTCTCGCGGGCCGGCGAAAAGCTGCTACGAACCCAACCCGCGATTTCGCTGGCCATCCAGCGCCTTGAAGCCGAGCTGCAAGAGAAACTGATCGACCGCTCCGGCAAGGAATTGCTGCTGACCGACGCCGGCCGCATCGTGCTGGATTACGCGCGCCGCTTTCTGAACCTACAGGACGATCTGGAGAATGTGCTCGCTGAATTGCGGGACAACTCCGCCGGCCGGCTGATCATCGGCGCGAACGAATCGACGACGCTCTACCTTTTGAAGCACATCGAGAAATACCGGCGCCTGTACCCGAAGGTGAAGGTCCAGGTTCGCCGGAGCTACTCGAGCAAAATCCCCACGCAGTTGATCGACGGCGACCTCGAGTTGGGCGTCATCAGCTACGATCCCGAGGACGAGCACCTGATCGCGTCCACGATCTACACCGACCACCTGGCTTTCGTTGTTTCTCCGCAGCACCGGTTCGCCGCGCGCCCCGAGGTGTCGATCACCGAACTGGGCATGGAGACGTTCATCGCGCACAACGTGATGTCGCCTTACCGCGCGGTGGTGATCAAGGCATTCCAGCACCACAAGATTCCGCTGAACATGGATGTCGAGATGCCGACGGTGGAGACCATCCGCAAGATGGTGCAAAAGAACGAAGGCGTCGCGTTCCTTCCGAAGATGTGCGTCGAAGAAGAGATCCAGCAGGAACGGCTGTTCGAAGTGCGGGTACCCGAGTTGTACATGGAGCGCAAGATCCGGCTGGTTTACCCTGCGAAGCGGGCGCTAAGCCACGCCGCGAAGGCGTTCCTAGAATTGATTCAAAGCACGGAATCGTAAAAGCTCGAGGGTTCCACTGTGACAAATGTAATCATCGGGCGCTTCAGTTTTAGCGCAAGCCGGTTGCCATCGCCTCCATCAAATGAACGAAACCGTCCGCTATTATCCTTGGGGAGAGTCACCTGCTTCACGTCGAGCGATTTCTACATCACCAAGTGGTTCACCTTGAATGAGCGCTTCAAGCTTCGCATCGACGGGCAGTTTTTTAATGTGTTCAATCATCCGAACTTCGGCCTTCCCGTCCTGGGGTATGCCGGCATTCCAGGGAAGCCTGCGACGCAGACCGGATTCGGAGCGCTGACGTATACGACGGCACCGCTCACGGGACTGCTGGGCGTTGGGCTCGGGGGTGATAGTTCTCCGCGTATGATTGCGTTTCAGGCTAGACTGGAATTCTAATTCCAGCCGCAGCCCGGCGTCGCGCGACAGTGGATGTCTCGCATCCGAGTGCAGCGGCTCCGGCATGCGCTATTGCGAGCCTTTCGCCGGGCCGGTGGCCGACAATCCGAACAGGCCCGGCCACCCCATTCGTCGTACAACGAGGGATTCCCACGCGTGCCCAAACCGGACATCCCGGGAGTAACTGCCAGGCAAATCGGCAAAAGCCGCGTCGTTTTCTGCCCCTGGGACATCGATCGAACCTACTGGGAAGTCCTCAGCCCGGATCACGGGAAGCTGCTGCGCAACGCAGTGCTCTGGGCCACCAACGAAGAGCCGATGCTGAGCGTACACGGCGTGGGCCTCCTCGAGGTCACGCAGCCGGACTTTTGGGAAACAGCGGGCGCGGTAGAGGTTCAAGTGCCCTTGATCGGTCTGCACGAAATGGTGGCATTTGATCTAAGCTAACCGGGCGAGTCGCGGATGCCGAGGCTGCGCTAGTGCGGCGTCCCGATCATGTGGGCGCCGCCGAAGGATTCCTTCGCCAGGCCGCCGAAGTTCCCCCACTAATCCTTGCCGATCGGCAGAACCTTGCGGTTGCGGTAGAGCAGTTCGCAGGCGGTGGCGATGACGACATCGGGCGCGGTCTACAAGGGCCAGCGGCGGCCGGGGAATTGCGATTGCTGTTTGTGGCTCGGCAACGGACCGCCGCCGTCCGACGACTTGCGGAAAGAGGGCGTGCCAGAAAAATCCAGCTCGGTGTCCTCGAATACGATCGGCCGGTCGAGCACCATTTCGAGGGTGGTGCCTTTGGCCAGCACGGCATCGGGCCCGCGCGTCAGCAATACGGCCATCAACCCGGCGGCCGCGCCCGCGGCTGCGCCGATTCCCGCGCCCATCCCTAGATGTCCGGCGGCGCTGCCGGCTATGGTGCCGATGCCGGCCCCGGCCCCGGCCGTCTGCCCGATCGTCTGAATGTCGCCGGACTTGTTGCCCTCGCCCTTGATCTTGCCCTCGTTCTTATCGAGTTCCTCGGCGGCGCGGCCGTCGAGCGATCCCATGCGCGCCCGGAAATCCCGCGTGACGCCATTGGGAAGCGTGAGGGAGTCGAAACGGACGTAGAGTTCCCCGCGGCCACGCACGCGGCCGGGCCGCTTGGACTCGGTTACCGTTCCGGCCACATAGGAGCCCGGTGGAATCACCATCTTGCCCCGGACCAGGATCGGGAACACGGTTTCGAGATAGATGCGGTCGCCCTCGGCGGCGTGCTTGGTCGAAACGCTGTTGATCATGCTCAGCGGGACGCGGGTGCCGGGCACGACCTCAAACTGTCCCCCCCGGGCCAGGACCGACAGGAATGCGAGCAGAAGGGTAATGCGCATGGGGAGACCTCTCTGGGCCAATTCTAGCCCATAACCTCTAAACGCGGCCCGGGGAACCCAGGTTTCACGTGGCGGCACGCACGAGTGCGGCGCACGAGTGCCTGCGCCACGGCAGTCTTACCGGCTGGGCGGAGTATATCAGCGGCAGATACCAAACGAGGTTGCCGTTGAGGTCGGTAGCCATGGGGCGCTGGACCGGCCCTTCCATGCTATAGATCAGGAACGGCTCAGCCGTTGAGGTGCTGCTTTCGCGAGGTATCTTGGCGTTAAAGGCCGCGGATGCGGCATCGGCCACGCCGGTGTGGAACGGGACCGGAGACCCTGGGAGGGAGGAGTCTCCCGTCAGCACTTCGCCGTTCATCTCGTAGGTGGAATCGGCCAGCATGCCCGCGACGTATATGTTGCTGGTTCGGGAGCCCGTGCACGGCTCGGCGCCTGTGTGGAAGGCATCGCCCGTGCCCTCGCGGCGGAACGTAACGCGGAAGCGGCTGCCTTCCGGGCAGGGCGGCGCACTGAAGAGCGCCACCATAGGATTTGCCGTGCGCGTAGCCACGGGTTCCTGTCCCGTCACTCGGGGCACGATCCGGAACGGCAGTTCCACCTCGGCTGTCATCTTTGTGGCCGTATTCTTGAACGTGACCTTGACGCGCGCCTCGTGCTCGTAGAGCGCCGGACTCCAGGCGAAGCCCGCTTCCGGGCTGAAATCCCGGACCACGTGAAAGGGGGACCCATCCACGCTTACGCTGTAGCGGAATCGGAGCTTGGATCCGAGTTTCTCGCGATCTCCCTCGTCCTTGGGCAATCGCCGCCAGTCCGATGACTGTTCCCACCGGTCGCGGAGACGACAGATTTGGGATCGGGCGGACAGACGGGGCCGTCCAGCAGGCTGTCAGCGAGGAAAGAACCACCAGCGATCGGGTCGCGGCACGCATATTGGTAGCCCAGTACTACACGGCCGCTGCCGGGATCGGAAACTCAGGGCGAGACGGGCAGGTGAATCCCCTCCGGGCTTGTCTTTTGCCGCACGCGAATCCGGATCTCCGCGTTTGGGGCCGCCCAATCGGGGATTACCAGGTTGATCTGGTAGAGCCCGGCGAACTCCGGCGCGAGACCTATGTACTTGATGTTGGCCCGCTCGACGCGCGCGCCGTCCAGCAGAATATCGGCGTCGTCCAGAGCGGTGATCCAGGCAACCGCTGTAGCCGCCCGGCCGTAATCCGCCGGGGGCGCGGTCGTCCCGAGTCCCGTCGCAAACAGCACGGCCAGTTCGCCGTGGCGTATCGGGTGATCCGGGGTGATCAGCGAGGCGTCGATCTTCACGGCGGCAGGGATCAGGGCCGGCAGTTGCAGGAATAAACCGGGTCCGGAGTCGTCCAGGGTTAACTGCACCTCCGGTCCGGCGTGATTATTTACCTCGACGTACAGCTTCACCGGGCCCGGTCGCAGGATGCTCGGCACCAGGAAGTTGATCAGCGTGGGCGAGACGTAGAACAGGTGGGCCGGGATATTGCCGACGATCACCCGCGCGCCGGTCCCCGGGAGCGTGGTCGGGAGCAATCCGACGCTGATATCGCTGCTGGCCAGGGCACGGGTGGTCCAGGAGAGGTTTTGGCCGTAAATGCTGGCGATGGTGTTGGGAGCCAGGAGGCCGACGGCGCTGGCGGCGGAATTCACTATGCTGGTAGCCGAGTAGGATGGCGCCCCTCGTTGAGCCTCTGTTCCGGCCCATAGCAGGGATCCGAGCGAGGCAGCCACTAGCCATCGGAGGGCTGTTGGCACGACTTGAGCTTACTACGAGCGCCGCGGGAAATCTGTACCCCAAAAGGCCTATTTGGAGCTGTCGATCACCGAATTGATCACCGCCCGGAACTGTTCCAGGCTCTGAGCGCCGACCACCGTTTTCACGGACTTCAGCTTGCCCGGATCGGCCGGGTCGACGACTCCGATCAGGAACGTCGGCGTGCCGTCGATGCCCGCGGCTACGCCCTGTTCCATCGACTCGCTCACCACCTTGGCATACCGGTCGCTCTCGACGCATTTTTGAAATAGCGTGGGGTCGGCGCCGGACTCCTGCGCGTAGCCGGCCACTTCGGTATCGGCGTACTTGCCGTAATGGGCGAACAGCTTGTCGTGGAGCGGCCAGTATTTGTCCTGCTCGGCGGCGCAATGGGCCGCCTCGGAGATTTTGGGGCCGCGCTGGGCCGCGAAATCCTTCACGTAGTAGCGGATTTTGCCCGTCACCACATATTCCTTCATCAGGTCCGGCAGGGTATTTTGGGCGAATCGGGCGCAGAAGCCGCACCAGAAATCAGTGAACTCTACGATCGCGATCTTCGCCGTTTTCGAGCCGGTCCCGGCGGCGCCCTTCAGGTCGACCACCGGATTTGCGGGTGCCTGTCTTTTCTGCAATTCCACCAGCTGCTGGATGACTGCGCCCTGTTGTTTCTTGAGGTTTTCGACCTCCGCCTTGAGCGCGTCCACCTGCTCCTGCACGGTCTGGCCGAAGGCGGGCATCAAGCCGCACCCCAGGACGGCGATCAGGATTTTCGGGCGCATAAGGCTAGCTTACTGTAGCAGTTCTCCAGCAGGCGATCGCTTTCTTCGCGGTGGTGCTCAGCGGGATTTCGGAGAGACGTTGCTCGGGCCACCAGCGATGTCCCCGGGGCGCGCGGCCCAGGGTCGCGGTCCGCACCTCGAAGGTGTAATCGTGGTTGACGATGGAGTGGCGGAAGCGGCCGACCGGCTGCCCCGCGAGCCCGTCGAGGCGCTCGGGCAATTCCCAAAATCCGGCCAGCCGGCGGTCGTCCGCGGCGCGCTGCCAGAGCAGCAGGCGCCCGTTCTTCTCGACGACGAAGACGGTCCGGTCGACGCGCATTCGCGTCCCACGCGCCGCCACCGCTGGAAATTCGTTCTGGCGGCCCAAGGCACGGGCTTCGCAGAGTTCCGCGACCGGGCACAGCAGGCACTGCGGGCTGCGCGGAACGCAGATCGTCGCGCCCAGTTCCATCAGCGCCTGGTTGAATTCGCCGGGCCGGCGGCGATCCATCAGTTCGCCGGCCAGCGCTTGCAAGCGCTTCTTTGCGGCGGCCTCGGCCGTCACCCGCGCCAGCACCCTGGCCACGTTTCCATCCACCGCTGCATGGGGGAGGCCGAAGGCGATGGAGGCTACGGCGGCCGCCGTGTAGTCTCCGACGCCGGGCAGCGCGCGGATCTCGTCGTAGGTGCGTGGAAACGCTCCCGCGATTTGCTTCGCGGCCGCGTGCAGATTCCGCGCTCGGGAGTAGTAGCCCAGGCCCGCCCAGGCGGCGAGCAGTTCCTGTTCGGTCGCGCTGGCGAGCGCTTCGACGGTCGGGAACTTCGCCAGGAAGCGCTCGTAATAGGGGATCACCGCCGCGACGCGCGTCTGCTGAAGCATGACCTCGGAGACCCAGATGGCATAGGGGTCGGACGTCCTGCGCCAAGGCAGGTCGCGGCCGTTGGCGGCGTACCACGCGAGCAGCTTTTTGCGAAACGTGGGCTTCACCGAAAAGCGTATGCGCGCCGTCGCCCCTTCTCCAGTCTTTCGGCCAGGAACACTTTCAGCAGGGACTGATATGGCACATCCCTTTTATGCGCCAAGACTCTAAGGTCCTCGATCATGGAAACCGGAAGCCGCAAAGAAATGGTTCGCAGCGTGGGCTTCAGGTTCGGAAACTTGCGTTGCCGGGCGGACCGCCAATCGAGGAACTCCGTCGAATCGTGTTGGGCCGAGAACTCGCGTTCCTCGTCTTCGGATCGAAACTCAGGCACCGGCCTTTTTTTGGTGCTTAGCATAGGCTTCCCTTTCGGTTCATGTCTCGAACGGAGATTACACGCAATAGTGAACGGCGGATGGCGAAGGCAACGAACAGGCATCGCAGTCCGCTGGTCTGCCCGAGAGCGTAATACCTCTTCTCCCGCTTTGAGTGACGGACATCGCTCCGAACGACCAAGGGTTCATTGAAGAACACATCTTCGCCTTCTTTCGGGTGACTCGATGCCGTTCCCAGTGCTTGTGCGCATTTCCGTCATCCCATTCAAGCCCGGTACAAGGGTCGAGGGGGTCGTTACGTACCGCCACCAAAAAAGTATATGTCTGATATGATCCGTGATAACGCCCTCGACACACCGGTCTATTATGGGGTGGACGCAGCGTCAATATCGCAATATCGGCTTGGGGCCACGCCTGAGACGATTGTAATCTCGCCGGAGGGCCGCGTGCGACGTGCCTGGGTCGGCGCCTATGGACAAGGACATCAAACCGCAGGTCGAACGGGAGCTTGACGTTCGATTGCCAGTCGAAGCCGGTGTACATTGAGCGTTCTCCTGCGTGCGGCCTCGCTATTGATCGGTTCCCTAGGCGTTCTGTCTGCCACGTTATTCCACGGCGAGGAGCTTCAGAACCCAGTGCGGCCCGCAACCGCGGCAAACCCGAACTATGAGCGCCTCCTCGACCTCGCGCGCAGCTTGCCCCCCGAGTTCGCGGCCGATGGATTGCTCAGGGTCGCTCCGCTCGCTTACCCGAACAATCCGCGGCGCCGGGCATCGGTCATTCGCGAGGCTTTCGGTCTGGCCTGGAACGCCCAGGATCCGTATAAGACTCGCTTAGCACCCCGCGCCGCCCTGGACAGCTTGTCTGGCCTGCATGAGCGCGCCGGCCGGGCCAACCTCGATCGCTTGAGCTTGCAGCGCCGCGCCATCGCCGCGCTACTGACGATTGACCGGCGCGGGGCCGCAGAACTTGCGAGAGCGGTCCGTGTCCCGGAACTTCATACCGGAGAGTGTGATTCTCCCACCCCCGATGTGAGCGCGGCATATGAGATCGTCTCGGACGTGAGCAAAGGCGTCCCGACCGCGCGGGATCGCCAAGTCCTGCTGGACGGACCCTCGCGAATCATCATTTCCCCCATACAGGTCGGGCCAATCGCGAAGATGCTGTCCGCGGCCGTGACCAACGAGGAGTTGGCGTATCTTACGACCGTTTCGTTCAGTCAGGGCCTGAAGATTTGCCCGCGCGACCCGGGCGCATTTTTCGCCACTCTTTATGAGACATCCCGGGCGTTGGAGGACCTGCTCCGCCGGTGCGGGACGCGAGGCGTTCCGAACACGGAACTGGTCAAGGCGATCCGTGAATACTACCTCAGGCAAATCAACGGCGAGCGCTGCCCGGATAGTACGGCTGGCGGAATCGACTCGGTGGCCGCGGACTTCAACCGGTTTCGATTGGACTTGGCCTTCCCGCACGAAGCGAGCGTGCCGGCAATAAAGCAGGCCGACTATGAATCGAAACCTTCGAACTCGACGAGTACGCCCGCTTCCGTGAAACTCGATGTTTGGCAATCGGAGGGCGCCGGGCAAATGATGACAGCCGTACGGCAACTGAGATTCGCCGAGCACTCCGCGCCTGAGTGGCCCGGCCGCGTAGCCGACTTTTCCGCGAAACTCGATAATTGGAGTGCCGGTAATGAGCCGCTCCGCATCTTCGTGCACGAAAAATGCGCGCTCTACTCGACGCTTATGGATCAGGTCGGCGAACAAGACCGTGCCCGGCTCGCCCGGACGATGCTCGATTTTCTCCAGTCGAACTTTCTCAGTGAATACCCGCAGGAGTGGTTTATGCACGTCGGGAAAGCCTTCGACGTGCTGAGACAAGCCCGACAGGAACCGGCTCCCTTTAGATTTAGAGATCCAGTCGTGTCATTTTACTGGGAGCTAAGTAAGCTGAAGCTGCTCGGGGCCGCGCAGTCCTGCCACTTCACACGCGCCTATCTCTTCAGGTTGGTGTCGAACAGCTTGAGGATACGTTTGTATTCGTCCGCCCAACTGCTGGGCTGAATAAACCCGTGATCCTCGACCGGATACGGCGCCAGTTCCCAATTGTCCTTTCGTAGCTCGATCAATTTCTGAGCGAGCCGCACCGAGTCCTGGAAGAACACGTTGGTGTCCACCATCCCGTGGCAGATCAGCAGCGCGCCTTTCAATCCCGAGGCGAAGTAGATCGGCGACGAACGCTTGTAAGCTTCGGGGTCTTTCTGCGGCGCGTTCAAAATGTTCGTCGTGTAGGAATCGTTGTAATGAGACCAGTCGGTGACGGGGCGCAGCGCCGCCCCTGCCGCGAACACATCGGGCTGCGTGAACAACGCCATCAGAGTGATGAAGCCGCCGTAGCTGCCTCCATAGATGCCAATGCGCTTGGGATCGACGCCGTGTTGCGAAACGAGCCATCTGGCCGCGTCCACGTGATCGTCGAGATCCTTCCCGCCCATGTGCTCGTAGATCGCGGTGCGCCAGTCGCGCCCGTATCCGGCGGAGCCGCGATAGTCGATGTCGATGACAATGTAGCCGCGCTCCATCAGCAGGTGATGAAACATGTACTCGCGATAGTAATTTGACCAGAACCGGTGCACATTCTGCAGGTAACCCGCGCCGTGGACGAAGATCACCGCCGGGCTGCCGTTGCGGAACTTGGCGGGCTTGTATAGGTGCGCGGGAATCTCCACGCCGTCCCGCGCGCGGAAGTGAACAATCGGCGTGTCCAGCCACGGGTAGGTCGAGAACTCGGGAGCCGGCGACGAAGTTAGCTTCCGTTCCTCGGCTTCGGGCCGGTTCTCCATCGCATACAGCTCGTATGGCTGGTTCGTGTACGAGTGAATATCCGCGATCCATCGCTCGTCCCGCGACAGCACCGCACGGTGATCGCCGGGAAGGGAAGTGATCCTCACGCGCGCTCCGTCTTCGGACGGCATCGCCCATAGATGCTGTTCTTCCGGACCGCCTTCATTGGTCCTCAAGTAGAGCGTCGACTTGTCATGACTGAGTTGGGCGGACTGCACCTCCCACGGACCCGCCGTAAGCGCGCGGGCCTCTCCACCCTCGTAAGGAGCGGCGTAAAGCTGCGCGAATCCCGAGCGCTCGCTAACGAAGTAAACGCTGCGATCGTCTTTGAGCCAGCCCAACGCCGGCGAAGCCGCGCCGCCCACCCACGCGTCATCGTGATCGTGCACGACCTCGCGAGTCGCGGCCGCCGCCACATCGAGCGCCAGAATCCAGCGATCCTTATTGTCCAGCGCGCGGGCCGGCAGAACGGCTTTCGTCCCGTCCTCGCTCCAGACCGGCTGGCCGAAGTTGCACTCCGGCTTGTGCTCCAGCCACTTCAGCTCGCCCGTCTCTACCGAGATCGCCGCGACCTGCGATTTCCCGCGCGTGTCGCCCGCCGCGGTCCGGCTCTGAATATCCTCGGGATACGCCGACTCCGTGACGTAGTTCGGCACGATCGCTTGTTTGGCGCGCTCCGCCGTTTCGGTGAAGCCTGCGACCACGTACTTCTCGTCGGGCGTAAGCTGCATCCAGGCGACAGTCTGCCGGGCCGCCAGGATGTACGGCTTCCTGGGATTCTCGCGCTTTTTGCGCGCCTCTTCCTCTTCCCGACGCTCCGCTTTTTCGCGCACCGTTTCCAGCAGTCCGCGTTCTTCCTTCTTGATAAATTCCTGGCTGTCTGTTCCCTTCTTGGGCTCCGGCGGGGGCGACCCCACCGGGCGGATGTCGGTCAACTGAACCAGCTCGGGGCGGTCGAGCGGCATGACATACAGATTGTTCGCGCGCAGAAACACGACGCGCTTTCCATCGCGCGTGAACCGGGGCTGCGTCTCCGCTTCGCCGGTGCGCGTCAGCCGTTCCGCGCGATCCTTCGCGTAGTTGTACAACCAAAGATCGCCGTCGCGCGAGTAAACCGACAGTTCCCGATCGCGCGTGAATTCGGCCGAGGCCGGCGGCGCTTGAAGAGTCTCCTCCTCGTTGAGCTTCTTCAGCCCGCTCCCGTCCCGGCTCACCGCGTAGGTATCGAGCGGCTTTGTCGGCGCGTCGGTGTACTGTTTCCATCGGAAGTAAATGCGCTGCCCGTCGCCGGACCATCGCGCCTCGCCGGGTTCATACCCCGCCAATCCGGGCCCGCGCATGATGGTGTCGACAGTCAGCTCCAGCCGCTTCTGCGCGCCCGCAGGGATCAAAAGAAACAGGAGCAGCAGTCCCGCGAATCGATACATTTCCATTTCTTTTCGGACGTGGCGCAGGCAGTCGTGCGTGCCGTGTCGCCACTCTTGGCGACGCCCTTCTAGCGACGATTTTGAAACAGAAACAACCCCGACTTGCCGCCGACAGCGAAATCCAGCCGGCCGCTGCCCGCCAGATCCGCGACCGCAATCTGGATCCCACCGCCCGTCCGCCCGCCGTAGTCGATGACGTGCCGGATGAACATCGGCTGCCCATCATCGCCCTTCACGTTTTCGTACCAGTAGACGCCTAGGGGTTCCCGTTCGCCCGGGTCATGCCCGTTGTGAGCCATGTAGCGTTTTCCGGTCAGTAAATCGGGGCGGCCATCGCCATTGAGATCGGCGAGCACGAGCGCGTGCGCCTGCGACCACGAATCGTCGATTAGGTGCTTTTCCCACGTCCCATCGGCGCGATGCTCCATCCAGAAGATTCCGTAATTGTGAGCGAGCGACGTCACCAGGTCCGCTCGCCCGTCGCCATTGACGTCGAGCACATGGATAAACCCCGTGTCCCCGAGATCGAAGTCCGGATGGAAAACCCACGCCCCCGCGCGCGGATCCGACGGCGCCTCGAACCAGCCCTTGGGCGTGATCACATCCGTGCGGCCATCGCCGTTCACATCCCCCGCGCCGATCCCGTGCCCGTAACTGCGAGGCGAGATGACATGCTGTACCCATGCGCCCTTCGCATACTCGTACCACGACAGCGGAGCCTGCGAGTCGCCGAACTCCGGCAACACCGCGCGCGCTTTCCCGTCGTTATCCAGGTCCACGAGAAAGGCGAATTCGTTTGGCCAGCGGGTCTCAATCTTCTCCTCCTGCCACAACGCCCCGGTCTTACCCGGGTTCCGGTACCATCTCAGCGTTTTCGAGAACCAGGAGCACGACACAATGTCCACGCGCCCATCGCCGTCGACGTCCAACGGCAGAACGCTGAAGTCGTCCACGTAGTTGTTCGTGAACTGCACTTCCCGGAACCGGTGCGGAGTCCACGACGGCGCTTGGTACCAGAACTCGCCGGAAACGATATCGAGTTTGCCGTCGCCGTTGATGTCCGCAAAGGCGCAGGTCTCCGCCGCTCCCGGATCGATCATGGCCTTTTCGAACCGGAGCTCCGGAGTCCGCGAAATGAAGAATGAAAGGAAGAAGAAGAAGAGCATGAGATATATTGACACAGAAGGCCCCATGTCGAACACCCAAATCATCCGTGAAGCGCTCTCCAGCGGCGAAGGTATTGTGCGGCTCGCGCCCTGCTGGGTTCCGCGCTCGTTTTTGATGCCGGGCGGGAGATTGAAACTCGACCCGCGCGATCTCTACGCGTTCGGCGCGCATCGCGGCGGTATCGACGAGCGCTGGTTTTCTTCCACCACCCACGCCGCCAACGGTCCCCTGACCGCCGCCGATGAGGGGCTGAGCTACATCGCAATCAATGGCAGCCGCGTCCAGCTCAAAGAGGCGATCAAGGATCTCGGCGACCAGTTCCTGGGCGCGGACGTCATGCGCGAGCACGGCGGATGGAACATCCTGTGCAAGTTCTTCGACAACCTCGGGCCGATTCCGCACCACATGCACCAGATGGACGAGCATGCGAAGAAGGTCGGCGCGAAGGGGAAACCCGAAGCTTACTACTTCCCTCCTCAGTACAACTTCACCGGCAACAACTTCCCGTACACGTTCATGGGCCTGGAACCCGGGACCAAGCCGGACGACGTGCGCGCGTGTCTCAAGCGCTGGAATGAGGGCGATAACGGCATCCTGTACCTTTCAAAAGCGTACCGGCTGCAACCGGGCACCGGCTGGCAGATAGATGCGGGAATCCTGCACGCCCCGGGATCGCTGGTGACCTACGAGCCGCAGGTGAACTCGGACGTCTTCGGGATGTTCCAGTCGATGGTGGAAGGCCGCGCCGTGCCGTGGGATCTGCTGGTGAAGGATGTTCCGCCGGAGCATCATCACGATCTCGACTACATCCTCGGGATGCTCGATTGGGAAGCGAACGTCGATCCCTGTTTCGCCGAGCACCGCAGGACGTTCCCGAAGCCCGCGGCGGACGAAGCCGAGATGGCGGATGCCGGTTACCGCAGCGTGTGGGTGACGTACGGAACGAACTGGTATTCCGCCAAGGAGCTGACGATCTTCCCGGGCCGTACGGCATTCATCAAGGATGCCGCGGCTTACGGCCTGATCGTTACCCAAGGCATCGGCATGATCGGCTGCATGGAAGTCGAGACGCCGTCTTTGATTCGCTTCGGCGAGATGACGAAAGACGAATTGTTCGTGACGGCGCCAGCCGCCCAGGCCGGCGTCCGGGTGGCGAACCGCAGCGACAAGGAGCCGCTCGTCATCCTGAAGCACTTCGGCCCGGGGAATCCGGACGCCGCGCCACTGGTTCACTAACATGTCCAAACGAATCTCCATCGGATCGTGGGCCTACACCATCGGGCCTTGGGCGGATCATCCCGTCGCGTTCGACACCGTCTGCGACCGCCTGAAGCAACTCGGCTTCGACGGCGTGGAACTCGGGGCATTCCCGCCGCACCCCAATCCCGGCAACCCGAACGGGCCGGACGATACATGGCCGGGCGCGATGCCCGGCAAGCCGCAGCGCCAGGAACTTCGCGCGCGCCTTGAAGAGCTCGGCCTGGGGCTCAGCGGCATGGCCGCCAATCTTTGGGGCGAGAAGTTGATCAACACCGACGACCAATCGAAATACATTTCCGAATTCCGCAAGAACTCAGAGTTCGCCCGCGATCTCGGCATCGGCGGCATTCGGGTGGATACCGTGCAGCCGCCGACGATTCATCGTGAAATCGCTTATGACTCCGCGATGAATCGAGTCGTCCGGACCTGGAAAACGTGCTGCGAGATCGCGGCGGACAACGGCCAGTACGTCAGTTGGGAATTCGAACCAGGCTTTGCATTCAATAAGCCGAGTGACACCGTCCGCATCCACGAAGCGGTGGACAAGCAAAATTTCGGAATCCTCTACGATACCTGTCACGGACAGATGGTCGGCGTGACCGGGTCGAGGCAAGAGGGCGAGAAGGAAGTGTTTCCATCCCAGGTGGAATTCATCCGCTCGCTCGACGGCAGGATCAATCACATTCACCTCATCGACTCGGACAACTCCTGCCACAAGGACGCGAACGGCGACGACGAGACCTCCACTCATCCTCCATTTGGCCTGGGGCTTCTGAAATTCGAGACGATTCTGCCCGAGCTGGTGAAGGCGGCGAGACTGCCGCACGACTGGTGGACCATCGATCTGTGCTTCTGGCCGGATGCGTGGGGCGCGACGGAATCCTGCAAGAAACGCGCGGACGAACTGGCTGCGCGGTTCGGATAGACTCCATGAAAGATCTGCGCGTCGGAATGATGGGCTACGGATTCATGGGGCGGGCCCATTCGAACGCCTATAAGCGCCTCACCGATTTCTTCCCCGTCCAGCACAAGCCGATCCTGAAAGCGGTATGTGGACGCAACGCGGACAAGGCCCGCCAGTTCGCGTCGAACTGGGGCTACGAGCGCGTGGAAACCGACTGGCGCAAGCTGGTAGATGCGCCGGACATCGACCTGATCGACATCGGAACGCCGAACGATACGCATCACGAGATTGCCCTCGCGGCGGCTCGCAACGGCAAGATGGTCTGCTGCGAGAAGCCGCTGGCAATGAACGTTCGCGAGGCGGAAGAAATGGCGCGCGCCGTCGAGGACGCGGGCGTTCCCAACATGGTCTGGTTCAACTACCGCCGCGTGCCATCCATCGCGCTGGCCAAGCAAGTCATCGACGAGGGACGAATCGGCCGGCCGTTTCATTACCGCGCCACGTACCTGCAGGACTGGACCATCGCCGCCGATGTTCCGCAAGGCGGCGCCGGATTGTGGCGGCTGGACGTCGATGTCGCGGGCAGCGGAGTTACGGGCGATCTCCTGGCGCATTCCATCGACACCGCGATGTGGCTTAACGGGCCGATCACGCGGCTGGTCGCCAAGACCGAAACATTCGTCAAGGAGCGTATTCACGCCGTTACCGGCAAGGTCCAGCCCGTCGGGATCGACGACGCGTGCATGTTCCTGGCGGAATTCGAGAACGGCTCGATGGGGACTTTCGAGTCCACCCGGTACGCGCGCGGCCGCAAGAACTACAACACGTTCGAACTGAACGGCGCGGACGGCAGCGTGTTCTTCGACCTTGAAGAGCCGGAGTACCTACAGTTCTTCGAGTACAAGCAGCAGCAATCCGGCAAGAAAGTCGAGGGTCACCTTACCGGATGGCGCAAGATTCACGTGACCAACTCCGAGCATCCCTACATGAACCGCTATTGGGTTCCGGGCACGTGCATCGGATACGAGCACACGTTTCTGAATGCGCTTGCGGATTTCGTGATGGGAATCGAGGCCGGCAAACCTGCGCAGCCCGATTTCCGCGAGGCGTTGAAGACCCAGCGGGTTTGCGACGCCGTGCTCGAGAGCGCGAGAACCAACCAGTGGATAAGGACAGGGCTCTAACATGGAAAACATCAGCAGAAGGGGAATCCTCACCGGGGCCGCGATGATTGTCAGCCCCAAAACGGCGTTCAGCTATCAGGCGAACTCGAAGGTCGTCTTCGGCATCATCGGGACAGGCGGGCGCGGCAGCTACGTCGGCACGCACATGGCGAGAGACGCGAATGCGAAGCTCGGCGCAATTTGCGACATCTACCCCGACAAGATCGACGACGCGAAAACCCACATCCCGGGCGCAAGCGCCGTAAAGGCATACCGGGATATGAACGAATTGCTCGCGCGGCCCGACATCGATGCCGTGCTGATCGCCACTCCGGTATTCCTGCACCCCGCGCACTTCGAACTCGCGGTGAAAGCCGGCAAGAACATCTACTGCGAGAAGCCGGCTGGCGCGGATGTTGCCGGCGTGAAGCGACTCCTCGCCGCGGCAGCGAAAGCCGACCCGTCTAAGACTATCCAGTTCGGGTTTCAGCAGCGCTATAGCCCGGAGTATCGGAAGGCCGAGCGAATCCTGCGCACCGGAAAAATCGGCGACATGAAGATGATGATGAGTTACTGGGTGCTGGGCGATACTCCCCCCAAGGCAGCGCCCGGCAACCCGAATAACTACTCGCCCGAGGAGTACAAAATCAGGGGGTGGGGCATGTTCCGCGAGACCTCCGGAGGTCCGATCGTCGAGCAGGACTGTCATGGTGTCGATGCGCTCAACTGGTTCGCGCAGGCGCACCCGGTGAAGGCCGTCGGCACCGGAGGCTTGCGTTACCCGCACCCCGGCTACACCTGGACATCGGATCACCACAACATCACCTACTACTATCCGGACGGCGTCGAAGGCTGGCTGATCTCGGTCAAACACACCGCCGGCTTCCGTGACGTCAAGGAGCAGTTCTTCGGCTCCGCGGGGATGTTGGAAACCGCCCGCACCTACTACAAATGGCACGGCCCGATTCCGAGCGCGCCGCTGAAGAATGCCGATGACTTGCGCGATCGCAGCCTGATCGAGCGCGGCGACTCCAAGCGCGAGATCACCATCGACGCCGTGGAGTCGTTTTTCAAGAGCATCGTCGAGAAGAAGCCGTACAACATGGCGCAAGCGGCGGCAGACGCCACGTACACCAGCCTGCTCGGGCGGATGGCGTATGAAACGAAGCGGGAAGTAACGTGGGAGGAGCTTCTTAACTCCGAGTAATACCGTGGCGCACGCACTCGTGCGTGCCGCGTCGGCACTCATGCCGACGCTTGGCGCTTATTCAGCCTGCCAGACGAACGATCCGTCGACCATCGTCGCCACCGGTCCACCGCGGAAACTGCGTCCGTCGAACGGCGAGTTGCGGCTCTTGGACGCGCTCCTGTTAACGTCGTACGTCCAGCTACGCTCCGGATCGAAGATGGTCAGATCGGCGGCGCACCCCGCGCCGAGAGTCCCGCGTTTGAGCTTCAGAATGCGCGCAGGTCCGGTCGTGAACAGGGCGACCAGGCGGGAGAGCGGAATCCTGCCCGTGTGCACCAGGTATTCGAGCGAGAGCCCGAGCGCCGTTTCGAGCCCAATAATCCCGAACGGGCATTTCTCGAACTCCTGCATCTTCTCGCTGCCGGGGTGCGGCGCGTGATCGGTCGCAATTGCATCGACGGCTCCCGAAACGATCCCATCGATCACCGCCGACGCATCGCACCGCGAGCGCAGCGGCGGCTTCATCTTGTAGTTCGAATCGTACGGCGCCATGTCCGTATCGGCCAGAGCGAAGTGGTGCGGCGTCACTTCGCAGGTGACGGACAGGCCGCGCCGGCGGGCGAAATTTACCATCTCGACGGAATGGCGCGAGGAGATGTGCGCGACGTGGTATTGCGCGCCCGTTACCTCCGCCAGCAGGATGTCGCGCGCCACCATCACGTCTTCGGACGCGGAGGGAATGCCCCGCAGCCCGAGGCGCATGGATTCGGTGCCCTCGTGCATATCTCCGCCGGCGGACAAATGCAAATCCTCGCAGTGATTGATCACCGGCATGTCGAACGAGTGGGCGGTCTCCAGGGCGCGCCGCATTACGCGAGCGTTCATCACCGGGCGACCGTCGTCGGAAATGGCGACCGCGCCCGCGGCCTTCATCGACCCGATGGCCGCGAGTTCCTCACCCGCGCTATTCTTCGTAATCGCGCCAATGGGAAACACATTGACGATGCCATGCTGGCGCGCGCGATCCACGATGTAGCTGGTCACTGTCGCGCTGTCGTTAATCGGCGACGTGTTCGGCATGCAGCAGATGGAGGTAAATCCGCCCGCCGCCGCGGCCCGGCATCCGGTTTCGATGGTCTCCGAATACTCGAACCCGGGCTCGCGCAAATGAACGTGCATGTCGATGAAGCCGGGCGCTACCACCAGCCCGGTGGCATCGAACACGGCGGCTCCGGCCGCGTCAATTCTATCGCCCACCGCGACAATCAGCTCGTTGCGAATGAATACGTCCGCGATGCCGTCGCGGCCCGACGCCGGATCGATCACGCGCCCGTTGCGGATCAGCAGTTCTTTCATGCGAGGATCTTTTCGAGGACGGCCATTCGTACGGCGACGCCGTTCTCCACCTGGCTCAGAATCACCGATTTCTGGGAATCGGCGACCTCCGACGACAATTCGCGGCCTCGATTGATCGGCCCCGGGTGCATCACGATCGCGTCCTGCTTGGCCAGTTGCAGGTGCTCCAACCGGAGGCCGTAGAAACGGAAGTACTCACCCGCCGGAAAAGTCGCTTCGTGCTGCCGCTCCAGTTGAACGCGCAGCATCATGATCACGTCGGCTCCGGTGATGGCCTCGGCCATATCGTTGGTCAGCGTCACGCCGGAAGCCAGATTCGCCAGCTCGCGCGGGAGCAGCGAGGCCGGACCGCACAGCACCACGTGCGCGCCGAATTTCGACAACAGGTGCACGTTCGAGCGCGCGACGCGGCTGTGCTCGATATCGCCGATGATGGCCACCCGCAGTCCCTCGAGCGCCGGCCGCTGATCGAGAATCGTGCGCGCATCCAGCAGCGCTTGTGTCGGATGCTCGTGCGTGCCGTCGCCCGCGTTGACGATGGGGATAGCCAGGTGTCGCGCGAGGAAATGCGGAGCGCCGGAAGCCGAATGCCGCATGATGATCGCGTCCGGACGCATGGCCGCCAGCGTGTTCAGCGTATCCACCAGCGACTCGCCCTTGGACACGCTGGAGCTCGAGGCGGTAATCGACACCGCGTCGGCGCCCAGCCGCTTCGCCGCGATCTCAAAGCTGGTGCGCGTGCGGGTGGATGCCTCGAAGAAGAGATTCACCACCATGCGGCCGCGCAGGATATCAAACCGCTTGAACGACTCCCCCCCATGCGGCTGAAAGTCTTTGGCCCGCGTGAGGATCGCTTCAATATCCTCGCGGCTGAGAGCCTCGATTCCTAGCAAACCTGGGCGCATCGCGTTTCGTTCAAGAGCTCTCGCCCGCGGCTACCCGCTCGACGAGCAGCACCTTCTCCATGTCGTCGACTTCCTTGAACTTGACCTCGATGATCTCGTCTTCCGTGGTCTGGACCATACGCCCGACGTAGCAAGCCGCAATCGGCAGTTCACGCCAGCCCCGGTCGATCAGGGCCAGCACCTGCACTCTCGCCGGGCGCCCGTGGTCGAACAGCGCGTCCAACGCGGCGCGGATTGTCCGCCCCGTGTACAGGACATCGTCCATGAGGATAATGTCCTTGCCCGTAATCGGGAAATTGATCTCGGTCGCGTTGAGGACCGGCTGCTGCGAAACCGTCGAGAGGTCGTCGCGATACAGATTAATGTCCAGAATGCCGACGGGAATCTCCCGTTTCTCGAGGTTCCGAATCCGGTCCGCCAAGCGCTGGGCCAGCGGCACTCCGCGGCGGCGGATGCCGATGAATGCAAGCTTGTCCAGATCCTTGGTCTTCTCCAGAATTTCGTGCGCCAGCCGGATCAGGCAACGTTCGATTTCCGAGGCGCTCATGAGTTGCGCTTTCTCGCGGGTGAAGGCCATGTAGGGTCCTGAACCTGTCAGCGTATCACACGGACTTGTTTAGAATTTTCTCATCCGCAAGCGTATCCGCCGGGCGATCTTCTCGATCTCCTCGGCCTGCTTGAGCATTTCGACGGACAGGACATTCGCGTCGGACTTCTCGAGCGCCGATCTCAAGCCGTCGGACAGTTTCGCCAGTTTGGCGGCGTCCTCGATGTTCTTCTGGTGATCCGCTTTCAGGATTTCGTCCTTCTGCAACTTGCCGCTCGGCAGCCGGACTTCGGCGGGTTCGCCCTTGAAATCTCCCTTTCGATCGGCGGGGTCCTGCAACGCCAGCAGCGACACGAAGATCAAAGGCATCACATTGTGAATTAGCATAGAGCGCCCGTTCCCCTCATCATAACCGCGGCGAACCCGGCGGAGATTGTTACGATGGCCTTGTGCGAAGTGTACGCGTCGGAATCATAGGACTGGGGAACGTTGGGTCCGGAACGCTCTCTATTTTGACGGAGAACGCCGAGCAGATCGCCGGCAAGCTAGGGTTCCGGCTTTCGGTGCGCGCCGTGTGCAGTCGCTCGGTTCACTCAAAGGAATTGCCGCAACTCTCCACCGACGTTCTCAAGACCTCCGACTGGCGCGAGGTCGTTTCGCACCCCGAGGTGGACGTCGTCGCGGAACTGGTCGGCGGCACCGGCGTCGCGCGCGAGATCATCGACGGCGCAATCGCCCACCGGAAATCGGTGGTCACGGCCAACAAGGAATTAATGGCGCAGTGCGGGGCCGAAATCTGGGACCGTGCGATCAAGGCGCGCATCAATCTCGCCATGGAGGCGAGCGTTGCCGGCGGAATCCCCATTCACGCTGTGTTGCGCGAAGGCATTTCGGGCGATCGTGTTCGAGCGCTGTACGGTATTCTCAACGGGACCTGCAACTACATCTTGACTGAGATCGAAAAGCGCGGAGCGTCGTTCGACGAGGTCCTCGCCGAAGCGCAGCGGCTCGGTTACGCCGAGGCCGACCCCGGCATGGATGTCGATGGCTTCGACGCCAGTTCGAAACTCGCGCTTCTCGCAGCCCTCGCCTTCGGCCACCGGATCACGCCGTCAGACATCTACACCGAAGGCATCCGGCGCGTGACCGCGGTGGATTTCCGCTACGCCCACCAACTCGGCCACACCATCCGCCTCATCGGCGCGGCGCGCGAGACCTCGGACGGGCTGCTGCTCTCGGTCCGCCCTTCGCTGATCCCTCAGGACACCATCCTCGCGGGCGTGCGAGGCTCCTACAACGCCGTATGGGTGAGCGGACATTTCGGCGGCGACACGTTTTATTACGGCCGGGGCGCCGGCCCGCATCCTACCGGCGTGGCCATAGTCAGCGACCTGATGCGCGTCGCGCGGGAGATCCGGTGCGGCAGCCCGGAGCGGGTATCGCCCTTCGCCCACCAGCGTCTCGGCGATCACAAGCCGATCCCCGTCGAACGCAGCCACTCCGCATACTATCTGCGCTTCCGTGTGGAGGACGGCCCGGGTATCATCGCGAAGCTGGCGGGCGTGCTTTCGGATCAGAAGATCAGCCTGGACGCGGTGTTGCAATTGCCGCAACAGAACTGGCGGGATCTACCCTTTGTGATCACAGTGGAGCCCACATCTGAGCAGTCGATTCGCGACGCAATCGCGGAGATATCGAAACTGCATTTCCTGCTGGAGCCGCCAGTGGCCATGCCTATGGAGAAACCGTTATGAGTTGGTCCGTATTACTGGCATTCGCCGGCCTGATCTGGGCGCAAGCGGCGCAAGATGCGAATCGCGCATATCAAACGAAAGAAGGACGCGCGGGCATCGCCGCGTCGTTGGACCGGCGCGACCGGGACGCGCGCCAGCGGCCGCGGGAACTCGTCGAGGCGCTCGGGATCCGCCCTGGTTCGACGGTCGTCGACCTGGGCACCGGCCCAGGCTATATGCTCCCGTTCCTAAGCGGCGCGGTTGGCGCAACGGGAAAAGTCGTCGCGGAGGATATCCAGTCCGATTTTCTCGACCGAGCTCGCGACAAGGCTACGCAGGAGAAACTCGCGAACGTTCAATTCGCGCTCGGCTCGGCGACGGATCCGAATCTCGCGGAATCATCGGCCGACTTCATCCTGATCCTGGACGCGTATCACCACTTCGATTACCCCGGCCGGATGCTCGCCTCCCTGCGCCGCGCGCTGCGCGAGGGAGGACGGCTCGGCATTGTCGAGTACTACAAAAGACGTGGCGCGATGGAGGGCGATCCCGACCGCGCCCTGCAGCACATCCGCCTGGATGCCGGCGACGTGGTGAAGGAAGTGGAGTCGGCGGGCTTTCGTCTGCTGTCGCGAAAAGACCACAATCCCGGCAGCCAGTACATTGCGATCTTCGAAAAACGCCTGTGATAGCATGAAAAAGATCCCTCATCGGCCGGAGAGGTGGCTGAGTGGTCGAAAGCAGCGGTTTGCTAAACCGTCGTAGGCCTTTAAAGTCTACCGAGGGTTCGAATCCCTCCCTCTCCGCCAGTTCTCAACATGGCCGGTTAAGGTTCCCCCCTATTTTGCCCATTCCGGGAAGGCCGCGATGGCGTCCATGAAGTTATGGATCTTGTCCGTGTGCGCATCCTCCTGCCAGCCTCCCCGGCCCGCTTCGAGCGAGTTATCCCGCGGGCAGCCATCGTCATTGATGGCGTACATCGCAAAATTCAGGGCCTGATACGAGAGCCCCTTGTATTCCGCTGATCCGGTCTCCGCGGAATACTTGGCCAGAACGGCCCCGTAGGTCGAAAGCACTCCGCCCCACGGCTGCTTGTCGTAGGTCTGCTCGCCGCACACCGCAATCCCGCCCCGGATGCTGATGAAGCGCTCGTTCACGAACTCAATCAGCGCGCGCGAGTCCTTCTTCCAGTCGGCGTCGAGCGCGCCCTTTTGCTCCAACAGATACCGTGCCAGATTCAGGGGCGACCACGCGATGCGGTTGTCCGGCTCCTGGTGATCCTCGAAGAACTGCACCCACAGGTTCCCGCCTTTCGCAAGATCCGGGATTTGGTAGTCCTTGATCCAGCGCCAAAGCCGCGCGCTGGGGTCCTGGAACTCGGTGTGGCCGTGCTGCACCAGCCGGTCGAATAGCCGAAGGATGTAGACCATGTTCGAGCTCACGGGAAGGCGGCCGGCGCCCGTCCGGTAATCCACCCGGGCCGGCCACGGCGAGCGCTCGCCGTTCCCGTCCTGCATATTGCCAACCAGGTCATGCGCGTTCTGAAGCGCCTGGTCCAGGTAGGATTTCTCGCCCGTGGCTTCATACAACAGCACCAGTGCGTACCCGGCGATGCCGCCCTTGTCGGGTTCGATCTCGAAGGGCTGGTCGGCCTGCGAGCCGGAGTCCGGCTTCAGCGGGAACTGGTTGCTCCATCCCGTCGAACGCGTGAATCGCGGGTACTTCCCCGTGTTTGGAGTCAGACTCTCTTTCACCAGGTAGTCGCCCATCGAGCGGGCCAGCTGGAGGACCTCCGGCACGCTCTTGTTCTTCCATTCGTAATACTTCAGGTACGAGATGATCCCCATGCCGTTCTGCATGGCTGGGATGTTGTCCGGCCGCCGGGCCACCGGTTTGTAATCGCCGTCCATGAACGTCAGGTAGACGAATCTCGGGTATCCATGCTCGACCGGACATTTCTGGTACCAACCCATTTCGCGGTCCAGCGCGTCGGTCCACGATGTCCACGGCAGAAGAGTCCCTCTCGAGTCGTACTGCGGGGCATGATTGCCGATCCGCGGCGTCTGGCCGAAAGCCAGCCCCACCATCGTCAGGAAGACAGCTAGAGTGCTACGCATGCCCCTAATCTTAATACCGCGCGGGTGTGACGCACCCAAAAATGGTCGTTGACCTCTGATAATACCGGATCAACATGAAATCACGCTTAATGTGTGCTTTCTACGGTTGCCTCATCACCCTCATAAGCGCCACCGCTCAGCCGGTGATTCGCCCCGGCAACGGCGTCCTGAACTCGGCCAGCTACCCCAGTCCGGGATTGCTCGCCTCCGGCATCGCTCAAGGCCCTATATTCGTCCTCTTCAGAACCGGCCTGGGACCGTCCCCGCTTGTGCAGGCCCCCAGTCTGCCGCTCCTGACCACGTTGTCCGACACCTCGATCAGCGTGACGGTGGGCGGCACGACCTTGCCCGCCTACCTTGTCTATACCCTCGCCTCGCAGGTGGCCGCCATTCTTCCCTCCGCCATTCCTACCGGCGCCGGGACCATTACCGTCACGTACAAGAACCAGACCAGCGCATCGGTGCCGATCCAAGTCGTGGGGAGCGCGTTCGGCACTTACACCTACGGCGCATCGGATTCCGGCCAGGGGATCGCGACGGACCTGTCCTATGGAGTGAACACCGTCATCCATCCACACGTTCCATCCCGGAGACACGGTTGTCCTGTGGGGAACCGGGCTCGGCGCAATCCAGGGGAGTGACGCCGGCCTCTCGCCGGTCGGCAATATCGGCAACATCCAGGTGTATGTGGGCGCGGCTGCCGTCGACACGATTTACAACGGGAGATCCGGATCGCCGGGCCTCGATCAGATTCAGTTTAAAGTGCCGGCGGGAGTGGACGGATGCTCGGTTCCCGTCGGCGTTCAGGCCGGCGGCGGCATGAGCAACATCACGTTTATCGCCGTTTCCAAAACCGGGCAAACCTGCCCGATTCGGTGATGGGCCAGGACCTGATCGACAAACTCGCGTCCGGGCAAAAGGTCGATTTCGGGTATATGTATATCCGGCTGGAATCGGGATCGCGGATCGGCGACTGGGTATACGCGACTTTCAGCGAGTTTATCCCCGCCAACGCGGGCCTGGCTCAGTACGGGGTGTCGTCCGGCTACTGCGTGGCCATCGACTGCTCGAACGGCTGCGCCATGAACGGAACGCCCAATGACATGAGCCCCGCCCAGCTCGGCGCGGGCGCGCTCACGCTCGACTCGACGATCCAGATTCCAGGGTACCGCGGCGCATATGGCGGGATTCTCAACCCCAACGGCGGAAGGTACCTGTGGGCCGGGAGGCCGTATATGATATCGGCCACAGGAGGATCCCCGGTCGGGTCGTTTTCGGCGACTGAATCCTTCGCGATCCCTGGAAATGAACAATTCACGAGCCCCACGGAAGGCCAGCCCGTTTCGCTGAAGAGCGATTTCACCGTGAAGTGGGACAGCGCCCAGTTCGTCAAGCAGGACGGGCTGGTGAGCATCAACGGTGTATCTTTCACGAACGGATACAAGCTCTACGCGTATTTGCAGTGCACGGCGCCCGTCGCCCCGGGCCAGTTCACCATCCCGGCCTGGGTGTTGTCCGTGCTTCCACCCAGCGGCGCGACGGCAAACGGCTCCGCCCTCGGCTACATGTGGATCGGGCAGTACGACGCTCCCACCAGTTTCAGCGCTACCGGGTTGGACAAGGGGCTGTTCACGGATATCACTCATTTTCTTCGCACGGTCAACTTCCAGTAACCGCCCGCCGCGCTATCCTGATGTGCATGGCAAAAGTACGCGTGCTAGTCGGCACTCGCAAGGGCGCATTCATCCTCGAATCGGACGGAAAGCGCGAACACTGGGACATCAGCGGCCCGCACTTCGCGGGCTGGGAACTCTATCACCTCAAGGGATCGCCCGCCGATCCGAATCGCCTGTACGCCTCCCAGTGCAGCGGCTGGTTCGGGCAAATGATCCAGCGTTCCGACGACGGAGGCAAGACGTGGGCGCCGGCCGGCAACCAGTTCGTGTACGACGGCGTTCCCGGCACTCACCAGTGGTACGACGGCAAGCCGCGCCCCTGGGAGTTCAAACGGGTCTGGCATCTCGAACCGTCGCTCACGGATCCGGACACGGTCTACGCCGGAGTGGAAGACGCCGCTTTGTTCCGCTCCACCGACGCCGGCGCGACGTGGCAGGAACTCGCCGGATTGCGCGGCCACGGCAGCGGCCCGCACTGGCAGCCCGGCGCGGGCGGCATGTGCCTGCACACGATTCTTCTCGATCCAGGCGACCCCCAACGGATCTTCATCGCCATCTCAGCCGCAGGCGCGTTTCGCACAGATGACGGCGGCCAAACGTGGAAGCCTATCAACCAGGGACTCAATTCGCTGTACATCCCCGACCCGACCGCCGAAGTCGGCCACTGCGTTCACCGCATCGCCATGCACAGCTCTCATCCCCAGGTCCTGTTCATGCAAAAGCACTGGGACGTCATGCGCAGCGACGACGCCGGCGATTCCTGGCATGAGATCAGCGGCAACCTCCCCACCGACTTTGGCTTCGTGATCGACGTCCACGCGCACGAGCCGGAAACCATCTACGTCGTTCCGATCACCAGCGACTCGCTGCACTACCCGCCCGAGGGGACGCTGCGCGTCTACCGCAGCCGCACCGGCGGCAACGAATGGGAGGCGCTCTCCAAAGGCCTGCCGCAAAGCGACTGCTACGTCAACGTGCTCCGCGACGCCATGGCTGTCGACTCGCTCGATTCGTGCGGCGTGTATTTCGGCACCACCGGCGGACAGGTGTACGCATCTTCGGACGCGGGCGACAGTTGGAAGCCCATCGTCCGCGATCTTCCGGGCGTGCTTTCGGTTGAGGTCCAGACGCTGGCATGATCCGCGTAGTGCTCCCGGCGCATTTGCGGACGCTGGCGCGCATCGGCGGCGAGGTGAAGCTCGAGGTCGAAGGTCCGGCCACGGTGCGCTCCGTTCTCGACGCGCTGGAAGCCCTTTATCCGATGCTGCGCGGCACCATCCGCGATCACGTCACGAAGGAGCGCCGGCCATTCGTGAGGTTCTTCGCCTGCGAGGAGGATCTGTCTCACGACTCGACGGACGCCCCGCTGCCGGAGGCGGTAGTGAAGGCCGCCGAGCCGCTGATCGTGCTGGGAGCCATTGCGGGAGGTAAACTATCCTTGCTGGAAGCAAGCGCATGATCGGCCAACAGTTGTACCTCGCCATCGGAGCACCGATGCTTTTCAACGCCATCCTCATCGCTGTGCTTATGGCGCTTATCCAGTCTGTGCGCGGAGAAGTCCGTGCCAGTCTGGCCGCCCTCAACCAACGCTTCGACGACATGCGCGACCTTTGGCGCGCCGAACTCCACCGCGTCGAAGAAGTCCTGGACGCCCGCCTCAAGCACCTTGAGGAGAATCGCTAAAGGTACGTGGCGCACGCACTCGTGCGTGCCGCGTCGCCACTCCTGGCGACGCCTGGCTCTGCTGCTGGCATGCGCTAGTTGCCTCAGCGCCCAGCCCGACGTCAAAACCGCTTTCAACCTCGGGCTGGCCTACGTGAAATCCGGGCGCTACGCCGACGCGCTCCCCCTCCTCGAATCCTCCCTCGCAAACCCCGCCCTCGCGATCCAAGCCCGCTTCTTAATCGGCGTTTCTCATTACGAGCTGAACCAGTTCCCCCAAGCCGCGGACGAACTCGAGCCCCTCCGCTCCAATCCCGAATACGCCGAACGAATTCTGTTCTTCCTCGAAGAGACCTACCGCAAATCCGGGAAGGGCCCCGCGGCGGAACAGGCCTTCTCCGATCTGTTGCGGCAATACCCGAATTCCGCCCTCGTCCACAAACTACTCGCTACCGCCCACCAAGCCCAAGGGAACGACCAGCAAGCCCTCGCCGAGTTCAAAAAGGCCGCCCAGACCGATCCGGCTCTGCCCGACGTCAAATTCTCCATCGCGCTGCTCTACCTGAAACAGCACGACGACGTCGAAGCGCGGAAATGGTTGCGCGACGAACTCGCATTGAACCCGTGCTACGCTCCCGCCCTCTACTACCTGGGCGAGACCGACCGCTGGGCGGACCGCTCCCAAGCCGCCGCGGACTCCTACCGCAAGGCGATCCTCTGCACGCCTTCCTACGGCGAACCGTACCTCGCGCTCGGCATCGCGCTGCAAGGCCAGGGTAAGGACGCCGAGGCCCTGCGCGCGCTCCGCCGCGCCGTGGAACTGCTGCCCGGCAAGTCGGAGGCGCACTTCCAACTGGCCCGCGCGCTGGCCAAAACCGGCCTCGCCGAGCAGTCCCGCCGCGAATTGCGCAAGGCCCGCGCGTTGGCCGCCAAGCAATAGCATTGCTTCCGGCCGCGGACTGGCGCATAATCTTTCGAGAACGAGTTGCTGCCGCGTTACAACGCGAAAAGGGGAAAGGTTCATGAGACTCTGTCTGTCTGCTGTACTCCTGCTTGTACCGTCACTGCTGATCGCCCAGGATACCGGCTCCATCAGCGGAACGGTCCTCGATAACACCGGCGCGGTCGTGCCCGGCGCCGACGTGGTCATTAGCAACACCTCCGAGGGAATCGTCCGCAAGACGGCGACCGGCGCCACGGGCGACTACCTGGTGGCAGGTCTTCCGGCGGGCGCCTACGACCTCAGCGTCGCTTCGAAGGGTTTCAAACGCTTCGAAGCCCGCGGCATCGTCCTGCGCATCGCCCAGAAGGCCCGCGCCGACGCCACCCTCACCGTCGGCTCCATCGAGACCTCGGTCACCGTCATCGGCGCCGACATCAGCCAGGTCGAAACCGACACCTCCGAGCTCGCTGGTACCGTCACCGCCAAGCAGATCAACCAGCTCGTGCTCAACGGCCGCAACTTCACGCAACTGGTCACGCTGGTGCCCGGCGTCAGCAATCAGACCGGCCAGGACGAAGGGACGGTCGGAGTCTACGGCAACGTCGCCATGAGCATCAATGGCGGCCGCACCGAATACAACAACTGGGAAATCGACGGCGGCGACAACATGGACAACGGCAGCAACGGAACGCTGAATGTCTACCCCAACGTGGACGCCATCGCCGAGGTCCGCGTCCTCACTTCCAATTACGGCGCGCAGTATGGCCGCAACGGCTCCGGCACCGTCGAAACGGTCACCAAATCGGGGACCAAGGATTTCCATGGCGACCTGTTCGAGTTTGTGCGGAACGACGTCTTCAACGCCCGCAACTTCTTCGCCGACCAGCGCCCGTCCTACAAAAAGAACGATTACGGTTTCGTGGTCGGCGGTCCCGTGTTTATCCCGCGCTTGTATAACACGAAAAAAGAGAAGACCTTCTTCTTTTTCTCCGAAGAGTGGCGCAAGGATCGCGTGCCCGGCGGAGTCTTCCACCAGCAGGACCCTTCCGCGGCGGAACGGGGCGGCAATTTCTCCGACCTCTGCCCCGGGCCCGACTGCCCCCACGACTCCAACGGCAACCCGTTTCCGAATAACCAGGTTCCGTTCATAGACCCCAACGCCGCGACCATCCTGAACGCCTACATTCCCGCGCCGAACACCGTCGTCGGAGGAAACCCCTACTACGACGCGGCGTCGCCCAGCCCCACCAACTGGCGCGAGGAGCTGATCCGCGTGGACCAGAACTTCACCGACACGACGCGCTTCTTCTTCCGCTATATCCACGACTCCTGGGCGACCATCACGCCCACCCCGCTCTGGGCGGGCGGCAGCTTCGATACCGTGAAAACCAATTTCGTCGGGCCCGGCGTCAGCTTGGTGGCGCACCTCACCAACAGCGTGTCGCCCACCTTGCTGAACGAGTTCGTGTTCAGCTACACCACCGATCACATCTTCCTGAACGCCGTCGGTAACGTCGCGCGCCCGTCCGGCATGACCTCCACCGGAATCTTCAACAACGGCTTCGGCGGCCTCATCCCCGGCGTTTCCATCTGCTGCAATAACGCCTACGGTGGCGGATTCAACGAGGGCGCGGGCTATTTCCCCTGGGTCAATTCCAACCCCACCTACACCTACCGCGACCAGATCGCCAAGAGCGTGGGCAAGCACAACATCTTCACCGGTTTCACTTTCGCCGCGCGCCAGAAAAACGAGCAGAACAGTCCGACTCTTCAGGGCACGTTCAACTTCTCCAATACCGCGCCCGGCAGCACCGGAAACGCCTTCGCCGATTTCCTATTGGGACGGATCCAGTCCTTTTCCCAGGATGCTGCCAAGGTGAAGTTTTACAACCGCGAAAAAAGCCTGGAGCCCTATTTCCAGGACGATTGGCGCATCACCTCGCGCTTCACGCTGAATCTCGGAATTCGTATCAGCCTCTACGGAACCTACCGTGAGAAGTACCTCACGCCCTACAACTGGGACCCCGCTCATTACGATCCGTCCAAAGCCCCGCAAATAGACGTGACCGGCAACATCACCGGCGGGGCGGGATTCCTGATTCCGGGCACCGGAGATCCCTTCAACGGCCTGGTCCAGTGCGGGAAGAACGGCATTCCCGCCAGTTGCATGAAAGGCCATCTGTTCAATCCAGCCCCGCGCGTCGGGTTTGCCTGGGATCCTTTCGGAAACGGCAAGACCGCTATTCGCGGTGGCTATGGCTTCTTCTTCGAAATCACCAACGGCAACGAAGGCAACACAGAATCCCTGGAAGGCCAGCCCCCCGTCATCCTCAACGCGACGCAGTACAACATCGCCGGATACACCAGCGTCGGCGGAGGCGGAGCTACCTCCTACCCGCCGCTGCGCCCGACCTCCATTCCCATTAAAGTGCGGTGGCCCTACATGCAGCAGTGGCACCTGGATATCCAGCGGGAGTTGCCGTCGAAAATCGTGACCACGGTTTCCTACGTCGGAAGCAAGGGCACCCATCTCACGCTCCAGCGCGATCTCAACCAGCTCTACCCGACGCCAACCTCGCAGAATCCCTATCAGGCCGGCCAGGTGATGACCGCCGCCGATTGCAACAACGGTACGGTGAACGGCGTGGCCCCGACCGGCCAGGCGGGCCTCAATTTCAGCGTCGCCTGCGGCGCGAACCCCGATCCGAACCGGCCGTACCTGGGTTTCGGGACCATCTATCAGCTCGAGAATCAGGCGAACTCCATCTACAACTCCCTCCAGGTGGCCGCCCGCCGGACCGCCGGCCGATCCCAATTCAGCCTCGCTTACACTCTTAGCCACTCGCTGGATAATTCGTCGGACCGCTACGACGGCAACTTCGTGAACTCCTACGACCTCCGGAGAACGCGCGCCAGCTCCAACTTCGACCAGCGTCATCTTTTTAACGCCAGTTGGACTTACGACCTGCCGCTCTTCGAGCACGCATCGCGTTTGATGCATGGGGCTATCGGCGGATGGGAGATCACCGGCCTGATGACGTTCCAGACCGGAACCCCGTTCAGCGTCTACAACAACCAGTACGGTCCCGGCGTGGGGAACGGCGTGGGAGCGGGCTCGTACGTGGACATCATCGGCGATGCGCATGCTGCGCCTCCGATCATCAATGCGGCCGGCGTTACCGGGCCTCTGCTCTTCAACCCGGGCGCATTTGCCCAACCGCTGGGCCTAACCTTCGGCAACGCCGGGCGCAACATCCTGCGCAATCCTTCGCGCACCAACTTCGACATGGGACTGTTCAAGCGTTTCGCCATCACCGAGCAGCGGGCGTTCGAGTTCCGCGCAGAGGGTTTCAACGTGTTCAACCACACGCAATGGACCGGCGTAAACAACGGCGCGAGCTGCTACGGCGGCTCGAACAACTCGGCTGGCGACCCGAGTTGTCTCGGCAGCAGCTTCCTGCACCCCAACGGAGCGCACAACCCGCGCATCCTTCAACTGGGGGCGAAGTTCATCTTCTGACGTGGCGCACGCACCCATGCGTGCCTGCACATTCTGTCATCATGCAGGCATGAAGAAGCAGGCACCATCGGTCCAATACACCATTCGTGGCGTGCCCCGTGAGGTGGACCGCGTGCTTCGCCAGAAAGCCGAGCAGCGCAAACAGAGCCTCAATCGGATTATTCTGGACGAACTGACCGTAGCGACCGTCGGCCGCCAGCGGCGGGCGGACTTCTCCGACCTTGTTGGCCGTTGGACCCCCGACCCCGCCTTCGACGAGATCATGGCGGCCCAACGCCGGATTGATCGGGACAAGTGGAAGTAAGAGTCGCGCTGGACACGAACCGCCTGACCGATCTCTTTCAGGGCGATGCCGCGTTGGCCGAGTGGTTGGAAACCTGCGACGAAGTTTGGATTCCGCTGTTCGTTCTGGCGGAGATCAAAGCCGGTTTCTACGGCGGCACGCCTCGGCACAACAACGAGCTGCTATTGCGAAAGTTCCTCGCCAAACCCACCGTCGCGGTTTTGAGCCCCGGCCTGGAGACTGCTGAGCAATATGCCCGCCTCTTTGTTCAGCTCAGGAACGCGGGAACCCCAATTCCCGACAACCACCTCTGGATCGCCGCGCTCGCGTTGGAGCACGACCTGGTGTTGGTCACACGCGATCGTCATTTCCAACGCATCCCGCAATTGCCCTGCCATTAAAATATCGCTAGATCCTCACGAGACTTTTAGAATTATAATCGCCACGTCATCCCGAATTCATCCTCAGTTTATCCCCTCGGGCGCATCAGCCTACTTCCCAGAACGATCCGGACTCGCTGAGACTGGCCCCCAACGGCAGTCTGATGCTTTCGAGCGGAGACGATGGCCAGTTAGTCTTCGTACAGAACCCCGGTCTTCGAAATCAGAGCGTGTATTTCCTGACTCTGCTTGCCCCGGCGACGTCGATGCACGTGGCGGGGCTCGATGACGCGATCTTTATCACCGCGCCTCAGGGATCGTTCTATCTGAGCGACACTTCCAACAATCAAATCCTTGAAGTTGAGGTCACCGGTTTAACGGTTGGATCCCTGTGGGCTTGCGTCGGCAACTGGAACGCCCTGGTCAGCGTCGATATGTCGACCGGTACGGTAACGGCTGTCGTCCCGAACTTGAACGGCCCCCACGGTCTGGATTTCCTGCCGTATCAACTCCAGGTCGGGCATTTGCCGCGCCCCAAGGGCAGACCGGCCTCACCGAGCGGTCAGCCCTCCCGTTAATCACAGCCCCAGCGCCTGCCGCGTCAACGCCCCGACCACTCCGTCGGGCAGCATCCCCTTGCTCTCTTGAAACTTCTTCACCAACGCCTCCGTGAACGGCCCGAACACCCCGTCGCGGCCATTGGAAAGATCGTTTGCCGCCAGCGCCTCCTGCAATCTCTTCACCTCATCGCCCTGCAAATAAGGTGTCGTCAGCCGCAGGATTGGCGCACTCGCGTCGGCCGGATCCACCACCGCCGCCCGCAGCACAAACGGGAAGACCGTGGTTTTCAGACTCTCCTCCGAAATCGTCACCCCGTGCACGTTCAACGGAAGCGGCAGCTCCCAGGCGTCCTGCTCGATCAGCTTTTTAAAGGAATCCATCCGGTAAACGCAATTGGGCAGCGGCGGCGCAAGCGTCAGCAGCCACGCTCGCCGCGCATCGACAAACGCACCGATCCATTGCTGCTCGTCCCAGCCCCCGGCGCCGATCGGCTTGCCCACGCGGGCATTCACTTTCGCCCAGCCCCCCTGCACGAAGCTGTCGTACACCACGGCCTCTCCCAGCGCCGTCAGAATCCCGCGCGTGGCGGCGGCCGCGCAGGCCGGATTGAAATAATGCGCGTTGAAAAAGCGGTCCTGCTCGGCCTGCATGGACGGGTCCGCGCCCGCCTCGTGGAGTGATTGCCGGAGAGTCACCTCGGTGTCCAGGCCCGTGTCCTTATTCGCGAGACGCTGCAGATACGGCTTCAAAGCCGCGCCGAACTGCGCGTCCGAGCGGTTGCAATACGCGTTGATCAGAAGGAACAGGTTCCCGCTCCCGAGCGTCGTCTGGCTCCGCCCATAGGTCAGGTGACCCGAGTCTCCCTTCAACACCGTGACAGCGCCGTAATCGCCGCTCACCCGCCCCGTCTCAAAGATGTTAACAATCGCCTTCGCCGTCAGCTTTTGCTGGTCGTTCATTTACCTGTCACCCCCGCGCTGGCCGCGCCCGGAGCCGCTCCCGGCGGTATCGAGAAACTGATATCCGCCTTCTGCCCGTCCGGATTCGTCAACGTCAGCCTGAGCGCCCCGTTCTTCCCGAACCACCGTGTGTATTGCCCTAAATCGGGAGCCTCCAGCGCGGCCGGATCGATCGAGAGCCGCATCAGGCGGGCCATCGATTGATCGTCCTGCTCGCGCAGAACCACTTGCGGCATTTTTTTCCCGTCTTGCGGCATCAGCATACGGAAGGGCAGTTCGTCGCCGTTGATTTCCAGCAGCGCTTCGGTCGAGAGATTCCTCCCCCGCAGGTCGATCGTTCGCGGAACTCCCGCCGGCTTGGGAACGTCCGCGCCGCCGGCCGCCACGGAAGCGGCTTGCGTCACCCCCGCCGCCAGATCCTGCAACGCGGCAGCGGCCTTTTGCGCGTTTTCGGCCGCGCCCGCCGCATCGGGCGGGGCCCCCGACTGCGAGAATTGATTCGCCGCATCGGACGCCGCCGACTCCGCCTGCGTCCGGAAGTTCGCCAGGCTGGCTATCAACGCCGTCACACCGGCCGCCGTCTTCGCCTGTTTTGCCGCCACCAGCGCATCGGTGAGCGCATCCACCGCCTTCTTCGCAATCGGCGAAGCCACTGCCGGCAATCCCTGCGCCACCGCCTGAGCCTGCGCCACCGGCTGCGCCAGGTTCGGCGGAGCCGCGACTTGGCCGGCCCCCGCGCCCCAGACCGTCTCCTCGGACTCGGATGGCGTGATGGAGATTTCGTTGATGACCGGCCCCGGCTTTCGAGCGAGCTTTCCACCCAGGTACCCCACCGAGCTAAGCCCCATGAGATACAGCATTCCCTGCGGAACCGGCGACAATTCCTGGATGGCGCCCGGTGTCTGCTGCACCACCGCCAGACAGAACGCTCCCACTCCGAACAGCGTCCACACCAGCATCTGGATCCGGTCCGCCGCGGCCACGCCCCCGCTGGTGACGAAGTCGCTGAGATTCGGAGATTCCGCCCCGGATCCCTTCGGCCCTCGAACCCCCGTCACCACCTGCGACCCGATCGCCGTACCCGCGCCGATCGCGATGATGCCGGGCAAGGTTCCCGGTATATCCGGCCAGGCGGCCCGCTGCACCAGCATCTTGCTGATCACCAGGTAGGAGTAGCCGAACAGCGCCGCGGCTGTCCACAGGTAGAACTGAAACTTCGACAGGCTATAGGTGTTCGTCTCCGCGTCCAGAAACAGAATTCTCAGCCGGCCCGCGCCCGGCTCCGGGAGATGGTGCTTGTCCACGAATCCCATCAGCACCAGCACCAGCAGCCCGAGAGCGCCGGCGGCAATGGCCGACACCGTCGCCACCGGCACCTGGGAGTAGCGGAACACTTTGAACGACCGCGGCTCGCTCAGCAGATCGCCTTGCCGCACTACCAGCATCATCTCCCCGTCGTCGGGCACCGGCACGCGGCACACTTCGATTTGATCCGAGCTCACCACCTGTCCGTGAACCTCGTTTTCAACGGGATTGTTCTTCGCTCCCCCGCCGGGCAACTGGGCGCACGAATCCCACCTGACCCGCACGTGCGCGCCGTTCACGATGATCTCGTTGTCCTCGGGACGATCCTGCAGGAAGCCGCTCCCCTGCAATTTCATCCGAGCGGTCCGAATCTGCCTCGGTTTGTAGTTCGGGACCCAGACCGTTTCGCCTCTCGCCGACTCCGGGATCGCTGGAGTACCCCCGATCGCTATTTCCAGCCGCCCGCTCGTCGGTACAGGAACCCGGCACAGGCGCAGGTCTCCGTTCACGATCTCCCCATAAATCCGGTTGGGCGCCGGGTCTTGCTCCGTGCCGGCCAGCGGCATATTCGCGCATGGGGCCGCGACCACCGGCGCCTGCTTCCCGTTGACGAGTATCCGTTCGGGCACCGTGGCCTGCCCGCGCACGGTCACCTCGGCGACATTCAACGGCTTCGCTTCCTTCGCCGTCTTGGTCCGGTCCAGGATCCAGACAGGTTCCGTATCGTAGGTTGTCTCCGGATCGACTTTCGACAGGTGGACCTGCCAGTCCGGAGCCGGCATCACCTTGAGCCAGTCGCCGGCCACGAAATCGCGGCCGTCGAGCCTCGCGGTCACCGAATACGCTCCCAGCGGAAGCTTGGGCGGCACCGCGAACTCCACCGTGCCGGCCTTCACCGGACTAGCCGCAACCTCCTGCTTCCATCCGGTGCGGCTGGCCAGCCGCACGGTTCCCACCTTCACCTCGGGAGCATTCGGAACGGTGACCCGCACATTCGTGCCGCGCGTAGCCGTAGTAGGAAATATCGTGACGGGATCGACGCCCCAAAGCGCCGCCGTCGCCATGAGCGCCAGCAGAATTGTACGCATACAAGGTAATGAGGATCATACACCACAATCCCGTATTACCATCTGTCCAATTCTTCTTGCGCTCCGTTCAGTAGGGCCGGCCCCACTCACTTGACAGACCGCCCAAGCCCCACCAGCGGTTTATCGGGAACCGAGCGCCGGGACTTGAAGAGGGACGTGGTGGTGGCGTCCGAGCCGATGCCCAGCGTGTTGGAAAAGTTGGTGACGAATCCGGTGGCCAGATTGGCGGCGGATGGCCGCGCCGCGAAGCGTTAGGGTCTCTTGCGGGTTATTCTGCGGGCGACGAATTCCTGGAAGAGGTTGCCGAGCGCATCGAACCCAATGCCCATCGTGGAGTTTCGCAGGATCACTCCCGCCTTGTCGCGGTCAGCGGCAGGGTAGTAATAGTTCGTGACCAAGCCTGTTCCGAAGCGGTTAATGAAACTGGAGTAGCAAAACTGGTCTTTCTTGTTGTCGCCACGGCAAACGAAGGTTCGGCTGATGGCGTAGAAGACGCGGGAGCGCTTGGTCCCGATTCCCTCATAGAAATAGCGCGGGTCCTGTTTAAAGATCGTTGGCATGACGACCTTTTCGAGCAAGAGGCTGGTCCCGTAGTCTGCGAAACTGGCGCCGTAGCGCTTCGCGTATCCCTGTGCGCCCTGGCCGAATCCTTTGTGCGTGTTTTGCGCCTGCCACACTCCGGCGATGGCGCCGTTGATGACGAAAGCGGATGGGTCAAGCCAGGTCTTCCCGGTGAGTTCCAGCTTTTGTTTGGCGTTCAGCGGAGCGGCGTCGTGATCGTAGGTGACGAAGAAGTTGGGCACGGCGCCGGCGATGCGCTGCTTTTCCTCCACCTTGATTTGCGCCTCTGCGATTTCGACCTGGGATTGGGTGACGGTCACGGCGGTGTTGAGGGTGTCAATAGCCAATGCGGTCTGCGGAAGATTCAAGGTTTCGCCCGCGTGTAATTCGCCCGCGATTGTTTTCACGGCGAAGCCCTGGGCCGTGAAGGTTAAATGGAACGGACCGGGGGCTACATTCGAGAATGAGAATCCGCCGCCATCGGCCGGCTGCGTCTCTTGTTCGGGCCCGCGACTGTCCAGCGACAGTTTTACTTGGGCCTGCGCGACGGACGCTCCGCTGGTGTCGACCACGGTTCCGATGATGGTTCCCTGCTGACTGAACGCAAGAGGAGCCACGGCCAGTAAGGAAAGGAATCGGGACGGAGTGAACAACCTCACATTATAGGGATGCCTTAGCGCCCCCCCGGGCTTACAAAACCGTCACAATCGGCCGAAGCGGTCAAGGCTGCGCAACGGGCTCGTATACGGCGATGGAGCCGAAAGCTGCGACGTAGATGCGGTGCGTGGCCGGGTCCACGGCCAGCGCGTGCCCCCCGAAGCGGGTC
>JANXRE010000165.1 GCA_025353165.1 Acidobacteriota bacterium | reverse complement strand
CGTCGCGTCGGCTTTGGGCAACAGCACCAAGCGCGACCCCGGCACTGCGGATCGAAGATATCACGGGTGGTCGCAGCGGCCACTCAAAACCGGAACTTTCTACTTTGCTCGAAAGCGGAACTTTCTACTTTGCCTTGACACCCGCCCCCGGAGCGCGCCCGCACCTGCCGCGCGTGTGATACGCTGCGGCTTCATGGCTCACGTTACACGGCGGTTTTGCTTTCAGGGCACAGTCGGCGCGGCGCTGGCGCGGCCGCCGGCTTCCGGGCTGATTCAACTTGCCGAGATCTTAAACCCCGGGCAGACCAGCCGGTTCCGGCTCGCGAAACAGATCGGGATTAATCACGCCATCGTTAGTATCGACCTCAGTAAGTTCCGGCGCGAGGAGTATGCTTCGACCGTCGCGGGCATCAAGTCCGAGATGTCCGGCGCCGGGCTCACCATGGCCGGCGTCGAGAGTCATCCGGTGGCCGCCGAAAAGATCAAGCTCGGCCTACCGGGGCGCGACGAGGAGATCGAGAACTACAAGTGGGCTATCGATGCGCTGGCGAAAAATGGCGTGCCGATGATCTGCTACAACTGGATGGCCGGTATCGGCTGGTATCGCACCGGGAACAATGTTCCCGAACGCGGCGGCGCGCTGAGCAGCGAGTTCGATTACGCGGCGGCGCAGGCCGAGGGCGCGACTGAGTTCGGCGAGGTCTCCGAAGAGAAGATCTGGGCGAACATGGAGTATTTCCAGAAGGCCGTAATGCCGGTCGCTGAGAAAGCCGGCATCCGCATGGCGCTGCATCCCGACGATCCGCCGATCTCGCCGCTGCGCGGCATCGGGCGGATTTTGACCAGCGCCGCGAACTACCGGCGGGTGATGAGCATCGTGCCCAGCCCGATCAACGGGGTTACGTTTTGCCAGGCAAATTTCAAATTGATGGGCGAGGATATCGAGGCGCTGGCGAAGGAGTGGTGCCGCCAGAAGAAGATTTTCTTCGTGCATTTTCGCGATGTCGTGGGCGATAAGCGGCATTTCCGCGAGACGTTTCACGACAACGGTCCCACCGATATGGCGCGCATGCTCGAGGTGTATAACGAGAACGGCTTCCATGGCCCGATGCGGCCGGATCACGCCCCGACGATGGAAGGCGAATCGAACGACCACCCCGGCTACGCAATGACCGGGAAGGTGTTCGCCATCGCGTATATGAAAGGGATCATGCGCGCGAAGGGGATTCCGTTCGCGTAATAGCGCCCTTGGTTTTGGCTAGGAGGCGGCGGACTTTTTTGGGCGAGATCTTTAGTTTCTTTGCCACGCGTGAGACCTTACGGTCCTCCTTTTCCCAAACCTTCGGGATGACGACGGCGGCGAATTCTTCCGTGATCTGCTGGAACGATTTGTTGCCGACGTCGCCCTCGGACCAGGCGCGCAGGCGCGCGTCTACCGCGCCGCCGTGGACGATCTTTGCGCGCAGTTCCTGAAGGTCCTGCCAGAGCGGATCGTTCTGGTCGGGACGGAGCAGCGCCGTCGCCTCGTCGAAGGACTCGCGCGCGCCATCGGGGCTGGCATAGAAATCGCCGGCCAGGGTCAGGCCACGCTGCAAGTGCGCGCGAGCCAGCAGGCGCGCATTCTCGGTGTGCTTGCCGAGTTCTACCGCCTCGTTAGCAAAGTCGAGGGCGGCGTGCGGGCTGGCGCGCTCCACCTCTTCTTCCAGTTTTGCGTTCTCGATGGTGCACTGCAGAATGCGCGCGCGCGCCATCAGGATGTGGTCGCTTTTTTCCCGTCCTAGTTGGTAGGCCGCTTCGGCTTCCTGGGCGGCGAGATCCAGGTCTCCTCCGTCCAGATGCAACAGTCCGGTGTTCACGCGGACGGTACCCGCGCCGTGATACAGGTTCAGCTCCGTGTAGATCTCGCCGGCTTCGCGCAGATGTTCCAGCGCTTCGTTCCGGTACTGGGCGAATCGTTCGCGATCCACGGCGGCGGTCTTGCGGCGGCCGGCCGCGTCGGCATCGATTTTGCGGCGCCATTGGAGAGCGAGCACCCGCTTCACATACGCCATGTTGGCCAGCGAGCGGGCGACGTTGCGGTGGCGGGGACGCACCGCGCGGTATTCCTCGATGGATTTTTCGAAGCAGCCGATGGCCTGCTCGTAACGGCCCTGCCGGCGGAGCATGCGGCCATACGCGGAGTGGATGTTGCCGAGCACGCCGTGGTCGTCGGTGCCGGCGAGGGCGCTTTCGGCCTGCTCGAGCATGGCCCAGGCATCGCGGTTGCGGCCGCGCTGGAACAGCAGCCAGCTTCGGAGGACGCGCATCACGGCGGCCATGCGCCCGTGCCCCAGCCGCTCGGCGACCTCTTCCCCTTCAATCTCGTGGCTCAACGCCTGCTCGTACTCGCCCCTCTGACGCAGCGTCCGGGCAATCCAGTAGTGGGCCACGGCGACCAGGGTGCGATCCTCCAGTTCAGAACCGATGGCCAACACGAACTCCAGGTGGCGCAACGCCTCGTCCCAATCCTCGCCGGACATGGCGACCGAGGCGTCGGCGATGCGCAGGTGCGCGTAGTCGATGAGCGGGAGGCGCGAGCGGGAGGATGCCGGGAAGAACGTGAGCGCCTGACGGACCAAGGAAGGGTCGCCGTATCCGATGTCCACCCACTGGGCCAGCCAGCCGGTCAGGACCGCCGCGCCTGCCTTTCGGGGCCCCGTTGGGTTCCAGAGCGGCTCGGACTCGTCCAACAGTTTGAATCCAAGCGAGATCTGCCGTTCGATGAGGGTATTGCGAAGCGCGTCGAGTAATTCGGACGAGACCATGCTGTTACCTGACTGTTATTTTAGTCCGATTCGGACCAGTAGGACGCGCTGGACGGCTCCAATTGCCTAAGTCACTGAAAAATAATCTACTGGTGTCGATGACGACTGCTGCTATTGCCAACCGGTTCAGCGCGATACTCGCCCCCGAGGCTGCTACGCCCCGCATTCTGCTTCTTATCGGACCTCCCGGATGCGGCAAGGGGACTCAGGCACGATTTATAACGAGGAATCTGGGAATTCCGGCGATTTCGACGGGGGACATCCTGCGCGACGCCTCTTCGTCGCGCACGGAACTGGGGCGGAGGGTGCGCGCCGTGATGGAGTCGGGGGGGCTGGTCGGCGACGAGATCGTAAACGAGCTCGTCGCCGCGCGGGTCCTGGACGACGATTGCCGGGATGGGTTTGTTTTGGACGGATATCCGCGCACGGTGCAGCAGGCGGAGTACTTCGGCCGGATGCTGCGGCAGCGGGGACTGCCCGAGCCGGAGGCGGTTGTACTGGGGGTGGATTCCGATCTGCTGGTGAAGCGCCTGACGACCCGGCGGCTCTGCCCGCTGTGCGGGCGCATCTACAATCTCGTCTCCGCGCCGCCGTCGGAAGACGAGTATTGTGATGACGACGGGATGTTCCTGGTGAAGCGCGCCGACGACGAGGAGCGGGTGATTCGCGAGCGCTTCCGGGCGTATGAGCGAATTACGGCTCCCCTGCTCCGGTACTACGGCCATGGCCGGACGCACCGGATCGACGCCAGCGCCGAGGTGGATGGCGTCGCGCGGCGTATTGAAGCGGCCCTACAGTCCTAGAGCTTTCAGGTAGCCGTCATTGACACGGCGATTTTCCAAACGGATCTGCTTCCATAGGTCGAGCGCGGGCCGCGCGGCGATGCGCTTCTCCGATTCGCCTGTAACGCCGGGCGTTTTTGCGTACGCGACGATTTCGTCCCAGTGGACCGGGGCGGGAACGTCAATACGCAGCTGGTTTGGTTGATCGTTACAACGTGCCGGTGTGGCTCGCCGAATCCAGCGAAAACACAGACGACTGGATCGCGAAAGTCGTGGCCGCGCGTTCGAATCCCACTGGGCGCCGGTTAGGATCATGACGTGGTTGGAGTCCACGGCCCAGACGGCTGCGACGATGCGCTTGAGGAGAGGCGAGGCGCCGCGTCGTATTTCTGCAGCGCGGGGAAGTGCGGAATGGGTTCGTTTAGTAAGTCGTAGCCGAGCACCGCCGGTGCGTTTCTGTAGCGCGATGCCGCGCCCCAACTGTCGTCGAGGTTCGTGCCGGTCTGCCCGGCGGTCGCGGCGTGAAGATCGAGGATCGCGTACAGGCCGGCCTCGCGGCACCACTGGATGGCGCGATGAAGGTACGGGAATCCCGGACCGTCTTCGGAGAAAAGCGCGGGGTGCAGCGGAATGCGGATGGAGTTCATGCCGGCGCGCCGGTTCGGTTGGATGTCGTCGCGCCACTCGCGCCAAAACGAATCGGTCGCTTCGGGACCGATCAGCTCGCGGAATAGTTCGAAGCGGAACATGTGGCCGGCGGGGTCCACAAGTTGCTTCCCCTGTTGGTGTACAAAATTAGATTGGGCGGATGCGAGCAGCGCGAAGGCAAAGAATAGGCGCTTCACACCCGCGATCACCTCACGATGCACACTTTTGGAATTGCGGGTTACGGCACGATCGGCAGGTTGTACGAGGAGGTGTTGCGGCGTTTCCCGTCATGCCGCTTGGTGGCTGTCGGCGATCCGGACTCGAGTGCGGCTATGACGCATGAGGTAGAGAACGTCATCATTGCGACTCCTCCGTCCACTCATGCGGCGATTGCGGCCGAGGCTCTGCGGCGCGGGAAGAACGTGCTGGTGGAGAAGCCTCCGGCGGGTTCGGTGCGGGAGGCGGAAGGCTTGATTGCGATGGCGCGCTCGGCGGGCCGGACTCTCTTCTTTGGTTTCCATGCGCGCTACAACGTGGCCGTGCAGCGGGCGGCGGTGGAGTTGCGGGGCCGGCGGGTGGAATCCTTTCACGCGGTTTATCGGGAGAACGTGCGCAAGTATCATACGAACGCCTGGGTGTTCCGGGAAGGAGTGTTGCGGGATAGCGGGGTCAACGTTCTCTCGATCCTGACGGCGGTGCTTCCGGGCGCGGAACTATTGCGGATCGACGGGGCGGATCTTCAGCATTCGGATGAGCTTGATTCGGATGTGGCGGTCCGGCTGCGCTTCGGCGGAACGTGCGGCGTTTTGGAAATGGACTGGCTGGAACCGGGAGCCGAAGCGCGACATGTCGATGTTGTGACCGGCGGCGGCACCTTTCGAATCGATATCATTACGGATAGTCTGTATCTGGATGGGCGGCTCGCCGTTACCGACAATCGGACGGAGAGCCTGGACCGGGAATATACGCGCATGATTGCCGACTTTATCGGGCATGTTGAGGGCGGGCGGTCGTGCGTGAGCTTGAATGAGCTTCGACTGCTGGAAGAGGTGTATCCGTGCTGACTGGGTTGCTTTTGGCGCTGGCCGCTCTCCACGCTTCGGCGGGCCTGGAGTTTGAGGGCAAGGGGAAACACATCGTCCTGGTCAGCGGGGACGAGGAGTACCGATCGGAGGAAGCGCTGCCGGAGCTGGCGCGGATTCTCGCGACGCGTCACGGATTCCATTGCACGGTGCTGTTCGCGATGGATCCGGATGGCACGGTCAATCCCAATCGCAACGACAACATCCCCGGGCTCGAGGCGCTGGATCATGCCGACCTGATGATCCTGTTCACGCGTTTCCGCGACCTGCCGGACGACCAGATGAAGCACATCGTGGACTACGTGAACTCGGGCCGGCCGATCGTCGCGATGCGCACCGCGACGCACGCTTTCGCGTTGAAGTCGAGCCCGACCTACGCGAGTTGGGGGTGGAACGCCAAGGACGGCGGATTTGGCAAGCGGGTGCTCGGCGAGACGTGGGTGAATCACCACGGGCAGCACGGGAAGCAGAGCACGCGCGGGGTCTTTGCCAAGGGGCAGGAGAACAGTCCGATCCTGCGGGGCATTCGCGACGGCGGCATTTGGGTTCCCACGGATGTGTATGAGGTCCGGCTACCGCTGGCCGCGGGATTCACGCCGCTGGTCTACGGGCAGGTGCTTACCGGCATGAACCCGGCTGATCCGGCGGTGGCAGGCGCGCAGAACGACCCGATGATGCCGGTGGCGTGGGTCGGGTCGGACGCGAGGCGCGTGTTCACCACTACGATGGGCTCGGCGCTGGACCTTGAGAACGAAGCCTTCCGTCGGCTGTTGGTGAACGCTTGCTACTGGGCTGTCGGGATGGACAAGAAGATTTCGCCGGGGTCGGACGTCGGGTTGGTGGGCGATTACCGGCCGAGCCCATTCAAGTTTGATGGACATGTGCGCGGACGGAAGCCTGCGGATTTCGCGCGCTGACGTGGCGCACGCACTTTTGCGTGCCGCGTCGGCACTCTTGCCGACGCTTGGCGGGCTGGACGAGAAGATTGGCGTCGCCATGAGTGGCGACGCGGCACGCCTGGGGGCGTGCGCCACGTCGGACCGGGCTAATGGTAGGATCGCGGAATGACTGCGCCCACGCCTTCCGAGCATGACCCTTACTATTCGCGCTACATCTCCCTGGTGAGCAGCGACGATATCGTGAGCACGCTCGCGGAGCAGATCGAAACGACGCTGGCTCTGTTGCGCGGCGCGGGGTTCCGCCAGGAGCCCGGCAAGTGGAGCATACGGCAGGTGGTCGGGCACCTCAGCGATACGGAGCGGATCCTGTCTTATCGAGCGCTTCGGATCGCGCGGAACGACAAGACGCCGATTGAAGGATTCGAGCAGGACGACTACGTTCGCCACGGCCCGTTCGAGAGCTGCCCGCTGTCCAGCCTGATCGACGAATTCTTGCAGGTACGCCAAGCGACATTGTCGCTGTTCCGACACCTGGACCCGGACGCCTGGGTGCGAACGGGGACCGTGAATAACGCTCACATCTCAGTTCGGGCGCTGGCTTGGATCATCGCCGGGCATGAGCTTCACCACTGCACGGCACTTCAGCAGAAGTACCTAAGCCCGAAGTTGTAGGGCGTTTCTGGCTCCAGTGGAAATGACCGACTCAGAACACTCCAGGACCAACGATCTGGGTGACGACCTCGACTTTTCGTCCATCGAGAAAAGTCGGCTTGAACTTCCATCCGAGAATCGCGTTCCGGAGGCGATCCAGCGTTTCCGGACTAACACCAGACAGAGTGACGTCCCTGACGTTTCCGTATACGTCAATGGTCAGATCAACCTTGGCTGAATCCGGCAGATGCAGGTCCGGAAGGACCACACTCAATGCAGCACTCTTCTGAGCCAACCAAGGTACTCGAAGCGTGCCGTCGGGTATATCGTCGGTGCTCCATAGCCGAGTAACGGCTAGCGACTGCCGATCTATTTTGAACACTCGGGGGAGCGAGCCGGGTTCCGATTTTGGAATGTCGAGAGAGAGGATAAGGTCGCCGCCAGGCTGTTCACTGAACTCGCCGACATGCACCTCGCCAGGATCCGCACCGCCGAGATCGGCGGCCGTCGGACAGTGGTGCTTTTCCGAATCGCTGGCCGTGTTTGCAAGCGACAATCGCACGACGCACAACTTACCAGTGGTGGCTTGGTCGACCAAAATCAGCAAAGCGCCCTGATCCGTGATGAGGTGGTTTCCTCCGATCAAATGGCGTTCTTCCTTCGTGGGTGCTCTCGGGTAAATATCGACGCCCACGCTCTCGGTGGGCACCTGATCTTTTGCTGGGACAAGATAAGGGATCTGGAGATTCAGGTTTAGCACGGCAATTCGATCCGACACGATCGCCGGGTCGGAGAAGTGTGGGTAAAATCGACGAAACACGATCAAACCGTTAGGGGTGATGGCCGGATCGTAGCCCAGGAACTCGAGCGCCTCCGCGCCGGTGCCGGCATCGATGACCGTGTTTAAACCGGCGAGACCCGCCCACCCGAACACAACTATATACCGTCCGTAGCGCCAGGCTGAATCGATTCTTGTGGTCATATTGGCCGCTCCAACATACCACCGCTGATCGGATCCGCTCGCAACAGAACCGCGATTCCCGTCCACTGAATCCGATTTTTGGCCGATTACCAAGCGTCGCAGTTGGCCGGAGTCTTGGGCTCGAGCGAGTGGCAGAGAGAGGCCCATAACAGAAATCAAGAGCATCCGCGCGGCCCGGTTGTGCCGCGATAGTGCCGGACTCGCTCGCCTGCTCATCACAGTCATTGTTGCACCTGTTCCGTAACGAACATGCCTGTAGGCGGCAGGTCAGGTACAGTGAAGCCGCACGATGGTCCTCCAGCATTCGTCCAGTTATCAAAGTGCGGCGGATCGAATCGACAAGCGGGGCACTCGTCCTGGACCGTCTTAACGGTTCCCGGGTTTCCATAACCGGAGATGAAGATCCGAAGCCCGCATTGATGCCCGTATTGGGCGACCGTGGATGAGCTGAGCGTCTGGTTACAAGCACCCGTCACCTGACTGACTACGACAAACGTGTTTGCTCTGCTCGCATCCGCCGGCTTTCCGTTGGTGGCGTTAAGGCAGCTCGTAGCAGCGAGGGCCTTGAGATAAGTTCCATCCCCTCGCTTCCCGGTGCCGTTTAGCGCAACCTGTGCTTCGAAGTCAGACGCAAGAGTTGTAGTTTGGAGCCCACTCGAAAAGCACGCGGCAAGGTTCGTGATGATATATGCCTTCGTTTGCGCCCCGGAGCACGTGCTCTGGCTGATCAATGTGTATTGGGATTGATGGGTTTGGCCATAGTTATAGAAGTGGTAGTTATAAGTTGTAACTATTGCGGCGCTGCAGGCGCTCCATTCCGCATATATAGTTGCATACTGGCCTGTCGGGGTGGACGTCGTCAGCGCAAAGCCGTCGGTATAGGGTCCACCGTTTCTGGTGACGTTTTGCTGAGAAGTGTTGTCCTGCGACCCACTCCTTGATTGCCAAAGCGAAAAGGGACCGCTCAAATTACTCGGGCTCAACGTCGTTGAAATCTGATTTGAGGCGACCGAAGCGGAGTTGATCGTTACTTGGCAGACTGTCCCACTCCCTCCTGGGTCCGCCTGGGATTGCACCGGGCAGGCTGGCGGCGCTTCTGTGTTCCGCAACGTCTGCCCACCGAAAGTCGTAGAGCCGGCGCCGACCGCCTGGATCGTGCTGCTGGTGAACTGGAATATGCCCGAGTTGCCGGACGAGTATGCGGTCGACGATGTTACGTCGAAAGTACCCAGATTGCTATCGTTACAGTCGTACCTCCGCTGATCGGTCGAAATCAATTGCGTCCCCAGGTACGGGAGAGTAATGTTGCCCGGGTATAGCCAGGTGTCGGATGTGTTTGGCGTGAAGTACGGGAGGCCACAATTGCAAGGATAGAAGCAGCTGAAACTTGCCGTAGTGCGACCTCGAACGTCGGAGATCTCCGCTCGACCGATCAGCGAGTCCGGCTCTTCCTGGAACCAGAGCACCTTGCCGATCTGGGAACTCGGCGGAGAGTTCCCGTCGAGGTCCTTCTTGGCTGTGGCAACGACATCGCGGAGACTGATCGAGACGGTCTGGAACGGCCCCAACGTGACGCGCGGGAGTGCATACTGGCCCCCGTCAAACCGTAAGACCACCATGGCGTAGACGGTCTTGGGGAGCACGTTCTTAAGTGCCACGGCGGTATTGAACGATCCATCCAGACGCCAGGGGTGGCTTCCGCTCGACCGGTACATGCCGGCGAGGGGGTCCTTAACGGGCGTGTCAAACGTCAGGCCGGCGGTGGTATCGACGCTTTTCAATGACGCAATAACGGAGCCCGGTGCCCCGATGTACGAAACATCCACGCCTGCATCTTGGAATTCATCGACGCCCATCGCGTGCAATTTCTCCGTTACGTCGATCTCAACAACCTCGCCGGCTGGTAGAAATGGGGCGGCGATCTGGATGTGGCGTCCACGATTATCGATCGTGTAATCGACCGATACTGTCGCCTGGGTTGGAGAGGCGGACGTGTTAGCCAGGGCGAGAATGCCCCGAAACCGCCCGTTCTCTGGCAGACCAAACATTTTCGAAGCCGCCCCACTGTAGAAGTGGGCTCCGGCGAGCGTATTTGAAACCGCCTCCCCAGGATCAACAAACAGAAGGGTCGATGAGAAACTGTTTATATCGAACACGATTCCAGCGGCACTCAGTTCGCCTGGCGCGCCATCGTGCCGGAGGGTAATGAGGCCCGGCCGGCCCGGCATCGCTCTCACAAGTTCATTGAGCTCGAGGACTTCTGTCGCACGCGCGCCCAATCGTATCGTGTCGCGACCGGCGCCGCCGTCGGTGACGCGTATTTCGTGGGTGCTCAGGTTCGTCACTGCGACGAAGCCTTGCGCGTGTGTGGTTGCCACGGATACCACCGAGCTCAGGCGCGTGGTGGCCCCCCCCATCGCCATTGTTGCCTGAAAGCTGATCCGTGCGGCCGCATTGACGATGCTGACTTGCCCAGTCAACTGGTCGGCCAGCCCGGAATACCGGCACTGCAGGTTACCCCTACTAAAATCCTTTGGGGCCAAAGAGAGTTCTCTTTCCAGTTCCACGTACACCGGCGAACTCTTGGGGATTTCACGCGTTGGCAACTCATATGCCTCGCCCCGGAGATTGTAGACGGTAATCGCGACGGACAGCGGGACCTTGCTGTTGTTGTTCAGCATGAGAGTCGACCGAAACCCGTCTGTGTTCTGGTAGAACGGGAAATCGAGAATGCGTAGAGGCGTGGCGGATCCTGCTGATCCACCCTCCGGATGGGTCAATCCCGGGGGGGGCTTCCTGCGCCGAAGGGCGCGCCAACCCCAGGACGGCCACTGTCGTCATCATGGCAAAAGTGGACAAAATGCGTTGCTTTCCACGTGTCATCTATCCCTCTTTTTCCCTATTATTGTGAGACTTCCCAGAAATCCGGAAACTAAGCAGCCTGAAATCACTCACCTTTAAATCGAAAGTTGGCGACAGGGGTCAAGTATGTTCGTTCATCGCGATGATGTCACCGTGGAATCTGCTTGAGGCTAAAGTACCTGGCCTGAACTGCGCGATATCCCCCACAAACGCGATCTCCCCAGTTTCCTGGCGGGGTGAAACCCACCACGCGCCCGTGCATAACGCGTAAACGCTTCAAATCCCTGCACATCCGAAGTTCCGCTCTATGGCACGCCGTGTGCACCTGTAAGCCCGAGAGACTGGAGCTTATCAAAAGATGATCAGGCCTACCGTTACCATTGACGGCAACGAGGCGGCAGCCTATGTCGCGCACAAAGTAAACGAAGTCATTGCGATTTATCCCATTACGCCTTCCTCGCCCATGGGCGAGTGGTCCGACCAGTGGTCGTCCGAAGGCAAGCCGAATATCTGGGGAACCATCCCATCCGTGGTCGAGATGCAGAGCGAAGGCGGCGCGGCGGGCGCCCTCCATGGCGCTCTCCAGACGGGCGCGCTGGCCACGACCTTCACGTCGTCGCAAGGGCTGCTGCTGATGATTCCCAACATGTACAAGATCGCCGGCGAACTGACGCCGACGGTGATCCATGTAGCGGCGCGCGCCATTGCGACGCACGCGCTCTCCATCTTCGGAGATCACCAGGACGCCATGGCCGTTCGTCCCACCGGTTTTGCCGAGATCGCTTCCAACTCGGTGCAGGAAGTGATGGACATCGCGCTGGTGTCGCATGCCGCAACTCTCGAATCGCGCATTCCGTTTTTGCATTTCTTCGACGGTTTTCGCACCTCGCATGAGGTGGCCAAAGTCGAGCAACTGACCGAAGACGACCTGCGGGCGATGATCGACGACGATCTGGTCCGCGCGCACCGTGCCCGAGCCTTGTCGCCGGATCACCCCGTCCTGCGCGGCTCCGCTCAGAACCCGGACGTGTATTTCCAGGCGCGGGAGACCGTAAACCCCTACTACCTGGCCTGCCCGACCATCGTGCAGAACGTGATGGATAAGTTTGCGGCGATCAGCGGGCGGCAGTACAAGCTGTTCGAATACGTGGGCGCTCCCGATGCCGAGCAGGTCATTGTGATGATGGGCTCCGGGGCCGAGGCCGCGCAGGAGGCGGTGGAGTACCTGACGGCGCGCGGCGGGAAAGTCGGACTGCTGAAAGTGCGGCTGTACCGGCCATTCTCCATCCAACATTTTGTCGAGGCGCTGCCTGGAACGGTGAAAAAGATCGCGGTTCTGGATCGCACGAAGGAACCCGGCGCTATCGGCGAGCCGCTCTACCTCGACGTTCTCGCGGCGCTGCAGGAAGGCCTCGCGTATCCGCGGCCAGACGTCATCGGCGGACGCTATGGACTGTCGTCGAAGGAGTTCACTCCGGCCATGGTGAAGTCGGTGTTCGACGAGGCGGCCAAGCGCGTTTCCAAGAATCACTTCACGGTCGGAATCCGCGACGATGTGACGTTCACCTCGCTGGAATACGACGGCGCGTTCTCGACGGAAGATCCGGCCACGGTGCGCTGCATGTTCTACGGGCTCGGCGCGGATGGCACGGTCGGGGCGAACAAGAACTCGATCAAGATCATTGGCGAGGAAACCGAGAATTACGCGCAGGGCTACTTCGTGTACGACTCGAAGAAGTCCGGCGCGATGACGATTTCGCACCTGCGGTTCGGGCCGAAGCCGATCCACTCCACGTACCTGGTGGACCGCGCGAATTTCATCGCGTGCCACCAGTTCACCTTCCTCGAGAAGGTGGACGTTCTGAAGAACGCCGATCCCGGCGCGGTGTTCCTGCTGAACAGCCCGTACCCGGCCGGCGACGTTTGGGACAAGCTGCCGCGGAAGGTACAAGGGCAGATCATCGATAAAAAGCTCAGGTTCTACATGATCGATGGATATGAAGTGGCGAAGAAGGCGGGCATGGGCCAGCGCATCAACACGATCATGCAGACCTGCTTCTTCGCCATCTCCGGCGTGCTGCCGCCCGAGGAAGCGATCGTGAAAATCAAGTACGCCATTCAGAAAACGTACGGTAAGCGCGGCGAATCGGTGGTGCAGAAAAATTTCGCGGCCGTGGACATGGCGCTCGATCACCTGCACCAGGTAACGGTGCCCGAACACGCGCTCACCGGAGTCGATCTGCCGCCCATCGTTTCGGCGAAAGCTCCGGCCTTCGTGCAGGATGTGGTGGCGCGGATTCTGGCGCTGGACGGCGATTCCATTCCGGTCAGCATGATGTCGAACGACGGAACATTCCCGACCGCCACCGCGCAGTGGGAAAAGCGCAACATCGCCCTGGACGTTCCGGTGTGGGACGAGAAGCTCTGCATCCAGTGTGGCAAGTGCGTACTGATCTGCCCGCACGGCGTCATCCGCGCGAAGATCTATGAGTCCGATGTCCTGAAGAGTGCGCCGGCCACCTTCAAATCCGCGGTTCCGCACTTCAAGGAGTACAAGGAACAGAAGTACTCGCTACAGGTCGCCGTGGAAGACTGCACCGGTTGCGCGCTGTGCGTGCAGATTTGCCCGGTGAAGGACAAGTCCGACACGAAGCGCAAAGCGATCAACATGGCTCCGCAGATGCCGCTGCGCGCTCCGGAGAGCGAGAACTGGGAGTTCTTCCTGAACATCCCGGATTTCGACCGCACGAAGCTGTCGGTCGGCCAGGTGAAGGAGAATCAACTGCTCCGGCCGTTGTTCGAATTCTCGGGCGCATGCACGGGCTGCGGCGAAACGCCGTACATCAAGCTGATGACTCAGTTGTTTGGCGACCGCACGGTGGTTGGCAATGCGACGGGCTGCTCTTCCATCTACGGCGGCAACCTGCCGACCACGCCGTACTGCGTGGATGCCAATGGCCGCGGTCCGGCGTGGTCGAACTCGCTGTTCGAAGACAACGCGGAGTTCGGTCTGGGAATGCGGCTCAGCCTGGACTTTCAGAGCCAGTACGCGAAGGAACTGGTCAAGAAGCTGGAATCGAAGATCGGCACCGATCTGGTGGAGGCGCTGCTGAACGCCGGGCAGTCCAACGAGGCGGGCATCCAGGCCCAGCGCGAGCGCGTGGAGCAACTACGCGGGCGGCTGGCCGGGGTGAACGGCGCACCCGCGGCGGACGTTCAGAATCTGCTTGCCGTTGCCGATGTGCTGGTCAAGAAGAGCGTCTGGATCGTCGGCGGAGACGGATGGGCTTACGATATCGGCTACGGCGGGCTCGATCATGTTCTCGCTACCGGACGCAACGTAAACATCCTGGTGCTGGACACCGAGGTGTACTCGAACACCGGCGGCCAGATGTCGAAGGCTACGGCTCGGGGCGGCGTCGCGAAGTTCGCGGCCGGCGGCAAGGCGACCGCGAAGAAAGACCTGGCAGCCATGGCGATGATGTACGGCAACGTCTATGTCGCGCACGTGGCGATGGGTTCCAACGACAGCCAAACGGTGAAGGCGTTTCTCGAAGCCGAGGCTTACGACGGCCCGAGCATCATCATCGCGTACTCGCACTGCATCGCCCACGGATACGACATGTTCTATGGCCTGGACCAGCAGAAGGCGGCCGTCAACAGCGGATACTGGCCGCTGTTCCGGTACAACCCGCTGCTGGCCAAAGACGGCAAGAATCCATTCAAGCTGGATTCGCGTCCGCCCACGCTCTCGGTGGACAAGTTCATGTACAACGAGACGCGGTATTCAATGCTGGTCCACAGCAATCCGGAGACGGCGAAGAAGCTGCTCGACCTGGCGCAGAAGGACGTCAACGACCGCTGGAAGTTCTACGAAGAGCTGGCGGCCATGAAGGGCAGCGTGGCCGCGGAAACCGCCGTGGCCGCAACAGAAGAGAAGAAGGAGGCTTACGTATGATCGACCTTTCCACAACCTATCTCGGAATGAAGCTGAAGAACCCTTTGCTCGCTTCATCCAGTCCGCTCTGCCGGGACATTTCGAACATCCGGAAAATGGAGGATGCCGGGATTTCCGGGGTCGTTCTCCACTCGCTCTTCGAGGAACAGATCAACGCCGAGAGCGAGGCCCTCGACAAGTTCCTGTCGCACGGGGAAAGCTACGCCGAGGCAACCAACTACTTCCCCGACATGACGGCGTACAACATCGGGCCCGAGGAGTATCTGGAGCATATCCGGAAAGCCAAGGAGGCGGTCCACATCCCGATCATCGCGTCGCTCAACGGCGTGTCGGCGGGCGGCTGGACACGGTATGCGCGCCTGATGCAGGACGCCGGCGCGGATGGCCTGGAGTTGAACATCTATTTACTGCCGACCGACCCGGAAGTCCCCGGCGAGAGGATCGAGCAGAATTACGTGGAACTGGTGCGGCACGTCATCGCCGAGGTCCGCATCCCGGTGGCGGTGAAGTTCGGCCCGTATTTCAGCTCCATTCCGAATTTCTGCCGCAAACTGGACCAGACGGGCGTGGACGGGCTGGTGATGTTCAATCGTTTCTACCAGCCGGATTTCGACCTGGAAGCGCTGGAGGTGAAGCCGAACCTGTATCTCAGCGATTCCAATACCCTGCTGCTGCGGCTGCACTGGATCGCCGTGCTGTACGGACATCTGCGGGCGGATATGGCGGTGACCGGCGGCGTGCACACCGTCTACGGGCTGTTGAAGTCGATGATGGCGGGCGCGAAAGCGGTGATGTCCACGTCCTGCCTGCTTCGGTACGGCATCGAGTACAGCGGGCAAATCCTGCAGGATCTGAAGGAGTGGATGGAAGAACATGAGTACGAGTCCATCCAGCAGATGCAGGGTTCGATGAGCGTGCGTTCGTCCACGAACGCTGCGGCGTTCGAACGCGCCAATTACATGAAGGTGCTTTCGAGTTACGTGCAGCCGGAAGCGAAACGACTGTAGGTTTTCATAACACGAGCGGCGGCGGAGCATTATTCCGCTCATACCCTCCGATCGCCGCCGCTCGTGATCCCCGGAACGCAACGTCGTTTCCGTACGTCCACCTGCACGGAATACAATCTACGCAGGAGGCGCGATGGCCCGAGTTCACAGAACCGTGCTCCTGCTGGCTGTCGGTCTGCCGCTTTTCGGCCAAAACACTCCCGGACAATATCCTCCTGGCCAGTATCCTCCGGGCCAATCCCCTCCTGGGCAGTACCCTCCCGGACAATACCCTCCCGGCCAGTACCCCGACTCAGGCACGATGCGTCTGCCGGGCGGTATTCCCATCGGCCTTCCCATCCCCCAAATCAAGTTCCCGAAGAAGAAGGACAAGACGGAGGAAAAGGGTGGGCCGACGTCCGAACACGGCCTGAAAATGACGCTGCGCGCCGCCGACGGGACGCTGCGCGAGCTGGGCGAGAAGGAACTGTTTCTGGAATCCGGCGGAAAACGGCTGTTACGGTTCCGGCTACTCGCGAAAACCCTGTTCCGGGACCCGAAGGGCGAAACGGTCCGAGACTCGTTGCTGAAGCCGGGCGATCAATTGTCGGTGCAGGTGAACGCGGACGATCCGGAGACCGCAGTGCGGGTGATCCTTACGCGCGCGGGCACGCCCGCGGAACGGGCTGCGGGCGCGAAGCCGTTCGACCGGGCATCGGCGAAAGTTCCCGAGGAGGGCGACACGCATCCCGCGGGAACCATCGAAGTGGCTGGGACCGCCGAACCGTCAGCGAGCGATTCCGATGGAGGCCGGCCGAAACTGGAGCGGAAGGAGGGCGGCGAGCCGCCCGCTAAGGATGGAGATTGGGGCGACCCAAGCAGTTTGTACTTCCCGGAGGTCGACGACATTGTTGCGGCGGCGCGGAGCAATTCGGAGAGCTACACCGATGGCATGCCGAATTTTCTGGTCCAGCAAGTGACGACGCGTTACTACAGCAACTCCGTTCCGGCTCAGTGGAAGGCCCTGGACATCGTGGAGGCCGATGTGGTCTGCGTCGATGGAGCCGAGGAATACCGGAATATCAAGCTGAACGGGCGAGCCACCACGCAGCCGATCGAGAAGACGGGGGCTTGGTCGACGGGGGAATTCGTTACGACGCTGCAGGATGTCCTGTCTCCGATGACGGCGGCGACATTCACCAAGCGGGGCGAATCGCGGATGGCAAACCGTGCCGCCTGGGTCTACGATTACAGCGTGAAGCAGCCGCGATCGCACTGGCGGATCGTGCCGCCGGATGGGAGGGCCTACGCTCCCGCGTACACCGGGGCGATCTGGATCGACAAGGAAACCAAACGGGCGCTGCGGATCGAGCAGCGGACGAGCGAAATGCCGGCGACTTTCCCTTATAGCAAAGCCGAATCCACGTTGGATTACGACTTCGTGCGGATCGAGGCGAAGACCTATCTTCTGCCGGTGCGAAGCGAGAACCTGGTGTGCAAGCGCGGGACTTTTAACTGCTCGCGCAACGAGATCAATTTTCGGAATTACCGCAAGTTCGCGGCGGACTCGACCATCAAGTTCTAACTAAGGACATCCCGCAGATCAGGGGCGCTGGGCTTGGGCGCTTTCCGGGAACCGGACAGGGCCCGGCGGCGTAACACAATGTAGTTTGTTCATCCGGTCTCGGGCTTTCCGGCGATTCCGACGATTCCTTTAAAGCGACCTCTGACGGGCAGCGCGCCGCCGCCACACCAGCATCCCTAGTAGCCCGCTGCCGAGCAGGACAAACGCGCCGGGCTCCGGAGCCACCTACACGCCACCACCGGCATAATCCAACGACTTATCCTGGGTAGCGACCGCGACGCCGTAATCGATGGGACCGGCGCCGGTCCCGCTGAAGTCACCGTTGCTCCAGAAGTCGACCACTCTGCCGCCGCCGATATCGAAGAGCAGTCCGTAAATATCGAAGAATCCGCCGGAGACCGGGTAGTCGGAGGCGGTTTGCGGCGAGCCGCCGGGATAGAAGAGGTTGTCATAGGTCAGAAAGCCGTTGTTGACCGGGGGCAGGCCCGCCGTTACCGCGAACCTGCTGAAATCGAGCGGGGCCAGCAAGTTCGTGGGTTCCGGCGTGTCGTGCTTGATGGGCTCGAGCGGACCGATCGGTGCGTTGACGATGTTGAGGCCATTATTCGAGTCAGAGAAGGTACCGCTAATTCCGGTGACTTCAAAGGCTTGGGGATACTTCCCGTCTGTGGCTACGCCATAAGTCAACTCGACCGTGCCACTTACCCCAGCACCTCCGAAGCTGAAGTCGAATGTGCCGGCGCGTGCCTGCCATGGAAGCGCCGCGGCTAACAGCAGCGTCGCCGATCATAACGAAAAGCCTCCGTTTACTAAAAGTTTCGACCTTCACCAGGTAACGACCCCCACCCATTGCAGCGGATTTACGGATGATCAAAGCACCCGCGTTTCGACGAATCGACCGCGAGCCCGTCCCAGGTTTTTCGGAGCATACCACCCGAACGAGGATGGCAAAACGAAAACGCCGACTCCGGAAGAACGGCCGATCGTCGCCAACGAGTCTTCGCGGCCTGATGAAGATCGCGATACGGCGGCGGCATAGACGGTTGACTGCGGGAGAAGGACACATCCAACTCCCGAGGCTCCCTTTCGGGCCTGGCAGCGTACGCAACTCAAACTTCTGCGAAGGCCCTTGGGGAATGACTAAGGGTTGGAACCAGGGACGGAGGAGACGTTTCCCTATTCCCCTCCGGAGTAGGTAACGTCTCGCCCGTCCCTGCTTTTTACTGCATCGGACAGGGGAAGAACATCGGAGCCGAGCATCCCGCGTCGCCCGGATCGGTGTGCTGCCGGTCGCGGCCGCTGTTGGCCCAACCGATGTACGGGAATACTTCCTGGGCTGGTACGTCACTCCGGTTTACACCGTCGCCAATCCGATTGTTCGGAAAGATGTTGTATCCGGGCACAAGGACTCCCGCGACCACCCTCGACGCAATGTCCACTACATCGTCCGTCAAGCGGCGGCCATTGGGGAATCCGCCGAGATCACCCGCGAGAACGGCCAGCCGTTTCCGCTGGGCCATCGGCGTCGGTGGGACTCCGGTGTTCAACCGGAGCAAGTCCGCCACTGGTCCGGCCGGAGTGCCCGGCGCGGCGATCGGCGCCGCATAGGTGACCAACAGCAGGAGGTCGTTGCGGGGCGGAGGCGGCACGTTCACGCCCAAGGCGGCGTTGAAAATGCGCGCGAGCAGCGGATCGAGCGCATAAGCGGCGAACTGCATGTCGTCCTTAGGAGCGCTCATGCTCCATTTGTCTTTGTCTCCGGTCCCGATGATCAGTTCGTTGATGAGCGGGTTGCCCATTCGCTGAATCTGCTGGAAATCGCCGGAGTCTACCAGGCTGTTCGGCCCACGGGTCGTCGTGGCTGCGCGGGAAGTAGTTCCCCAGATGCCGATGGCCGCGGCAGGATCGCTCGCCGGGACCTGCTTGCCGACGCGGGTCAGCATGGCGATGGGCACTTCGATGGCGATGGAATTGACGTTAAACCCCGAAAGGTGATCCGCCACGAAGTTGACCTGGTCGGCCCCATCCTGGACATCGTTCAACACGCCGCCGCTGACCAGTTTGCGGAAATTCAAGGTGTCGAACGCGGCGCCGAGGTCGATGAAGAAGGGATCGTCGGCGGTTCCCGCCCAGACGCGGATGCCGTTGCCAAGATCATAGATGCCCTGCTTCGCCAGGCTGGGATAATCCGGCATGGTGCGAGGGCCGACGTTGCTCGGCACGGCGAACAGGGGGTTGCCGCTCGAGTTCGTCAGCGGGGTCCGAATGCCGTTTGCCACCATCGTCACGGTATAGTGCTGGCGCAGGCTGAACCCTTCCGACCCGGCACCGTCCAGAGCCGTGATGGCTGGGGGCACCAGCGGGCTGCCGGGCGTGACCGGCGGCGGGGAACCGGCGGGAGCGGCGATGCCGTTCCCTACCCCGGCGAAGCCCGTAAACAGCCCGGGGGCCCGGATCTCGCTTATAAACCGGAACTCGAACACGACGTCGCCGTGGGCCGAGTTGCTGTTGTCCACGCGGATCGCGTACAAGATGTTGGGATCGAACGGGAAGTAGTTCGGGCCGTTGGAAGGCTCGAGGAACGGGTCCACGTTCAGGATCATGGTGACTTTGCTGGGGTCGTTGTAGCTGACGAACGCGTACAGGTCGGTGATATCGGCCTTGGTGTCCAAGGCCGTTATCGGGGCCTCACGGTGACTGGCCGCGAACGAATTCGCGGGCAGCAGCAGGAACAACGCAAAGCACAGGCACAGGTAAGGTTGCAATGTGCGCACTAGTTTCTCCTCTGATTTTTGAGGGGGCTTGCCGCCGCCCTTCATGGGGATCTACGAAGCCCGCAGGATTTCGGATTTAAAAAAGGCTCAGATGTTAACATGAGGTATCTATAGGAAAGGACGCTCTCATGCCAGAAGAGACGCTCACAATAACGGATAACCGCACCGGCAAGACTTACACAGTTCCTCTTTATAAAGGCACGGTCCGGGCCCTGGAGCTCCGACACATTAAGACGGACGCCGAGGACTTCGGACTGATGACGTACGACCCGGCGTTTCTCAATACGGCGTCCTGCGAGAGCTCGATCACCTTCATCGACGGCGATCGGGGAATCCTCGAATATCGGGGCTATCCAATTGAAGACTTGGCGGAACATTGCACGTTTCTCGAAGTCGCGTACCTGATTATTCACGGCGAGCTGCCGACCGAGGAACAGTACGTGGAGTGGAAAAACGGTATCGGCCGCCACACGCTCTTGCACGAATCGACCAAGAAGTTCATGGAGGGGTTCCGGCACGACGCCCATCCGATGGGCATGCTGGTCTCGACGGTCGCCGCCCTGTCCACGGTTTACCCCGAGGCCAAAGAGGTTCACGACCCGGCCAACCGGATGCGCCAGATGGTGCGGCTCATTGCCAAGATGCCGTCGCTCAGCGCGTATTCCTATCGCCACGCGTTCGGCCGTTACTATGTGTATCCCGACAACGATCTCGGCTACATCGAGAACTACATGAACATGCTGTGGCGGAGGGTGGAACCGAAGTACGTGGCGAACCCGATTCTCGCCCGCGCCCTCGACCTTTTGTTCACGCTTCACGCCGACCATGAGCAGAACTGCTCGACGAATGTCATGCGCGCCGTGGGCAGCGCGATGGCAGATCCGTATCTCAGCGTCAGCGCGGCCGCCTCGGCGCTGTCCGGTCCGCTGCATGGTGGAGCCAACCAGGAAGTGCTGGAGATGCTGGACCTGATCGGCACCAAGGACAACATCCCGGGCTACATACAGGAAGTGAAGGAAGGCCGCCGTAAGCTGATGGGCTTCGGCCACCGCGTGTACAAGAACTACGATCCGCGCGCGCGCATCGTGAAACGGACCGCCTACGAAGTGTTCGAGGTCACCGGGATCAACCCGCGTCTCGAAATCGGCATGGAGCTGGAAAGAATCGCACTCGAGGACGATTATTTCGTCAAGCGGCGGCTGTATCCGAATGTCGATTTCTACTCGGGCATCATCTTTCAGGCCATGGGTTTCCGCCCGGACATGTTCACTGTCCTGTTTGCCATTCCGAGGACGGTGGGCTGGCTGGCGCAGTGGCAGGAAATGTTGCAGGATCCCGAGCAGAAGATCGCGCGCCCTCGCCAGATTTACACCGGCAGCCAAAGGCGCGAGGTGGTGGCCCGAGCGCTTCGGAACTCCACGCCGGCTGTCGCAATGCCCAGCCGTTAGACCCGTTTCCCGCCAGAAGAAGGCGGGCGACATGACTGGGTTTGGCCGTCTCCAGGACGCAACTTCTGCCAGCCGCCCGGCCTTCGACCCGAATGCCCGCCTGATTCTGGCTGACCCGGTACGCCATTCGGGAGCCGTGCAGGTTCCCGAGACTTTCAAGGGGCCAGTCGGAGCCGGCAATCATGCGGATCCCTCCCTCCGCGCCGATCAGGATCGTCATGGGGCTGATTTCCGCGCCAGACCGGAGCGCGGATTCCGCGGCATCCATCAGTTCCTTTGCGTTCTCGGCAAACCGGCTCACAAGACTCCTATCGGACCGCGCGGGCGAAGTTTTCGGAAAAAACGAGCTGGCTGCTAAGGTGGAAGGAGTCGCGTGCTAGAGTTCATCCTCCAGTGGATAGCCACTTATGGCTACGTCGCCATATACGCTCTGCTGATGTTCGGCATCGTCGGGATTCCCATCCCGGACGAAACGATGCTGGTCTTCTGCGGCTACCTGGTTTCGCAGGGGCACTTGCAGCCGGTTCCGACGCTGGCGGTAGCCTTCTTCGGCAGCATTTCTGGGATTACGACGAGTTACATCCTCGGCCGCACGTTGGGCCTGGGATTCGTGCACAAGTACGGGCGGTACGTTCACCTGACGGAAAGCAGGTTGGATTACGTGCACGGTTGGTTCAACCGCATCGGGCATTGGGCGCTGTTTGCGGGCTACTACATCGCGGGAGTGCGGCACTTCACTGCCATCGTCGCGGGGACGTCGCGATTGGAATTCCGGGCTTTCGCGGCGTACGCCTGGTCGGGAGCGTTTTTGTGGGTCTGCACGTTTCTCGCGATCGGGTATTTTTTCGGTGAGCATTGGAAGGAAGCGGCGGCGATGGTTCACGAGAACATGCTGCTGATCTCGGGCGTGGTCCTTCTCCTGGCGGCGCTGTATGGACTTTGGCGGTGGAGGCGCGCCGCTTAATTCCAATCGCAGCCGATGGGCTGGCCGGGCGGCGGTTCGATTGGCTTCGCCACGTTGATCTCTTTCGGGTTGCTCTCGAAGGCTTTTATTTGAGCCACGGAATACTTCGCAAGAGCGCTCTGTTCCGACTCCAGATACGTCCGCAACGCTCCGAGCTTTGCGAAGGCGATCGCGCGAACCTGCTCCGGCGCGCCGGCGTTTGAGGCGAGCGACATCAGGTGATACAGGACCACGGAATCCACGGTTCGATCCGTCGCGTCGCTTGCGGAGCCTTTGCGCCACGTGGCTTCGAGCAGCCGGTCGATGACCGTGTCCAAATTCAGCGAGTTGGCCGGCTTTTGCGCCAGGCGCGCAGCCCGCTCCTCGTTCAGAATCAGGCCGACGGTGAGATTCGCCGCCGCTTCCACCGGTCCCATGGGGTCGAAAGTCAGACCGGTGCGTCCTTTGAAATCCTCCTGGGTGCGGCGATACCCGAACGCGTGCGGCGGCATCCACGCAAGAATGCGCGCCGGCAGAGTCAGCGCGTCCGAGCGCAGAGTAGCGAGCAGCGCATCCAGCGCCCGGCGCTGCCATTCCTCCGGGACTGGCGCGACGATCGGCTGGCCATCTCCGCGCAGCGCATAGGTGTAGTTGAAACCGCCGAGCACCTTCGCGGCCGCCTCGGTCTGGTAGCGGTGCAGCAGATAGACGGGCGCCAGCACATCCTCGAGAGTGCTCCAGGGCCGGCCCACGGGAATATTGTCCGCGCCAAAACGCGCCAGCGCGGCCCGGCGAACATCCAGCAGGCGCAACAATTCGACGACAGGATCGGTCCCGTTGTCCCAGAGATGCGCCAGCGGATGCGCCCCGCCCTCCGGCCGGGCATCCTCGTCGGTGATGAAGACATACCCCTGCTGCAAACTCGCGCGGAGCGCCGAATCGTCGTTGCCGTAACCCCAGCGGATCGCGATCTTGTCCCATTCACCGATGCCCGTTGCGTAGGCATCGGAAAGGTCGGGCACGCCGGACGGCGATAGCTGGATCAACGGGTACGGGTAATCCATGACCGACGCACGCCCTTTAACGCTGGCGGCGAAGTTGTGCGACAGGCCAAGCGTATGGCCGACCTCGTGCGCCGCCAGTTGCCGCAGCCGCGCCAGCGCCATTCGCTCGAGTTCCGGATTCCTGGGTTTGCCCTTTTCGTAGGGCGCGAGCAGTCCCTCCGCGATAAGCCAGTCCTGGCGGACGCGAAGCGAACCGAGGGTGACGTGTCCCTGGATGATCTCGCCCGTTCGCGGGTCCGACACCGCAGCGCCGTAGGACCAGCCGCGGGTCGAACGGTGTACCCACTGAATGATGTTGTAGCGGACGTCCATGGGGTCGGCGTCCTCCGGCATCAGTTCCACGCGCCACGCGTTGGGAAAACCAGCGGCGGCGAACGCCTGCTCCCACCAGCGAGCGCCTTCCAGCAGCGCGGAGCGGATCGGCTCCGGCGCTCCGCGGTCCAGGTAATAGGTAATCGTTCCGCCCTTCTGAAGGCGGTGGCGCTCGATGTAGCGCTTCACCAGGGGTTCGCCGAGCGGAGCGGCATAGTCCATGAACTCGGTGCCAAAGAATCCGGCGCGAGGATCGAAGGCGCGCGGCTGGTAGCCCGGTCCGGGCAGTTCGACAAACGAATGATGCTGGCGGACTGTGACCGCTTCGGGAGAGGGCGTCACCGACGCGACGAATCTTCCTTGCGGCTCGCCGGTGAGAGTGATGGTGGCTTCCACTTCCGTATTCTTCGGGAAGTTCTTGGTGCGGGGAAAATAGAACGCGCAGCGGGTCGCATCCAGATGATAGGCGCCCTGCTTCGCTCGCTGAAGCGCGCCGGCGACATCGTGGGCATCGCGGAGAAAGAACGCCGTGACATCGATCAACACACGCCCGGCGTCCTCGGCCTGAACGTCGAATCCCCAGATTGCCGATTGCGCGAAGGATTCCTCGACAGCGCGGCGCTCGGCGGCGTCGGCGGTGATTGCGCGATAGCGGTAATTCGGCTGCATCAACAGAACGCGCGGGCCGGTGCGTTCGAATTTCACGATGCGCTCGCCGCCCAACTGCCCGCGATCGAGGCCGATATCGTTGGATCCGACACCCGCCGGCAGCGAGTTGACGTACAGGAACTCAGTGTCCAGTTTGTCGATCTCGACGTACATCTTTCCGTTCTTGTCGTCCCAGTACAGGACGAAGTAACCGGGGATTCGCTGCAGGCCGGCAGTCTTTTCGGCGATCGTCGCGGCCGTCGCGGAGAGAGCGCAGAGCAAGAATGCCAGCGTTGGAAGGCTCGTCATCGTTACACTCGAGGATAATCGAACTATGAAGCTCTGTGCCGCTTTACTGCTGTGCGCGGCTTGGGCGTGGGCGCAGCCGGGCTGCCCCGCAACACCGATTTATACGCCCTGCGACCTGTTATTCGAGATGAATCAGGCCGAGTCCTCCGCGCATGCGAACCCGTACGTCTCGGTCGAACTGAAAGGGGAATTCCGGTCGCCGAATCATAAAACATATTTGATGCCGGCGTTCTGGAATGGCGGCGGCCGGCTGGTGATCCGGTTCACGCCGGTGGAGCCGGGCAATTGGGATTACCGCATCACCAGTAACATCCAGCGATTCGACGGGCAGACCGGCAGCTTCCAGGCCAGTCCTTCGGAGGCGTTAGGGTTCGTGCGCGTCGCAACGATGCACCATTGGGCCACGCACTACTCCGAGAATCCGGTGGACCGGAAACCGCACCTGTGGATGGGCGACATCAGCTACCGTTTTGCGTTTATCGATCGCGGCGCTTTCGAGCAGATCGTGAACAAGCGGGCCGAGCAGAAGTTCAACCACCTGCGCGGCATCCTGCTCGGCGAGGAGGGCGACGAATCCAAAGCCTTCTCCGCGCCGGATCGTCCCAACCCGGAATTCTTTCGCGAGGTGGATAGCCGGGTGCTGTACATGAATCGCAAGGGCATCGTGTTCGACCTGATGCTCGCGCCGGGCCACGATTCGTACACCCGAATGTTCCCGTCGTGGCAGGACCGCGAACGATTTCTGCGGTACGTGGTGGCGCGGTACTCGGCGATGAACATTACGTGGCAGGGAGTGCGGGAGTTTGAGAGTTACAAAGACTCGAAAGGCCTCGCGAAGGAAATCGGCGCCGCGCTGAAGCAGATGGACGCCTACGGACACCCCCGTACAGCCGACGCCGCGGTGACATCCTCGCCGTGCGCGGGCGACGGCTGGATGACGTTCATTACGTATCACTCGTCCGACGATCAGCTCGGCGCAATCGAACACCAGTTGTACCCGGCCCCGTTCGTGAACGCGGAATTCGGCCTGGAGGATTCCGGCGCCGGCAAAGCTGCCGCGAATTCGATCGGCACGGATGAGTTCCGGCACCGGCTCTGGAACGCCACTATGAACGGGCAGTACGTCACGTTCGGCAACACCGGAACGTTCGCGGGTAAGGGCAGCCCGGTGGATGCAAAATACGCCGACTCGCCAGCGGCGAAGCAGATGACGCACTGGTACGAGTTTATGAGCGACACCCGGCACTGGGAGATCGAGCCGTACTTCGACGTGGACGGCGGGCGCGCACTGGCGCTGGAGAATATAGAGTACATCGTGTATGTGGAAAACCCCGGACCAGTCGAGGTGGCGGTGGAGAAGCACGGCTACGATATCCAATGGTTCAACCCGATCACAGGCGATTACACGGTCGGGAAGAAGTTTAAGGGTGACCGCTGGACCGGCGAACCGCCGGACCACAACCACGATTGGGTGCTGCTGATTTCGCGCGAGGGCAAGAAGGAGGGAATGCTCGGGTCCTACCGTTTTGCCTCGCGCGACGTTCCGATCCAATTGCAGGAGCCAGAGGTCACTCCCAACAAAATCATCTTTGAAGCGCCCGATCCGAAAGGACCGGAGCTGGCGATTTCGAAGTCCGCGTCCTATGGGGCTAAGCTCCGGCGCGAGACGCGCGCGACGCGCTCCATGATGTATCTCTGGACCGGGGAAGTAATCGGCACCGGCCAGGGCTTTCGAGTTGCCGGCACCGGGAAAGAAGGACAGTTTCACGTTTCGAGCATCCTCGCCACCGAGCCTGGAAAGACATTCACGCTGCACGTTACGGGGATGAACGCCAACGGGAAGGTGTACACGCTGGACCGCGTGTACCAACTTATCCCGTGAGCGGCCGGATTCTTTCCATCGACACGACCAGCGAATTCGGGAGTATCGCGCTGATCGAGGATGGCGGCGTCGCGGAGGAAATACTCCTGCACTCGCCGGATGGTTTCGGCCACGTGCTGTTCGACCAGATCGCGCGTCTGCTGAACCGGAGCGGAGTTGCTGTTTCCGCGATCAACTGCTTCGCGGCGGCGTCCGGCCCGGGTTCCTTCACCGGCGTCCGCGTCGGCCTGACCGCGGCGAAAGGGCTGGCCGAGGCGACCGGGCGGCCGGTGGCCGCGGTGTCGAATCTCCGCGCGCTGGCCTGGTTCGGACAAGGGGCGTTGCGAGCCACGCTGCTGGATGCCCGCCGGGGCGAGGTGTATACGGGATTGTACGACGCCGGCTTGAGCGGGGTTGTTCCGGAGGCCGTAACGAAATTCGCTCCGTGGGCGGCCGCCCTGCCGGCGGATGCGGAGGTGATCGCGCTGGATACAACGCCCTTCGCGCCGCTGCTGCCGGGGCGAATCGTGATCCAGGCGCCTCGCGCGCTGGCGGGCGCCGTCGGGCTGATCGCGTGGCGCGACTGGATGGCAGGCCGGGGGCAGGATCCGGTGGCGGTGGACGCGAACTACGTGCGGCGATCCGACGCTGAACTGCTCTGGAAGGACGAACTATAAGTCGAATCGTGGCGCACGCACTCGTGCGTACGCCACGTCGAAGGCCCCTAAACCCCGAACGGGTGCAGGAATGCTTCGTCGATCTCCACCTGGTATCCGGCCGCCAGGCGGTTGGTCTCGTTCGCCATCCCGACGACGGCCATCAACTCGGCGAACATCTCCGAGGTCATGCCGGTTTTCTTCGCGGCCGCGGTATGCGAAGCGATGCAATACCCGCACTGGTTCGTGACACTGACGGCGACGTAAATCATCTCCTTGGTAAGCGGGTCAAGCGCACCGGGACGCATGATCTCCTTGATCGACTCCCATGTCCGTTTCAGCGTGGCGGCATCGTTCGCAATCGCCTTCCAGAAATTGTTGATCCGGTCCGTGGCGCGGACCTCCAGGATGTCCTCGTACACCGCGCGTACTTCTGGAGCCGCGTCTCGATACTCAATCAGACCTAGAGTTGCCATATAGTTATAATCATCCACTGGGACGCCATGCTGACCGCCGAAGATACGCTACAAAGAGGAAATCGTCCGCGCGACCTGCGGACATTCCGCTATTACGACGTGCTGATCAGCGTCTTCGTGGCGGTTCTGCTGATCTCCAATCTGGTCGGCCAGAAGATCTCCGCCGTGGGCTGGTTCCGGATTAGCGGCGCGCAGTTGCTGTTCCCAATCGCCTATATCTTCGGCGATATATTCACGGAGGTGTACGGCTATGGAGCGTCGCGGCGCGCCATTTGGCTAGGCTTTTTCGCTTCCATGCTGATGGCGGTCATGGCCCTGATCACGGTCGCGCTACCCCCCGCGCCTGGCTGGCCCAACCAGGAGGCGTTCAGGACCGTCTTCTACACGGTCCCCCGACTGATCGTCGCGAGCCTGATCGCGTATTGGGCCGGCGAGTTCGCTAACTCCTACACGATGGCGAGGATGAAACTCTTCACCAGCGGAAAATATCTCTGGACCCGGACCGTGGGCTCCACCGTCGTCGGACAGGGCGTGGACACAATCCTGATCATGATTCTTGGCTTTGCCGGAACGGTCGGGTGGTCCGACATCGGCAAGCTGATCATCAGTGGATACCTCGCGAAGGTAATCTACGAAGTCCTGATGACGCCCGCCACGTACGCTGTAGTCGCGTGGCTGAAACGGAAAGAGCAAGTCGATACGTTCGATTACGATACCGATTTCAGCCCCTTCCATATCTCGCGGTAGGCCATGATCGATCGCCGGTATTTCCTCTCGTCATCCGCGGCGGCCTTCGCCGGCCAGCGGGCGCAAGGCGCGAACGACCGGGTCGTTGTCGGGTTGATCGGGTGCGGAGGGCGCGGCCGGTATGTCGCGAATTTCATGCGCGAAGCGCCGGGAACTGAGTTCGCCGCGACGGCCGACGTTTATCTTCCCAACGCCGAGAAGGCGCGCCAGTGGGCCGGGCCTTCCGCGACGGCCTACCAGGACTTCCGCCGGCTGCTGGAACGTAAGGACATCGACGCGGTATTGATCGCGACGCCGGACCACTGGCACGGCGGCGCGACGGTGCTCGCGTGCGAGGCCGGCAAGGACGTGTACGTCGAAAAGCCCCTGGCGCACAATGTCCGCGAGGGGCGCGCCATGGTCGACGCGGCGCGGCGGCACAATCGGATCGTGCAGGCTGGAATGCAGCACCGCTCGGCGCCGCATTTCAAGGAAGTCCAGCGCATTGTTCAGAGCGGGCAGCTCGGGCGTGTCCACTTTGTGCGCGTCTGGAATTACGTCAACATGGCTCCGCTGGGTATCGGGCGTGTGCCGGATGCGCCTGCGCCGGAAGGGCTCGATTGGGACTACTACCTCGGCCCCGCCCCGGCCGTTCCGTTCAACAGCAAGCGGTTTCTATCCACTTTTCGCTGGTTTCGCGACTACTCCGGCGGATACATCACCGATTTCGGAACGCACCGTTTCGATACCGTCCACCAGGTGATGGGCGCGACCGCTCCCAAGACGGTTTCCGCCGCGGGCGGCCGGTTCTACATTCAGGATGCGGGCGACATTCCCGACACGCTGCAGGTCACCTACGAATACCCGAACTTCATCCTGAGCTACGAATCGTCGTTCCTGACGGGTCACGGAATCGGGGGCAGAACGCCCGGGATGCGGTATTACGGGATGAAGGGGGAATGGGACCGTCCGAACGGACAAGCCTACTACGGAACCAACGGGACGATCATTTGCGACCGGATCGGATACGAGATTTTTCCGGATGCGAAGCCCGAAGGCAAGGCTGTGGAACGAATGCAGAGGAACACCACCGACGCGACCAAACTCCACGCGGCCCGGTTCATCGACGCTGTGCGCAGCCGCGAGAGGCCGGAAGCCGATGTGGAAGCCGGCCATCGCTCCACCACGGTCCCGCTACTCGGTAACATAGCGTATGACACGGGGAGAAAGCTTCAGTGGGATGCGGCGAAAGAGGAAATTACCGGAGATGCGGACGCAACGCGGCGCTTGGGGCGCGATGCGCGTAGCGGGTGGAATTGGGCAAAGGCTTAGAGCGGGCGCGCTCGCGCTCTGCTGCGTGCTTGGGATGGCCGGCGCCTCCATGGCGAAAGACAAGCACGTGTTTGTTATTCACGTGGCGCCGCCGGTCAATCCCGAAACAGTCCAAGTCGGCTACTTTGTAACTGGCGATTTCGGCGGCGCGGGCAATTTCCGAGTGGAGACGGGAGAGCAGGAGATCGGTATCCGGCTCGACCAGACTTCCAAACCTCCCAAGACCCTCAAGGCGCTGCTGTACGCTCCCGGGTGCGAGATCGCGCTCATTCGCGTGGACGATCTCAAGGTGAGTGAGCGGGAGGCTCAGTTCAACTGCAAGCCACTCCCGAGCATCGATATCGCGGCCGAGTTCCCGCGCCCGGCTGTCTTGAAGGGATTAAACCTCGAAGTGGATGTCAACTATGTGGCCGAGTGGTCGCACGACTTCTTCGGCATCACGGATGGAACGGTTCAGACCTTCCGGATCGCAACGGTGTCGTTGGGTCGCGATGCCGCATTCCGATTCGAGCTGCCCGATTTCTCGAAGGACCGGCTATTCGATTCGCTGGAGAACAAGGCCTATCTCACGTTTCACCTGCGGGAGCGAGGCTCCGGGAATTTTGTAGCCGAACTGAAGGGCCTCGACAAAATTCAGGCCAACTATCCCCAACCGCTGATCTTCACGTTCGTGGCGATGCGATAGGCTCACCACGCGTGGAAGTGCCCTTCCCGCTCGGCGATATCGAGCGTCACGCCGAACAGGGCTTCCAGCGGCTCCCGGCGCAGCAGGTCGCGCTTCGGCCCGTCCGCCACAATGCGCCCGTCCTTCATGAGGATGACGCGTTCGATCTCGGGGATGATGTCGCTTAACTGGTGAGTGACCAGCAGAATGCCGATGCCCGCGTGGGCCAGCCGCCGCATCGCCTGACGCAGCTCGTGTTGCGCCACCAGGTCCAGGCTGGTGGTGGGCTCATCCAGGAGCAGCGCCTTCGGCTCGTGCACCAGCGCCCTCGCGATCAGCACGCGGCGGGCCTCGCCGGACGACATCTCGGAGTAATCCCGTTCGGCCAGGTGCGATGCGCCCAGCATCTGCAATGCGCCGGCAGTCTTCTCCTCCATCGCGGCGGTCACTGTCTGGTGCGGCCACAGGCCGACGCTGCTGAAGAAACCCGAGATTACGATGTCACGGCCGGTCAACGCTCGGCCGTGCGTCTCGAAGTCGTTGGAGACGATCCCAAGCAGAGAGCGCAACTGAAATATGTCCCAGACGTCGCGCCCGAAGATTCGGACTGCCGTCGCCGGGCGCGCCAGCGGATAACACTCGCGAGTCAGCGTTTTCACCAGCGTCGACTTGCCGCATCCATTCGGCCCGAGTATCGCGACGTGCTCTTGCACCTGTATTGTCAGGCTGATATCGCGGAGCGCCAGACGCAGGCCCCGCATCACGGAGGCGTCGCGAAGTTCGATCAAGGGCGGGCCCGGCAAATTCCAGAGTAACCGGATTGACGCTGCGATCAAAAAGCGCCTATTGTAGGCCATGGACCGCCGCCGTTTCTTCCCATCCGCCGCCGGCGCATTCGCGCTGTTGGGTCATGACGCCATCGCCCAGTCCGTCGCCGGCCGTCCCGCCGACACCGTCGCTCGCGACGAAGACTTCTGGATGAACATCCGGGAGGCCTTCACCGTGGATCGCAACATGATCAACCTCAATAACGGCGGCGTCTCGCCTTCGCCCCGCATCGTCAGCGACACGGAGAAGCGCTATCTCGAAATCGAGAACATGAACCCGTCGTACTACATGTGGAATGTCCTCGATCCGGGGATCGAGACAGTGCGGCGGAGGCTGGCGCGCGAATTCGGCTGCGATCCGGAGGAGGTCGCGATCACGCGGAACGCCAGCGAGGCGCTCGAAAACGTGCAACTCGGCCTGCGGCTCAAGCCGGGCGACGAAGTGCTCACCACCAATCAGGATTATCCGAGGATGATCACGACCTGGCAGCAGCGCGAGCGGCGCGACGGAATCGTCCTCAAGCAGATCACGTTCCCGGTGCCCCCGCCCAGCCTGGACTACCTGGCCGGGCGCATCGAGGAGAACATCACTCCGCGGACCAAAGTAATTCACATCTGCCACATCACAAATCGCACCGGCCAGATTTTTCCAGTGAAGAAGATCTGCCAGATGGGACGCGCTCGCGGAATCGAAGTGATTGTGGACGGCGCGCACGCGTTCGCCCAATTCCCCTTCAAGCAGGCCGACCTGGACTGCGACTACTACGGAACGTCCTTGCACAAATGGGTGCTTGCGCCCATCGGAACGGGCATGCTGTACGTGAAGCGCGAGAAGATCGCGAAAATCTGGCCGATGATGCCCGCGCCAGATTCGATGGACAACAACATCCGGAAATTCGAGGAAATCGGAACGCACCCGACGTCGCAGCGCGGTGCGATTACCGAAGCGCTGAATTTTCACGACAGCATCGGGGGCGAGCGCAAGGCCGAGCGCTTCCGGTACCTGCGGAAGCGCTGGTCGAACCGGCTGCGGGCACTGCCTGGCGTCAAGATTTTGAACAGCGAGGATCCGGAACAATCTTGCGCCATCGGGTTCGTGAGCGTGGATGGTTTCGACGCGCCGAAGCTCGCCAGCCATCTCTGGGACAAGCACCGGATCTGGACCGTAGCAATCGTCACGCCGGGCGAGTACCAGGGCCTGCGGATCACGCCGAACGTTTACACGACGCTCGAGGAGATCGATACCTTCGGGGACGTGATGGAAAAACTCATCCGGCGCGGTTCTCTTCCAGCCTGAGTTTTTCAGCCTGCTAGACTAGCTTCCATGTCCGTCGATGAAGAACTGAAAGACACGGCCGAAGAAGCGCGCCATCCGTTCGACCGCAAGGTCGCCGCGTCCATGGCGGTGATTGCGGCCGCACTGGCGATCGTGGCTGTGCTGGGCCACCTTACATCCACCGAGGAAGTCCTGAGCCAGCAGAAGGCGTCCGATCAATGGGCTTACTACCAGGCCAAGTCGATTCGCCGTTATGAATCGGACATCGCCCGGGAAATTCTCGCGGACATGCATGACGACGCCGCGCGAAAAGCTTCGGTGCGATACGCGGCGAACGCCGAGCGGTACCAGAAAGAGACAGACGAAATTCAGGAGAAAGCCAAGGACCTCGAGAAAGAGAGTCACCTTAACGGACTGAAAGCGCAGGGGCTGCATTTTGGAGAAGTCTTCTTGGAGATCGCCATCGTTCTGGCATCGTTGGCGATTCTTACGCGCCGCGAGATCGTCTGGGTGACAAGTCTCACCTCCGCTGGTCTTGGTTGCGTGATGGCCCTTGTAACCTTCCTCATCATAAAGTTATGGCCGCAGGTTGTGAACTGGTTTTGATGTATCGCATGACGAACCGCATCGCCCTCGCCCTACTTGCCGCCGCCCTCTGCTTCGCGCAGACGGATCGCACTTACGCGGAAAAGCTCGGCTGGCAGAAAGGCGCGCGCGTCATCCTTCTGCACATGGACGACGCCGGGATGTCCTACGACTCGAACGCGGGCATAGAACGGGTGCTCGAAAAGGGAGCGGCGCGTTCGCTCAGCGTCATGATGCCCTGCCCTTGGGTGCCGCAGATGGTGCACTACTTAAAGGCGCATCCCGGAACCGACGCCGGGCTGCACCTGACCCTGACATCGGAGTGGCACGAGTACCGCTGGGGGCCGCTGTCGGCCGCTCCGGGCTTGATCGATCCGGAAGGCGCGATGTGGAGCGGCGTGCCCGGAGTGGTCGGCCATGCGAAACCGGAAGAAGTAGACCGGGAGATTCGCGCGCAGTTGGAGCGAGCCGAAAAAATGGGCTTTCATCCGACCCATCTCGACTCCCACATGGGGACGTTGTTCGCCAGCCCGGCATTCCTCGAGAAGTACGTCCGGCTGGGCATCGAGAAACAGATTCCAGTGATGCTGCCGGGCGGCCACGACACCTATCTCAAGCCGTCGGCCGATTTGCTGGCGCAGGCCCGGAAAATCGGCGATCAGTTGTGGGAAGCGGGATTGCCGGTCCTGGACGACCTGCACAACACCAGTTACGAGTGGAAGCCTCCGGCCGGAGCGAGCGGCGACGACGATCAACTTCGCCGCTGGCGGACGCAGAAATACATCGAGACCCTGAAGGAACTCAAGCCGGGAGTCACCATGGTGATCATGCACTGCACTGCGCCGACCAGGACGTTCGCCCGAATCTCCGATTCCGGCGTGATCCGGAAAGCGGACATGCTGGCCATGCTCGACCCGGAGTTCGCCGCGTTCCTAAAGGACAACGCCTTCATCGTCACCACGTGGAAAGAACTCCAGGAACGGCGCGCCCGCGCGAAGTGAACGGAAATTCACTTTTAGCGCCGTAACTTCCGGCCACCCCACGGCGAACAACATCGTGTATGATAAGTGGCAATCTGCCTTCCGGGCAGATCTGGCCAAGAAGTAATTCAACTTTAAGGAGACACAACTGGGATGACATCCAAAAAGAGTTCGATCGTATTGACGGCCGCCTTCGCTGGGCTGTTGGGCGGCACCATGGCGCGGGTGAACGCGCGTCCCGTCGTTTCGGGCGGAAGCGGGCACGAGATTTCCTCGGCCTCGTCGCTCGCGGGCCAGTCCGTCGGCACGACGATGGACGCCAAGAAGGCAAAGCACGCCTGTAAGGGCATGAACTCCTGCAAAGGCAAGGGCGGCTGCAAGACGAGCGACGCCGGCTGCAAGGGCAAGAATTCCTGCAAGGGCAAGGGCGGCTGCGCGACCGACGGCTCCAAGCCGAAGGCCTGATCTACCGCACGCTAACGGGGCCGGATGTCCGATTGAGACTCCGGCCCATTTCCATTTATGCCTGCCAATCGTTTTAACGGGTTCACGGAATACGGCATCGGCGTCGGGCTGCGCATCCCGCACTACCAGCACATCTTCGAGCGGAAGCCGGTGGTGGACTGGTTCGAAATCATCTCCGAAAATTTCATGGTGGATGGCGGCCGGCCGCTGTACGTGCTCGCCCAGATCCTGGAGCGATACCGGGTGGTGCAGCACGGCGTCTCGATGTATTTCGGATCGGCCGAGCGGCTCAACCGCGACCACTTGAAGCGCCTGAAGAGGCTCGTACAGCGCACCGGAACGCCGTGGCTGACCGATCATCTGTGCTGGGGCAGCGTCGACGGCCGGTATACGCACGATCTTCTGCCGATGCCTTACACGTTCGAGGCGGCGACGATCACGGCGCGCAAGATTCGCGAAGCGCGCGACTTCCTGGAAGTTCCGATCGCGGTCGAGAACGTGAGCAGCTACGCCGAGTTCCACATGTCCGAGATGTCGGAGTGGGAATTCCTGAACGAAGTGGTTGAGCGAGCCGATTGCGGCATTCTGCTGGACGTCAACAATATCTATGTGTCGTCTCGGAACCACAACTTCGACCCGTTTGAATACTTGCGGAGCGTTCCGCCTGAGCGCGTTGCCCAGATCCACATCGCGGGCCATTCCAAGTTCGAGAAGTACATCCTCGACACGCACGATCACCCCGTGATCGATCCCGTATGGAAGCTGTACGACTTCGCGATCCGTCGCGCCGGTCCGACCGCGACGCTGCTCGAATGGGACGACCGCATTCCTTCGTTTGACGAAGTGCATGGCGAGGCGCGAAAGGCCGAGCACTTCCTGACGGCGATGGTGGGCGCATGAGGCTGATGGAATTGCAGCGGCGCATGGCGGCGCACGTGATGCGGCCGCTTACCCGGGCGGAGAACATCGCGCCGCGGACGCCCGATGGCAAGTCGATGCGCCGCGAGGCGGCGGAATTCATCAAGCCAAACGACCGGCTGAAGTCGATCGAGCGGCTGCAAATCTACAACCGGCAGTACTGGTATCGGCTGCTCGATTCCATGTACGAGGATTTCCCCGGGCTATGCGCCATCGTGGGACAGCGCGCGTTTCACCGGCTGGCGACGGCGTACATCGCGGACTGTCCGTCTAGGTCGTTTACCGCTCGCGACCTGGGATCGCGCCTGGAGGATTGGCTGCGGAGCAATCCGTCGTATGCCTCGAAGCGGCTCGACCTCGCATTGGACATGGTGCGGCTGGAATGGGCGCACATCGGGGCGTGGGACGGCGCTGCCGAAAAGGCGCTGGAGCCGCAGGATCTGCTCGAACTCGGACCGGGATTGCGAATGGCTTTGCAGCCCTACATCACGTTGCTGAAACTGAGCTATCCCGTGGATGATTTGCGCGTGCAACTGAGCAGGGCGGAGGAAGATCACGGAACAGCGAGCAACGCCGTACGCGCGCGCACGCATCGCGCTGTATCCCGCACGCGGCGACTGCAGCCGCAAGAGTTGTACGTGGCGGTCCACCGGGTGGATTTCACGGTTTACTACCGGCGTCTCGACCGCGAGGAGTTCCTTTTGCTGGAGGCCCTGCGCGCGGGCAGAACGATCGGCAGTGCAGTTCGAATTGCGGCCGCCGCCGAAGAGAAGTTGGAAACCTGGTTCGCAACCTGGGCGGAGTTAAGCTGGCTCTGTCCGCATGGAAAGGGAAGACGATGCCGCTGATCCGAAAGTTGTATGAGCTGTTGATTGCATCCGGAAATAGCCTGCAATCCGTTTTGCTTCTGGCTGTTCGGCTCTATTGGGGATGGCAATTCATCCAGACCGGCTGGGGAAAACTAGGCGATATGAATAAGGTCGTCGGGTTCTTCACCAGCCTGGGAATTCCCTTCCCGGCGCTGAACGCTTATTTCGTGGCGGGCCTGGAATTCGCGGGCGGTGCGCTGTTGCTGGTGGGTCTTGGATCGCGTCTCATTGCCCTGCTGTTCACCGCCGATATGCTTGTCGCGTACGTCACCGCGGATCGCGAGGCGCTGCTTTCCATTCTTTCCAGTCCCGACAAGTTCTATGCGGCTGCGCCGTACACGTTTCTCTTCGCTTCCCTGCTGGTGCTTGTGTTCGGCCCCGGCCGGTTCTCCATCGACTACCTGATCGGCCGCCGGCTGAAGGCTTGACCGCAGCCAAACCGCTTCGTAAGCTCGGACGGTTTGACGCCACCATGCTCGTCATGGGCGGCATCGTCGGCTCCGGCATCTTCATCAACCCGTACGTCGTCGCGATGCAGGTCCACACGCCCTTCCTGATCCTCGGCGCATGGCTGCTCGGAGGAGCGCTGGCGATGTTCGGCGCGTTCATCTGGGCCGAGCTTGCGACGCGATTGCCGGGCGCGGGCGGGCAGTACTTGTACCTGCGTGAGGCGTATCATCCCTCCGTCGCCTTTCTGTATGGATGGGTGCTTCTCCTTGTGACGCAGACCGGCGGAATGGCCGCCGTAGCAGTGGCGTTTGCCAAGTACTTCCGAGAGGTCGCAGGCTTTGGCGGAAGCGACGGCGCGATCGCGGCAACCGCGCTACTCGGGCTTACCGCCATCAACTGCCTGGGGGCCCGCGCCGGCAGCAATGTGCAAAGCGTACTAATGATCCTGAAGGCGGGAGCCATCGCAGCCATGGTGCTGATCGGGATGAGTCTCGGCGGCGTCCCGCCGCTTCGCGCGACGCCCTTACTCGACCGGCCTGTTTCTTTCGATCTCGTCCGGGCCGTCGGCGCCGCGATCATTCCCGTCGCGTTTGCATACGGAGGTTGGCAAACCTCGAGCTTCGTGGCGGGCGAGATGCGCGATCCCCGCCGCGATCTCTCGCGCGGCCTGATTGCCGGCGTCATCGGAGTAATCGCGCTGTATCTCGCCGTGAACTTCGTCTGCCTCAGAGTGCTTGGGCCCAGCGGGCTGGCCGCTACGCGAACTCCCGCGTCGGCTGTGATGCGCGCGGCGCTCGGCGAACGCGGTGCGCAGTGGATCGCTGTGGGAATCGCCATCTCGACGCTCGGTTTCTTAAGCCAGGGAATCCTCACCGCCCCGCGAGTGTATTACGCGATGGCGCGCGACGGCCTGTTCTTCCGGAGCGTCGGCTGGCTCTCGCCACGCACCGGCGCTCCCGTCGTGGCGATTCTGATCCAGGGCGCGGCCGCAACCATCATCGCTCTGTCCGGGAAATACGAGCAGATCCTCAACTACGTGGTCTCCATCGATTTCATATCGTTCGGCATGACCGCCGCTTCGCTATTCGTGTTCCGGCGTAGACCGTCCCCGAATTCCGCGGAGCTGTATCTCAGCCCGGGCCATCCGTACACCACCGCGCTCTTCGTGCTCGCCTGCGCCGGCATCGTCGCCAGCACAGTGGCCGCGTACCCCTTCCACAGCGTCTTCGGGTTTGTGATTCTCCTCGCGGGCGTGCCGGTATATTTGTACTGGAGCAAATGAAGCAGAGACATTCGGACTACATGCACTGGGCCAAGACCCGGAGCCGCGCGCGTTTCAATCTTGCCACCAGTGGCGTCGGATCGTTCCCGCTGAAGGAGATCTCCATCGGTATCGATCAACTCGAAATCAACGGCGACAGCATGTACGGCTACGAACCGTTGCAGCGGGCCATCGCGGCGAAATACGGAGTCGATCCGGACAATGTCGTCGCGGCCGCTGGGACATCCATGGCCAATCACCTGGCGATGGCCGCAATTCTCGAGCCGGGCGACGAAGTACTCATCGAACATCCGACATACGAATTGCTGGTCTCCACGGCGTTGTACTTCACCTCCGAGGTGAAGCCGTTCGCGCGAGCCGAAGAGAACGGGTATGCGTTGGACCCGGAGGCCGTTCGCCGCGCGGTCACTCCAAAGACGAAGCTGATCGTCATCACCAACCTGCACAATCCGACGAGCGCCCTCGCATCGGAATCGGCTCTTCGTGAAGTCGGCGATATCGCCCGGAGCGTCGGCGCACGTGTGCTGGTGGACGAGGTGTATCTGGACGCCGTGTACGAAGACACGCCGCCCAGCGCCTTCCACCTCGGGCCGGAATTCATCGTGACGAACAGCCTGACGAAGGTGTACGGGCTCAGCGGAATTCGCTGCGGCTGGATTCTCGCAGACCCGCAACTGGCCCGCGCCATGTGGCGTCTGAACGACCTGTTCGGTTCGCTTGCGGCGCACCCAGCCGAGCTGATCGGCTTGGCTGCGTTTCAACATCTCGATCGCATTCGCGAGAAAGCGCGGCGGGTGGTCGAGACTGATCGCGCGGCTCTGAACAACTTCCTGGACGGGCACCCGGCGTTGTCCGCCGTGCGAACCCGCTTCGGAACGACATCGTTCCTTCACCTGCGCCATGGAAACGTCGACCAGTTTCTGGAGCGTCTTCGATCCGAGTACGAAACCTCCGCCGTGCCGGGCCGCTTCTTTGGCATGCCCGATCGTTTTCGCGTCGGAATGGGCGTGGATTCCGAGATGTTCCGCGAAGGACTCCGCCGCATCGGCCTGGCTCTCCAGTGCGATACAGTAATGGCCGATGAGCACTTATAACCGAAGGACATTCGTACAATTCGCCGCGGGAGCCGCCGCGGCCATGGCGCAGAGCACGGCCACCCGCGTGATGCCGCTTGGCGTCACCATCGGCGCCGGCAAGAATGCGGACGCCGCCATTCGCAAGGTTCACGATTTCGGATTTCCGACGTGCCAGGTGTCGGTCGACTCGTTCGGTCCCGCCGTGGCGACTGCGCTCCGGACCGCACTGGATCGCTACCACATTGAGGCGACCGCGCTGATCGCGGGAGGGCCGGGTCCCGAGATCTACGACTTCTACCAGGGTCCGCTGACCATTGGCCTGGTCCCGAAACAATACCGGCAGGCGCGCATCGCCCGCATGAAAGAGGCGTCGGATTTTGCGAAGAAATGCGGGATTCCGGGAATCCAGACCCATTGCGGCTTTATCCCGGAAGACCCGAGCTATCCGCTTTACAAGGAAGCCGTGGAAGCGATTCGCGAAGTGGCGTCCTACTGCCGCAAAAACGGCCAGCAGTTCCGATGCGAGACCGGTCAGGAGACGCCCGTCACGCTCGTGCGCTGCATCCAGGACGTCGGCTTGGACAACGTGGGCGTGAACTTCGACGTTGCGAATCTGATCCTGTATGGCAAGGCGAATCCGGTGGACGCGGTCGATTTGCTTGGCCCCTATCTGCAGGGCGTTCACGCCAAGGACGGCCTATACCCGACCGACACGAAGAAGCTCGGCGAGGAGGTGCCGATCGGCAAGGGCAAAGTGAACTTCCCCGCCCTGATTCCGCGCCTCAAGGCGGCCGGTTACCGGGGACCGCTGACCATCGAACGCGAGATCTCCGGTCCGAAACAGGCCGAGGACATCCGCGCCGCGAAGGCGTTCTTGGAGAAGCTGATCGCAGCCTAGCGGGCACGTGGACGACGCAAAACTACGGGCGTGGTGGTCTCACCGGCAAGGTCTCGACCGCAGCCTCTCCGGCCGATCCTTGGCTGACGTTTTGTCCGTGACCGGCTGGTCGCGGTCGGTGGGAGGCGCCAGCCCGTACCTCGGACTATTCGCCCGGCGTGGAGCCTCGCGCGAATCCATCGATCAAGCGATAGCGGACACGGAGATCCACGAACTTCCGAGCGCGCGCGGCGTTCGCGGACGGCGACATCAAGCTCGCGCGCAAACTCGGAGTCACCGACGCCGAAGTCGATAACCTCGGCGACGCGGTTCTCAAGGCGCTACGCAATATCCCGCTGGATCCCGAAGAATTGAAGGCCGCCGTAGGTGGCGCAGTGCGCAACCTCGGCGAGGAGGGCAAGAAGAAAGGCGTCACCACGACGCTGCCACTTGCGCTCGGCAGATTGCAGGCGGCGGGTGAAATCCGGCGCATCCCGATCAACGGACGGCTGGACCAACAGCGTTACCGCTACGCAGCGTGGGTGCCGAATCCCTTGGACGGCTTCCGGCTCTCGGAGGAGGAGACCTTCACCGAACTGGCGCGCCGCTATTTTGCCTGGATCGCTCCGGCGACGCTGGCGGAGTTCCAGTGGTTCTCGGGCCTCGGCGTGAAAGCGGCCCAGGCGGCCGTTGAACCGCTCGCCTTACGCCACTCGAATCCGGCGGCGACCGCCTGATCTCGCGCGAACTCCGCGAGGAATTGGCTTCGTTTCGCACTCCCGCAAAGCCCCAATACGTGCTCACTGGGGCGATCGACGGCGTTCTTCTGCTTCGCCGCAACTTACACAATCTATTGGCCGAAGAAGACTGGAACAAGAGCGTAGCGTGCGATAAGGGTTGCATCGCGCCGGGTGCGCTCACCGATCTTCCGAGCCACGCGATTCTCGACCGCGGCCGCATCGCTGGCCTGTGGGAATACGACCCGGCAACGGCGTCGATCGCCTGGATGTCGTTCATCAAACCCGACGCCGCGCTCCGGAAGGCCGTCGAGCGGACGGAGGAGTTCGTGCGAAACGATCTTGGCGACGCGCGGTCCCTCAGCCTCGACAGCCCGAAAAGCCGACCGCCGCGCATCAAAGGGATCCGCGCGCTCGCGGCTACAGCGCCTTGACGTCTAGCTTCGCGTCCCAAACCTCGTCGTACTTTACGACCTCGTCCCAGGTCCAGGTCCGGCCCGTGTACGCCGCCTGGCGCCCCATGATCGCGCTCAACGTCGACTCCGCTCCCTGATGAGCTTGGTTGACCGGCTTGCCCGAGACGATGCTCTCGATGAAATGCCTCTGCTTCATCGCATCGGCATCGTCGAGAGCGCCCTTGAACGAGCCAGCCAGTGTGGCATTCGTCGTGGTGACCTCGCCTTCCTTGCCGAGCCCCGGATACTCCCACGGATGGCTGCCCGTGATTCGCACCGGAGCGTCGTAGTGCATCTCGGCGTTGCCCATGGTTCCGAAGAAACGCATCGCAACGTCCCAGGAACCCTCGATGAACTGCGTGGAAGTGACCGTGACATGCACGTCATTCGGGTAGGTGTAGGTGACGTTGAAGTGGCTTGAGCAATCGCCCGAGTCGCGCCGGCCCTTCCGTCCCCGCGTACCCTGCGCCGACAGCGGGTGGCCACCAATGATCCAGTTGTTGACATCGATGAGGTGAATATTCTGCTCCACCAGGATGTCTCCGGACAGGACGCGGTCGTAGATCCAGTTGCGAAGACGCCGCTCGGAAGCGCTGGCGCCAGGCCATTCGGGACGCGGGATGGCTCCGGCATAGTAATTCGAAAGCCCGCAGACAATTTCGCCGGCTTGCCCGGCCTTCATACGCTGAGCGAGTTGCACGTATGGCGAAGCGTGCCGCAACTGGAAGCCGATCGCGATGCTCTGGCTCGGCTTCGCGCGCTCCCCGGCTTTCATCACGCGCTTACAACCCGGGACATCCACGCCGACCGGCTTCTCGCAGTAAACATGTTTACCGCTCTCCACCGCCTGTTCAAAGTGCGCCGGGTGGAAGTACGGCGGCGTGGCGATGTGAATGACGTCGATGTCGTTCGAAGCCGCCAGTTTGGCGAGCGAATCCGGTCCGTGGAAAAGCATGCCGGACGCGATCGCGGGCTTCCCTTTCTTCTCCGCAGCCTTGTTGATCGTCTGCTGCGTCTTTTCAGTTTGCTCTTGAAAAAGATCGCCGAGCGCGACGTACTGCGCGTCCGTCTCCATGGTGAAGGATTCCGCGACGCCGGTGCCCCGTCCGCCGCATCCGAATAGTGCCATACGCACCGCCGAGTTGCGCGCGCTTCCGCGCACGAGTTCCGGCTTCATGATCATAATGCCGCTGGCCGCGGCGCCTAGGAATTCCCGCCTGTTCATAATGGACATAATACTCCGAAACGTGCACCCGACGTATCGACCGCGTCTGGGTATAGGATGTACCGAGCAATGCGTGCTTTTGGTAAAAGACCTGGCACACGCTCCAGCAACCGGCCACTGCTGCAAGGGGCAGAAGGTTCGGGGAAGCACAAACCTCGCTGTCGGAACGGCAATCGCCACCTTCGATGCCACGGTAGGTATCGGAGTCTCGACACCGGCAAATACGCGGCGCTGTATCTCAGCCAGGATGACGCGAGGATCTGGGTGATCGAGCAATTTCTGGGCCTGGAGAAGATTAAGAAACGTTACATACGCTTTCTGATAACGATGGCGATGCTTACTCGGTGATTGAATGACCACCGGGTATCTCCTGGCGGGAGGAGTTCGATCTCAAGCCGGACGATCAGGCGAAGCAGGGCAAGAAGGCAGTCCTTTCCTGGAGGCTCCCGGACTACCGGGATATGATCCTCTTCGTGCGATGCTCCTACCACGACACGAACGCGACAGTGACGGCAAATGTGCCCAGGTCGATCACCAAGTGCTCGGTAAGTCTGGAACGAAGCGCTGGAAACCGGATTGTGGGCAAGTCGGAGATGAAATGTAATGAAATGTCAGTAGGTGGGAGGTGGCCGGAATCCACCACCCGCGGTGCTTTCCGGCCGGAACCCTGTTTTTTATTTCAGCAGTATTCCATTCACTAGCAATAGCTTACAGCCTGGCGACTCAAATGCTCTTGGAGTGGTAGAGCAATTATGACAGTCACCAAATTCAAATCCGCTTATGTCCTTGGTTTGGGGTTGCTGATCGCCGCCGGGAGCGCGTTCGCCCAGGAGCAACCTCCAGTTTCCGACCCCTCGCCGGACACGCCACAGCAGGCGCCGGCAACCCGGGGAGGATGGCGTCGCGCCCCGGATCAGACGTCGCTTTCGGCGCATCAGCCGCTGGACGCATACGGTCAACCCGCCGGGCAACAGCGACCCGAGCCGCAGCCGGAAATGCAGCCCGCTCCCCCGCCCGCGCCGGTTCCGGAGCAACTGACCATCAAGCCGGGAACTTACCTCACTGTCCGGATCGATCAGTTACTTTCCTCCGACCACAACCAGGCGGGCGACGCCTTCGCCGCCACGCTGGTCAAGCCGCTGGTGATTGACGGCGTCGTGGTTGCGCAGCGCGGCCAGACCGTGGCCGGACGGGTCGTCGAGGCCCAGAAGGCAGGGCGCGTCGGGGGGGTCTCCCATCTCGCGGTCCAGTTGACCGAGCTGAGTTTAGTGGACGGGCAGCAGCTACCGGTGCAAACTCAGTTGGTCAACCGGGCGGGTCAAACCTCGTTGGGCCGCGATGCCGGAGGGATCGCCGGAACAACGCTAGGCGGAGCCGCGATCGGCGCCGCTGTGAATGGCGGCGTCGGCGCGGGAGTGGGGGCAGCCGCTGGACTCGTGGTCGGGACGGTGGGCGTCCTGCTGACGCGCGGCCATCCGACCTACATCACTCCGGAGGCCGTGCTGACTTTCCGGATCGAGGCGCCCCTGGTTGTGGTAACCGCCCGCGCGCCGCAGGCTTTCCGGTACGTTGAGCCTTCGGATTACGCCCAGTCGGAGCTGGCTTCGCGGCCGGCGCGACCGATGCCTCGGCCGGGCTATTACGGTCCGCGATATTATGCGCCGTATTATGGATCGTACTGGGGTCCGGGTCTTGGATTCGGTTTTGGGTCGGGGTTCTATGGACGCGGCCATCACCGGGGGCGCTGGCGTTAGAGAAGTGTTAGAGAAGGGAGATACATTATGCGCAAGTTGCTCATCGCGTTTGTCGGACTGACGCTGGCGGCTAGCTGTTTCGCGCAGCGTGGCGGCCGCGGAGGTGGCGGCGGGTCCCATGGCGGATTCTCCCGCGGCGGCTCAGGCTTCAGCGGAGGCCGCTCCTATGGCGGCGGCGGAGGCTACGGCCGCGGGGCCTATGGTGGCGGAGGCTACGGCCGCGGGGCCATTGGCGGTAGAGGTTACGCGTATCGGGGCGGGTCAGGCGGTTATGCCGGCCGCGGTTATGGATACCGCGGAGGATACGGGTACGGCCGCGGATATCGAGGCTGGGGTGGGGGCTGGGGCGGATACCCGTACTGGGGATTCGGTTACAGTTACTCGCCTAGTTACTACTATGACAGTTACTACTCTGACCCATACGCCTATAGTGACGATTACTACGACCCATACGCTTATGGTTACTCGCAGACGCCCACTTACTACGCGCCGCGGGCGGCGAGTGTTGGCATCGGCATAGGTGTCACGGGTTACTACGGTCACCCATACGTGGGCGACGGCCGTTGGCATCGCTTCGGCGACCGCCGTTGACTGACGTGGCGCACGTACTCGTATGTGCGCCACATGCTTTTCTAAAACACCAGCCGCAGTCCGAGTTGCGCCTGCCTGGGATCGCCCAGTCCGCTCTGCACGGTCCCGTCGAAGTTGAACAGCAGGCTGGTCGTCTCCGGGTGCTTTGGATTCGCCCGGTTGGTCAGATTGAATCCATCGACGATCGCCTGGAGCTGAAAACGATCCGTCAGCTTGAAGGTCTTCGAAGCCCTTAAGTCCAGCGCAAACAAGGTGTTGTCCTTCCACAGCGAATTGCGCTTGATGATGTAGCCGTTCGCCAGAACGCGATTCACCGGCGAAACAGGCTGCGGCGTGTGGAAACTGATCAACGGCGACAACTCGATGCCCCAGGGCGCCTGGTAAAACCCGAACGCGTTGAAGCGGTGCCGCTCCATGCGATCCGAGAAGCCGTAGTCCGGCTTGAAATTGTTCGCCACCGCGTAGCGATAGCTGAACGGGTCCCGCTCATTGTCGTCGTCGGCCAGATCCTCGGACAACATGTAGTTCAACTGGAACTGGAACCTCGTGGACATCTGCTTCTGCATGCCGAGTGTCAACCCGCGGAAGAGCGATTTCGCGGAGCTTTCAAGCGTCGTCAACTGCCCGACGCCGTTGGTTCCGTCAGCGCCCAACCCCGTGCTCCACGGCGAACCGAACACGGCGTCGTTCCGATCCACGAAACGGCTGTTGTGAACGCCTTTCGCATAAGCGAACGCGGTCGTGAACTTGAGGCTGCTTGTCAGCGCCTGCTCAACTGCCACCGTCCAGGTGTAGGTGCGCGGATTCGTGAAATTCCTGTCGGTGACATAGACCTGCGGGTGATCCGGCGCGAGGTTGCTGGCGTTGGGAACCAGATCCGTGTAGGCCGGAGGCGTCAGCCCGAAACCATTGAAGAAGGACGCGCGGAATATGGATTGGCCCACCGAGCCATTGGTGGATCGCGTGCTCGCGAAATCGAGGCCCGGCGTGCGCGCATAATAGATTCCGCCGCCCAGCCGCACTACCGTCTTGCCCTTCCCGGCCGGATCCCAAACGATTCCCAACCGCGGCTGAAATTGCTTCTTGGACGACGGGATGTAGCCGTTCGACGGGAAGCCGGGCTTCCCGATGAAGGCCGCGAAGAACACCTGGCTGGGGGGCGTAAGCACGGCGGGTTCGATCTGGGCATCCCAACGCAACCCGTAGCTCACGGTCAGGTTCTTGCGAATCTGCCACTTGTCCTGAACGAACAGCGCCGGTTCCAACTGCGGCAAGGTCTGGCCGCCCGCCTGTTGTACCGTCTTGCCGCCCACGCCGGCGAATTGCAGGAACAACAACAGCGGTCCGGTGATGTTGCTTCCCGAAGGACAGATGCCGTTGTTGTTCGTGCTCCCGTCGGAACACTCGACGAACTTCGGGCCGATGTTCACGTAATTCATGAAGCCTTGAACGCTGTCGAAGATGTAACGGCCATTCGCAAAGCCGATGAAAATCTGGCTCGTCGATGTGCGGTTCACCTCCGCGCCAAACTTGATATTGTGCGCGCCGCGGATCAGTGACACGTTATCGTTGAACTGCACCCGCGTGTCGTGATCTTCCACCGGAATGAAGAACGGCAATCCAAAGCGGTACTGGCCCCCGAAATCGATGCCCGTATCGGGGAACGGGCGGCTTTGACCCGGCAGGGTCGGTCCGTTGTAGTATCGGGGCCGGTCTTCCCGCGACCATTGGAACCGGAGTTCGTTCAGAGTGCTCGCCGTCAGGGTCGTATTGAGCTGCATGCTGACCGCGTTCGCAAAATCGATTTCTGTCGCGTTGGCGCTGCGCCCCCACTGTTCGACGTCGAAGGTGCCGTTCGGCTGGCGGGAGTGATGGTAGTTGTACCGGGCGGTGAACAGATTCTTGTTGTTGACGTACCAGTCGATCTTGCCGAGCGTGGCCTGCCCGTCGTTCCTGCGGGAGATCGGGCCGTTCTCGTTAGGGTCGTTGAACTTGGTGGCGAAGAAGTTCACCAGCATGGGGTCGATCCGGTTCGGGTTGTTCTGCTTCGTCTGCTTGAAGAATTGCTGGTCATAGGCGCCGAAGAAGAACAACTTGTTCTTGCGGATTGCCCCGCCCATCGTGCCGCCGAACTGTTCCTGTGAAAACGCGCTGATGCTCGTGCCGTCGGAGAGCTTGGAAGTAAGCGCCGTCCATTTCTGATACTCGTGCGCCGTCCCGTGTAGGTCGTTCGTTCCCGACTTCGTAACTACGTTGATGAATCCGCCGGAGCTGCGGCCGAATTCCGCCGGAGCGTTATCCGATACCACCTGGAACTCCTTGATGGCGTCGAGGCTCACGGTAAAAGCGGGCCGCTGTCCTCCGCGCTGCTCCCCGAAGAACGGGTTATTGTTGTCGGCTCCGTCAATCGAGACGTTGTTGTTGATCCCCTTTTGGCCGTTGATCGAGATTTCGTCGCCATCCGGCCCCTGCACGATCGAAACGCCCGGGCTCAGGGGCACCAGGCTGAGAAAATTGCGGCCATTGTTCGGAAGATCCCGGACCGAGCGCTCGTCCAGATAGGTGGACGATTCCACGCGGCTCATTTCGAGGATCGGCGCGTCGCCGGTCACGGAGACGACTTCATCGACCTGCGAAAGGCTCAGCGCAATCGCCAGCGTGATCGTCTGGCCCACTGCCAGATCGAGCCCTTCGCGCGCCGAAGTTCCAAAGCTCTTGGCTTTCGCGACCACACGGTAAGGGCCCAGCGGAAGCAGTAGTCCACGGAATCTTCCCTCGCCGTCGGTCTGGACGACACGCGAGAAATTTGTTCCGGTGTTGGTCATAATGACCTCCGCCCCGGGAATGGCGCGGCCGGATGGGTCCAACACGGACCCCTCGATGGCTCCCGTGTTGGCCTGGGATTGGCCGAAGATGCCGGACTGTGTCGCGGCCAGCATGAATAGCGCGAGACCGATGGATGCGATGCGATGTTGCGTGAACAAAGGTTTCTCTCCTGGGTTGGGGGATTCCTTTTTGTACCAAACCGGCCGGTCTGTTGCAATCCGATGCAATACTGAAAAGATGGTGGAAGCTGGACTCAAACCAGCGCTTCGGGTTCAAAATCTCCGGAAGGCTTACAAGGACGTGGTGGCGGTGGACGGCCTCGACCTGGAGGTTCCGGCTGGCGAGTGCTTTGGCCTGCTGGGCCCCAACGGCGCGGGAAAGACGACGACGATCGAAATCTGCGAAGGGCTGACCGCGGCGGACTCCGGCGAGGTCGAGGTGCTGGGACTGAGCTGGCGATCGGACGGGGCCGAGCTCCGGCAACGGCTCGGCATACAGCTTCAGGAAACGCAGCTTTCCGAAAAGCTCACGGTGCACGAAACGATACGCCTGTTCCGCAGTTTCTTCCGGCAGGGCGCTTCGCCCGCGGAGGTCATCGGACTGGTTCAACTTGAGGAAAAACGTAATTCGCGAGTCGGCGCGTTGTCCGGCGGCCAGAAGCAGCGGCTCGCCCTGGCCTGCGCTCTGGTCGGCAAACCCGACCTCCTCTTTCTGGACGAACCCACCACCGGCCTGGATCCGCAAGCCCGTCGCCAACTTTGGGAATTGATCGAGGAAATGAAAAAGGCGGGAACGACCATCGTGCTCACCACGCACTACATGGATGAGGCGGAGCGCCTCTGCGATCGCGTGGCCATCATGGACCACGGCAAGATCATCGCGCTCGGCACGCCGCGCGAGCTGGTCGCGTCCATCGGAATTGAGCACGTCGTGGAGTTCGCGGCGGGCAGCCAGGCGCATCCGCTGGAAGCCGCGCGTCTGCACGACATTGAAGGAGTGCGCGACATCCGCGCGGACAACGGCACCGTGCGAATGCAGGTCTCGGAATTGCATCGCGCCGTCCCCGCCCTGCTGGACGAATTGGGCCGGCAGGGAGCGCCGCTTACCGAGCTGCGGACCCATTCCGCCAGCTTGGAGGATGTCTTCGTCGCGCTCACGGGAAGGCATTTGAGAGATGAGTGAAACCCCGCCTCCAGCCGGGTGGACCAACCATCCGCTGGCGCAACTCACGCTCGTTCGTTTCCGCGAATTCATGCGCGAACCCGAGGTCCTGTTCTGGGTTTTCATCTTCCCGATCCTGCTTGCCGCCGGACTCGGTATTGCCTTCCGGAATCGCCCGGCGGAAGTCCTGAAAATCGCCGTCGTCGGTCCGGAATTCGCCAGCGCGATCCGGAGCGAAAAACTGTTGGACGTGCAGCAGCTTTCGGAGGCTGAAGCGCGGAAAGAGCTGCGCGAAGGCAAGGTCGCTCTGCTGGCTGCGCGGCGACCCGACGGATCGGCCGCTTACCAGTACGACGACACCAATCCGGAAGGACGAACCGCGCGCATGCTGGCCGACCGGGCGATCCAGCGGGCCGCCGGGCGCATCGACCCCGTATCCTCGAACGACCAGTTCATGCGGGAGCCGGGGTCGCGCTATATCGACTTTCTCATTCCCGGACTGCTCGGCATGAACCTGATGGGCAGCTCGATTTGGGGCATGGGATTTGCGATTGTCGACGCGCGGCGGAAGAAGCTCATCAGGCGGCTGGTAGCCACGCCGATGCCGCGCCACTATTACCTGCTGTCCTTCGTGCTCTCCCGTCTGGTGCTGCTGGTCGCGGAGGTCGGCATCCTGCTTGGGTTTGCCGCGCTCGTCTTTCAAGTACCGCTGCGTGGATCCCTTCTGGGGCTCGCCGGGTTGTGCGTGCTCGGGGCGCTCATGTTCGGGGCACTCGGTTTGTTGATTGCTTCGCGGGCGCAGACGGTCGAGGCGGCCTCCGGCCTGATGAACGTGGTCATGATGCCGATGTGGATTCTATCCGGAGTCTTCTTCTCGTCCCAGCGCTTTCCCGATTTTGTCCAGCCGATCATCAAGGTGCTGCCTCTCACAGCAGTCATCGACGCGCTGCGGGCGAACATGCTTCAAGGCGCGAATTTCGCGCTGCTGTGGCCGCAGCTTGGCATCCTGACCGCGTGGCTTGCAGTCTGTTTCGCGCTGGCGCTCAAGCTGTTTCGGTGGCGGTAGTGTTGTGTTCACAAAACAACTGGACAGTGTGGATTGGAGGGGCGGACCCCAATCAGCGCTAACTTATAAGACAGAAATTTCCCGTCCCTGACCCTCAATTTCCCATCCGGCAGAAATCTCAAGCCTCGCCCGCAAATTCCAACTTCTCAGAACGGGACTTCCGGGGCGTTTGGCGGTGCGATGGGGATTTCGCACCAGAGATCGGGCGCGGCACCAAGAGATCCCCGGGATTCCGACTTGGCGTTTCCCGTCCACGGTGTGCTCTTTCCGAGTGGCGCGTATTCCGACCGAAGCAAAAAGCAAACGCCGCGTCTCGGTCGCGGACGACGCCCCGACCTGTGTCTCCAATTCCGCATTGTGGTTTAAGAGCGGGCACCGATACGGCACAGAGGACGCGCTGGGCAGCCGCCAAGTACGCATAGATCTTCAAGGTCGACTGTTGAACCCTTGGACCGTGATGCCGATTATTTGACTGGCATCCGGCTTGATCCATCCCTCTCTATCGGCATACAGACGGACCGGCCGGTCGATGCGATCAATGCCGGTAGCCTTCACAAGGCGCCGCAGCAGAGCATCGCTGTTCGAAAAGACGAAACGGTGGGAGTTGTCCGCGATGGTCCGGTTCACGGTGCGATTGAAATCGCGCGGTACGCGGCCAAACCGTACTCGGGAAACGCCGGGGGACCGGACCTCTAGCATGACGGCGGTTCTTCGAGTGAGCGGCACGATCGTTCGGACATGCGGCAGGAAAATGTCGCTGAACCCGAAGTCCGTCGATGCCGCCGGATCGACCGAAAGGATCGACCAGGGGAGGTCCGAAATGATAAATGCCGTTTTCTGATGGGATCTCAGGATGCTCCAGTTCATCGCGAAGAGTTCCTCGGCAAAGCTGTCCGCGCGCTGGAACATGAGATGAATGATGTACTCCCGGTGAATCTTGAGCGTGCACTGTCCCGCTTTCCACATCGATACCCACGATTCGATGCGCTCGCTCGGAAGGTCTGCGCCATTGCCTGGCAATTGGGCGATGAACTCGCGCGCCGAGTTCTCGTCGCTGAACAGGAGGTCGCCAAGCGTTCGGGCGTAGTGATCGAGGATCTCCTCCATTTCGGCGTTGAATACCGTCGTTCTTAGGCGAAGGAGAGCGATAAAGCGCGCCAGGACGTGCCTCTCGGGCTCGCTTATCTGCGGGCAGTCTGATTCAATCTTCCGGATCACGGGGATGGCTGCGTTCTCGCACTGCGCAAGCCAGTCCTCGATCGCGTTGCTCTTGCGGCCAGTGGCGTCCTTGACGATATAGAACTCCTTTTCGACCGCTGCAGAGTCCGGCGGCAGGCGTCGATACTCTTTTGAGCGACGATCAAAGCTCCATAGCAGACCCTGGCGGTCGCAAAAACCGCGAAGATACGCCCGTGGGAGGTAGTGATTACGCTTCTTGGTGGTACCCATTGCCTGCGATCCTGAATTCACACTGGAGTTGCGGCGGCACGATCACTGAGGTGCCGGATCATTCGCACTGTACGCGACCGAGAGAGGAACTCCTTGATCTTGACTTCCGTAAACCCGAGCTCGCGAAGAAGACACGCCTGCAACAGTAGCTTTAGGACTTCGACAAGATAGAGGAGACGATCACCGCGTGCAGTGCGATCAGCCAGGTTCTCGTCATAGTGCGTCAAGTAATTGCGATTATTGTAGATGGCGTTAATGGTCGCCTTGCTGTCCGAAACAAGCTCGTCCAGGAGGAACGAGCACTGTGCAAAGAGTTGCTTCAATCGGCGGCGCAGGCTCAGTTCGTTGCTGTACTGCAGGTTCTCGGATAGCCATTGCCGGTGAGGGGCCGGAGCCGCCTCAAATATCGCCTTAATGCGAGCTGCGTGCTCGGATGCGGGGAGGTCTGTCTCGTCAGTGGCGCGCCGGTGGTACGCCTCCAGGGCCTGAATGAGGGCCAGGAAATTGAAATCGAGGTACTTGCTTGGGTTGTAGAGTGTCCCGAAGTAGATGGCGCATACTGGTGCCAACCATTCCGCTTTCGTGAACCAGTTCCGAAAGCACTCTCGCTCCATTCCTTCTATGTCTCGTAATGAAAAGAGAAACTCGTCAGGACGCGGCGCGCGTGGCGAGGCGTTGCGAATCGGCTGATATAGAATCTCGACGATCTGCGGTCTCGTTCGGGAGGTGTGTGCATCGCTGAACGTCGCTCGGATGGACCCCGTACGAACGAGGGCACCAGTCGCAAGCGTCAGAAACTGTTCCAACCCGGCGGTCATGTTCATGAAATCGCGGAGGGCATTGCTGGCAGGGAGTCGAAGCTCAAGGTAGGCTTCCTGTCGGATCATCCGAGAGAACGGAGTAACCCGAGAAAGTGGCCAGAAGGCGAGCGAGAGAGCCATTCCACATTCGCCATCTAGCAGCGTTTGCCGCTCGGGCGTTTCACAACACACTTGAATGTGCTGGTGCTCCACGTCGTCGGCGATTGTGGCTGAGTCTTCCAGGAATCCGGTCTTACCAGCCCACGTTTTGAGCTCAGGAATGTGAAGCTGCCAGAATGAGAACCGCATCTCTGCCTCATTATCGAACGCGACTCCAATAAGGAGGAATGTCGCGTGATATGTGCACGGCAGGAGCGGAGTAATCGGCAGGAACGGCTCGGCTGTCCGGATCGCATGGAGCAGCGTCACGTATTCCCCGGAAGCTGTCTGGCCCTGAATGACCTCGAATTCACGGCTGTTGGTTGTACCCGGTAGAGTATCAGCGAGCTCAAGGACGGCACCTTGACGCCTCGAAAAAGTGACCGACCCAAAAATCGGTTTATCTGAGAACCCAGGAAGCCAAAATTGTCCCTGACAAGGGAACTTCATATGGATAGCTTCGTCCGTATCGTCGCCTACTCGGAAGCTGGCCCCAAACGGCGCTCCCGGGAAGTCAGCCGCCACTTCAACCGACGATCTTGGATTAGCGCTTATGTCGGACGGCCTCCATCCGGCCGGCTTCGTCAGTCGAGGAACGCCGACGCGGGCGTCGGCCGCGGACCAGAGATCCGCCCCACAAACCAGCCGCTACCCTCGCCCACGCATGTGCGCAACCACCGGCTCCGGCTCCGGCTCGACCACCTTCTTCGGGCGGGCGTCCAGCCGGTGGGCGATCATCTCGTCCTTGGCCTTTTTGAACTTCGAACTATCGGGCTCAATGCCCGAAGCGACCGTAACATCGCGGTCGGTGACTTCCTGGGCCGCCGGCAAATACTTCTGCAGGTAGTTCTTGATCCGATCCTGCACCAACCGCTCGCCGCTCTTGATGAGCAGGTACAGGATCTGATCGCCCGGCGCCTTCGAAAGCGCCCCAAATACGAGCGAGGGACGGTGCAGCTTAGCGCTCTTCAGATCTTTCTCCAGCTTCTTTGCCTTCCCGTCCAGCTTGTGCCATGCATCCACCTCGGCCTTTCCCAGGCCGGTGGATGCGATGAGCGCGTTCTTCTGCTTGGTGTCCAGCTTCTCCGTCAGCACGTTCAGAAAAAGCCCCATCGGTTCCAGATGGAGATCCAGTCCGAAGGGAGCCGTCATCAGCGCTTTTTGCAGCTTCGAGAATCCCCCCAGATTCAGATTGGCGCCCGACAGCGCCGGCGAAAAGAGGTGGATCAGCTTCTCGTCTTCGAGCGCCTTGACGATGTCGCCGGCGTTCGGTTCTTCGGCAATGCGATGGAGTTCCAGTCCCAGCGCGGGCACCGGGATCTTGTCCTCCAACCCGGCCGCACGCACGTTGTCGTATTGCATCTTGGTCCGCTCGGCGATGTCGTAAGCGAGCCGCACCCGGAAGCGGATCAGCCGCAGGATCCGGGACGGATCGTCATAGAGCGTGTAGTTCGACGTCGCGCGCAATTCCTTGTGGTCGATATCGGCATGGCCGTTGGTAGGATCCACCAGGAGTCCCCGGGAGGCGCGGTTTAACGAAAGACCGATCGCGTTGACCGTGAAGTCCCGGCCCCTGAGATCCTCGTGGATCGTAGCCGGCTGCACTGCCGGTTTGCCGCCCGGCTTCGCATATCGCTCCTGCCGCGCCATCGACAAGCTGGCTGTCACGCCGCCTGGAAACCGAAGCTCCACCGACTTGCGAGTGTCGTCCGTGGCCGTGATTTCCACGCCGGGCCGGCCGCCCAGCGCCTTCGCCAATTTCAAAGCGTTGCCCTCAACGGTGAAATCGAGGTCGCGGATGGGGAACCCCCCGAGCATGTCCCGCATGGCTCCCCCGGTCAGGAACAACCCGACATTCGCTTCCGCGACGCACGCCTGGACCTCTTCAACCGCGCGCCTTTGATCCGGCGTGAGGTGGCTCTCCAGCATGAACATGTAATCCATCTGATCTCCAATCTTTTTATTAAGCCCGCGGGTGATGCCGGTCCACAATCTGCCGGAGCCGGGACCGCGCCACGTGCGTGTAAATTTGGGTCGTCCCGATATCTGCGTGGCCCAGCATCGTCTGCAAACTCCGCAAATCCGCCCCGCCCTCCAACAGGTGAGTGGCGAAGCTGTGACGTACGACGTGCGGCGTCAGACTCCGGAAGATCCCCGCCAGCCGTCCGTAGGCTGCCAGCAGCTTCCAGAACCCCTGACGCGTCATTCTCGTTCCGCGGGACGTTACGAACAGATACCGGCTCGCTCGTCCTTTCAGGATCTCCGGCCGCGCGACATGCAGGTAGCCGGACAAAGCCTCCAGCGCGGACGCTCCCACCGGAACCAGCCGCTGCTTGTTCCCTTTCCCGGTGACCCGAACATACCCCATTTGGAGCTGCACATCGCCCGCATCCAGTCCGCACAACTCGGAAACTCGAAGCCCCGAGGCGTACAACAACTCGAGCATAGCCCGGTCCCGCGCACCGTTCGGCTTGCCGCCATCGGGAACCGCCAGCAGCCGTTCGATCTCCTCGCGATTCAGGTACTTCGGGAGTTTCGCCCACTGTTTGGGCGAGAGCAGCAGCTCGGTCGGGTCGGAGTCGACCATCTGCTCCGACAGGAGATGTTTGTAGAAATTCCGGAGCGTGGCGATATGACGCGCGATGGAGCGGGCGGACAGTCCTGCATCGTAAAGCGATTGCGTGTATTCCCGAAGCTGCGCCAGCCCCAGCACGGCCTCGGAGTCGACGAACGCGCCGGCAAAACGGTTCAAATCCGTGCGGTAGGCCGAGAGGGAATTTCGCGCCAACCCCTTCTCGATCCGGCAGTAATCTAGGAAGGACTTTATCTTCAGAGATAAAGACGGCGCTCGCGTCATTTGAGCCAATGATACAATAACGGCGAATTTGTTTGAAAGAAAATTGAGGCTCCTTGGCCGGTTCCACCAGTAAGAAGGTTGTTGCTGTCCGTTTCGACCGCGAGCCGGTTCCCGGTTTCGTGAACTCGCAAACGTATTTGCATCCGGACGGGATAGAACTCCTCACCGCCGCCGGAAACGTCGCCCTGCTCCCTTACGACGAAGTGAAAGCGCTTTGTTTCGTTCGCGATACGAGCTCCGGCGAAACTTGGCGGCCGAACCTGGCGTTCACCGCGCGGCCCAAGAGCAGCGGAATTTGGGTTCGTTTTCGCTTTCGGGACGGCGACACCATCGAAGGGCTGGTCTCCTCCAATCTGCTCGCCCTGGAGCCCGAGGGATTTATCATTACGCCTCCGGACGGCGCGCGCGTTTTTCTTCCCAAGACGGCCGTCGTCGAGACGCAAGTCCTGGGAGTGATCGGCGTGGCCGCAGGGCGAGCGGCGCGGACGGCCAAACCCGGGCGTGAGAACCAATTGAAGATGTTCGAATAGCAGCTAAGTCCCCTGGAAAGCGAACTGCGCCAGGTCCATCCAACTGTTCCGCGCCGTGTTTTGCACGAAGATCAGGCGATCCAGCAGGAACCAGCGCGGCCCGCTGTATTCTGCCCACCGCTGCCTGGCGATTTCGGTTAGCGGAGGTAATTCATCCGGACAAATGCCTTGAGCTATTGTAATATGAGGCCGATATTCAAAGCATTCGTTGAACTGTAAGGCGTCCGCATTCACGAGGTCGTGAAGGCGCTTCAGCTCGGCCCACCCAGCCCCAATGCCAACATAGATTACTCCCGTGCTCTCGAACACCTCAATACCGGTCACCTCCACACGGAATGGCGCAACCGTGGGGAAGGTCCTGGCCAGTTGCGCCTCGGCGACCTTCTCCGAGTCCATCTCGCGGGGAGGAAGAACCGAAACGTGGGCCTGTGCCAGCGATTCGGGGACGAGTTCGGACCGCAGTTCGTTGAGAAACAACCCGAGAGGGCCGGCAATATAGGATACGAGCGCGAAGGAGTTGATCCGGTCTGCGGGGCCCGGCCAACAATGCATACAGGCTATTACACCACGATGCTCAAACCGTGGCAGCCGGCGGAGCAACTTCCGGAAGCGGGATCGGGCCATCCTTCTGTTCCGGAATCACCCAGCGAGCCTCTTCAAAACCGATGTACTTCAAGATGCGCAGGTCGCCGCCATCCAGGGCCAGCAGATCGCCGACCTGCAGCTCGTCGCCGGTGTCGTGGAGCAAGTGCCAGGCGGCGTAGGGCGTCTCCGCCTCCACCGTGAATGCCTCTTCGTAATCCTTCGGCTTGGCGGCGGTGACACCACTGAGATGCGGCTGCCAGCGGAATTGCTGCCGCAAGTTGTCTTTGAGCCGGTAAATGCGGTAGAGAGCCATGGAAACCTTATTCTCGCTCAAAACAATCCAGGAAGAAATGGTTTTCTTACGCGCCGCCCGAATCGCGTGTCACAATAAAGGTTCAGCGCGATGGGTTTCGATCCTCGACTCTATGGTGAACGCGTCGCCGGCATTCTGGCGCTCGGCGGGGGTGGCTGCCGGATGAGTCCCCTGATCGCCGCTGGCTGTTCCTCCCTGGAAGCTCACTCGGCGCTGCAACAAGAACAACCGGAAACGCTCTTGCCGAAGGCCCGCCACCCGGGCGCGGCCATGGCGGGCCTCTGGCTGTACTTCTCCGCCTTCGAGGAGGCGCACCAGCTGGCGCAGGACGACCGCAGCGCGGAGGGGAGCCTCTGGCACGCCATTCTCCACCGCCAGGAACCCGACTCTGGAAATTCGGCGTACTGGTTCAAGAAAGCGGGGCCGCATGAAACACAGAAGGCACTGAGCCGGGAGGCCCGGCAGATTGTTTCCCGGCATCCGGCGGCTGAGTTCCGCCCCAGCCAACCCTGGGACCCGTTCGGCTTCATTCTCTTCTGCGAACGGGCACGCGAGCAGCCCGGGTCCGAATCCGAGCGGGCTGCTTCGGAAATCCAGCTTGCCGAGTGGCAGTTACTTTTCGACCACTGTGCCCGGGTGAAAGATTGAAGCGCATCCTTCTTGCCCTCCTGGTCCTGTGTGCCGCGATTCTGGGCTGGCTGGTGCTGAACCGCCGCAATCAGCCTCCCGAAGTCACGTTCACGAAGGTGACGCGCGAGCGAGTCGTGAGCACGCTGACGACGAACGGCAAGGTGGAGCCGATGCAATGGGCGTCCGCGCGCGCCGAAGCCGCTGGTTTGGTCGAACAGGTACTCGTACAGCGCGGACAAAAAGTCTCCCGGGGGACCGCACTCTCCCGGATGGAGTCGCGCCAGCCGGAGGCCGATCTCGCTTCCGCCGAGGCGCGAATCGCGCAGGCCAACGCCGAACTGGACGTGCTCAAAGCCGGCGGGCGGACCGCCGACATCTCGGCGATCGAGAGCAGTTCGGCCAGCGCCCGTCAGGAGCTGGCCGCCGCGCAACGCGATCTCGACGCGGTTCAGCGGCTGCAAAAGCGGGACGCGGCCACAGGCGTGGAGGTCAACGCCGCGAAGGACCGTGTGGATCGCGTGGCATTGCAGATTCAGGCGCTCGAGGCCCAGCGACGGACGCTGGTGAGCGCGCCGGATCGAACCGCCGCGGAGGCGCGCCTCCGCGAAGCGGAGTCTGCCGCCAATCTCGCACGCCAGAAGATCGCTCTTGCCACCGTCCACGCGCCGATGGACGGCGTCGTGTACCAGCTTGGCTCCGACCCATCTGGGCTGCGCGTGGGATCGTACTTGAACCCGGGCGATCTTGTCGCCAATATCGGCAAGCTGGACCGCGTTCGCGTCATCGTTTACGTGGACGAGCCGGATCTCGGGCGCGCCGACGCCGGCATGCCCGTCACCATAACGTGGGACGCCATGCCGGGGCGGTCCTGGAGCGGCGCGGTCGAGAAGATTCCGACTCAAGTTGTGCCGCTGGGTACGCGGCAAGTCGGCGAAGTTCAGTGCGTCATCGGCAACCCCGATCTCGACCTGCTGCCCGGCACGAATATTAATGCCGCGATTCGTTCCAAGGTGGTGGAAAGCGCGCTGACGATTCCGAAGGAAGTCGTGCGGCGCGAATCGGGGCGTACGGGCGTGTTCACGCTGGGCGCGAACGACACTCTCCTCTGGCGCGATGTGCAGCTCGGAATTTCCAGCATCACTCGCGTGCAGGCCGCTTCGGGATTGAACGAGGGCGACAGCGTCACCTTGTCCAGCGATCGCCCGCTGAAGAACGGGATGAAGATTACTCCAGTGTATCCGTGATGATCCGGCCTTCCACTTCGTAAGCGAGGATGGCGCGGCCTTCGCCGGCATCCACGAGGGCCGGATACGCACCCTTGTTATTTCGCGCGGCGCTTCCCGATTTCGCCACGTAGAAATCCTCCCCGCTCGTCCACGCGGTCCAACTTCCGGCGGCGGTGGGGTTCTTGCCTTTGGCGATTTCGCGCTCCGGCTTGCCCGGCCGCGCCTCGTAAACCGTATCGCCTCGCCGCCATACGGTCCGGACGCCCGCGCCATCGACGACTAGTCCGCCGCCATCCATCGGACAGGCATCCAGTTTCCATGCGCCCTCACCCAGCTTCTGCTGCGAGAACGACCGGCCACTGTTAGTCGACGTCATCAAATAGAGGTCGCGGAATCCCCCCAGCGAGTTTCGGAACATCGCGTAGATCTGCCCGTTCGAGCCGAACATCACGCTCGGGTGGCAGCACTCGCAAATCGAACCGCCGCTTGGCCGGTACATCCGCTGGTTCTTCCAGGAAGCGCCGCCGTCGCCGGAGGCGGCGCCGTACAGCGCCTTCTTGCCTTCCCGGTCGTCCAGCCAAACCGCGAACAAGCGGTTGCCGGGCCCTGCGGCCATCGCATGCAAACCCTCGCGCGCCGATGCCGGCGCATCGTTCACTTGCGGGCCGGGGCTCCATGTCTTCCCTCCATCGAGTGAACGCCAGGTCCGAAGGTCGCCGTCCTGTCCACGCCCCTTGCGGCCGGCAACGGCGGAGATCACAATCACCCCGCTGCCAATCACAATCCTCGGGCCGCGGTGCATTCCTAGCGAGAGCACGCCTGCCTCGGCTATTTTGACGGCTTGAGACCAATTCTTTCCACCGTCGCCGGAGGATGCGAAGTAGATCGCGTTCCCCGCTCCGAACGTGAGTGCGGTCAGACCGCCGCGCGACGCGAGCTGTGGCTGGCGGCCGTCGAACGTCGCCGCCGCGGCGGTAAGCGCGCATAACATCCAGACAGCTAACTTCATTGTTCAAGTGTAACTGGTGACATGTATGACAATTAACGCGGCACAACGGAACCCATCCGATGGGCACACATCCAATCAGTAGGAGAGGAGAGGCAAGACCATGACGAAGAAACTTGGATTGACGATCGCAGCGATGGCAACTGCTGTAGCTTTGCTGGCTCCTGGCGCTGCGATGGCGAGGGATCGTGACGATCGGGGGCGCGACCGCCACGAATGGCGCGAGCACGAGCAGCATGAACGGCATGAAGCCGAGGAGCGCCGGGAAAGGCGTTACCGCGGCGGCTACGGATTCAGCTTTTACGCCGCGCCGTCTTACGGGTATGGTTACACCGCTCCGGTAGATGGCTACTACGACCGGTACGGCAATTTCCATCCGTACGCGCGCGGTCACTATGACCGCTGGGGCCGCTTCCACCGTTATTAATACAGCAGTTTCAGAGATAGCTGAATCTGCCGCGATGGTCCCGTGGTCCGGCTGATCACGCCGAACCCCGGGCCCAGCACGATGTTGCTGGGCAGTCCGAAATTGACCAGGTTGAAGACGTTGAAGAACTCAGCCCGAAACTGCGCGACAACGCGCTCGGCGTTACTCCCCAATCCGATCGGCGTATCCTTGATCAGCGCCATATCGAAGCTGTGAAACCCGGGTCCCCGGAATGTGTTCCGCCCTAGAGTGCCGAAGCGGCCTTGCGGAATCGAAAAGAACGACGCATTGTTCGCGCCGCGCCCGAAATAGTCCTCGCGGACAGTTCGCCTGGTTGAAACGTCCGGTTGCGCGATCTGATCGGGACGATCCGCGCCGTTCGAACCCACGCCAGTCTGTTGGATTCCCGAGTACACGCTGAACGGGCCTCCGCTCGCCAACCATCCTAGTCCTAACAACTGCCACCCGGAAATCCAGCGCTTGGGGCTGTTCGGGAACAGGAGGTACAGCGGTAACTCCTGAATGGCGCTGAATGACAAAGCATGAGTGACATCGAACGTCGATGGCCCCTTCTCGCCCCGCAGATCCCTGGGATTCTGAGGCGACGCCTGCAAGACCGCCCCCGAGCCGCCCGAGATGAACCCGCCGAGCACAGCGCTGGTGTCGTCGATCGATTTGCTGAATGTATAACTTACTTGAAAACCCAGTCCATAGCGGAGCGAGTTCTTGCCGAGGCCCGTCTGTAAGGAGTGATAGGTGGAGTGCGACCGGCTGCTCGCCACATAGATCGGTCCGTAGCCCGCCCGGGCCGCGCCCGCAGAATCGAACACCGTGTACGGCGCAAACCGCGGATCGGCGCCGGCATACGAGTTGGGAAAATCCAGGCGGGGGAGCTTGATCCCTGCCGTCGCAACGTAAGCCGCACTCGCCGTAACATCCGCAAACGTTCGTTCGAGGCTGGCCGTATAGGCGCCGATGTACCCGTTCCGGAAATCGCGCGCCATCTGATACGCGCTGAGGGGATGCATCTGGCCATCCGGGCTCAACGCCGCGAGATCCCGCTCGAACCGCAGCACATCCATCTCCGTATTGGGCGGAACATCCGTTGACTTGCCAGTCGCAAACACCAGCGCGCCGGATGGTGTTCGCGGCTGCGGCAAGGCGATCGCCGTCGCCGTGTTCTCGAACGGCACCGGTACGCCGCGCGCGGCTGTCACGATGGGCTGGACGACGAAGGGCAGCCCGCCCGTCGTCATGTTGTCTTGCCACAGGTTCACCAGCATCGTCGTAATCGCGCCGCCGGCGCGGAATACGGTCTTATCGTCTAAGCGCCAATCGATGGAAAGCCGCGGCCCCCAGCCTCCCCAGTCCATCCGGTAAGGCGGTTGCTTGTTGACGAAGAATCGCGCGACAGTTCCGGGCGAGAACATATCTCCCGGAGCGCCGTTCGCACCTTCAAACACGATACCCGAAGTGCGCCGTTTCGCTTCTCCGATGCGGGAGCTGACTTCATAGCGCAGGCCATAGCTCACACTGAATCTCGGCGATACCTTCCAGGTGTCCTGAAAGTAGAAGTTGTAGGAGTTGCGGCGCTCGGCGCTATCGCCCATGCGCGCGCCTTGCGCGAAGATGGCCGGCGCCGCCGTTATCGTGTAGGAGAAGGGTGACGCGGTCAGTAGCCCGGTCAGAGAGTCGGGAAGCGGATCACCCACGTGTAGGTCGTGCAATCCGGTCGACGATCGAATCTCCACCGGCGAAAACACCGCGCCTCCGCCGAATGAATAGGTGCCATTCGGGTTGGTGCCGAACAGCGTCGTATCGACATTGAAGCGCACTTCCGCGCCCGCCTTCCAGGTATGAGCCCCGCGTATCCAGGTGAAGTTCTGCCGGAGCTGAAACAGATTCCCGAACGAAGCCAGGATCGAGCCCGACGCAGTGTTGAAGCCTTCGTAGACGCCGTCCGCAAACAACAGGCCGGGCTGAACGCCGTTGACGGCCTGGAAGTTGGGAGTAGACCGAATGAACCCGGCCGACGACTCGGAGACGAAGGTAGCTGAGGTACGCGTGTAACTGAGTCCCACGTTCCGCTGGTGATCGAAGAAATTAACCGCGAAGGAGGGATCGATCGCCGTCTGACTTGGATTGGTCAACGGGCCATCCACATTGTTGAGATTGAAGCGGCCGAACAAACGCGACTTCTCCGAGATGCGATGGTCGATGCGAAGCGAGAACTGATCGCTCACCGTCCGCACCTTCGAGGAAGTTGCGTAGGTGCGAGCGCTATACGGCCCCAGCGGATCGTTCGGCATCGGGTAGCGTTCAAGCACGGAAGCGACCTTCGGACTCACCGGGACGAACAGCGTGTCTCCCGCAAAAGCGGTTGTATCCTGGCCCTGACGCTCGGCCGCCGTCGGAACGGGCAGAATCTGGGTTGTCCCTAGCACTTGCCGGAAGCCCTGGTACTGCAGGAAATAGAACGTGCGGCCGCGGCCATCGAACAACCGCGGCAAAACCACCGGACCCCCGTTCGCGAGTCCGAATTCGTTGCGGATAAACGGCGGGATGCGCCCCGGCTGCGCGATGGAACGCCGGTCGAAGAAGTTGCGCGCGTCGAATGCGGCGTTTCGGACAAACTCAAAAACGCTGCCGTGCAGATCGTTGGCGCCCGACTTCGTGACGATCTCGGTGAAGCCGGCCGCTCCGTGGCCGATCTCCGCCGCCATCACGCCGGAGCTGGATCGGATCTCCTGGATCGCATCGACGTTGAAATTCGAGAAAGTAGCGCCGCCCATTTCCGGATCGGTCGTATCGATTCCGTCCATCGCGAAAACGGTGGCGGTTCCGCGCTGTCCGTTGACGGTGAACTGCTGGGTGAAGTTCGCGGCGCCGTTCGAATCGGTCTGCGTGCCCGCGGCGAGCAGGAGCAACTGGCTGAAGTCGCGCTTGTTCAAGGGAAGCGCTGAGACCTGCCAGCTGGAGAGCTGCTCGCCGCCAGTAGAATCGGAGGACCCACGCGACGGGTCGATCGCAACCAGGCCGGCGGCCGAGATGCGGAGCCATTCGGTCACTCGCGCGGCCGGCGTCAGATCTACCGGCTTCTCCGACCGCGCCGCGTGATCTTTCCAAACCACTTCCAGCGTGTAGTTGCCCGGAGGAAGACCGTCGAACTCGAAGCTGCCGTCCGCTTTGCTGAGCGCCGCGGCGGTTCGCGCCGGTCCTTGCAGCTTAACTTGCGCGCCGGAAATACGCTGGCCCGACGAGTCGCGCAAAACCCCATGCCAGGAAGCTGTATCCGTCTGCGCCAGGGCGGCGAGACCGCAGATAAAGAATGCGATTATCTCTTTCAAAGACCAGAATATCGCAACCGCTACTTCCTCACGCTCGGCTTGTCCGCCCCGGGGAAATCGGCCGGCACGCTCTGCGTGACCAGCCCGGTAGCAGCCCACTCAACGCCGCGCTGAAGCGTCGCGATGAAGCCGACGCATTGCATGGCCGCCACATCGTGGCCCAGCGTGGTGTGAAAGATCCGGCCCTTGCCGTAACGAAGCGTCATCAGCATCGGCTCATCCTCGCCGGTGCCTTTGTTCGCGGGATCCGAATGCGCGGTGGCGACGACCCCGACGTTCTGGGCCGGCCCGCAAAGCGTGTCGTAGAGCTCATCGGGCGCGTGCATCCACACCGTCGGAAGTCCGGTCGCAATCGGGCTGGACAGGTCTCGCATCGTGATTAGAAACGGCAGACGGCTCCCGTGACTGCCGCAGCGGGCGGGCGTCAGATCGAGGGCGATCCTTCCGTTGCGGTAGCGGATCGCCGGACCCGACTTTTGCGTGGTGCGCTCGCCCCATCCGCCGACGCCGATCATCTCCTGGTACTCTTTCCAATCCGGGAATGCGTTATCGGCCGCGTGGTACGAAACGTAGCCACCGCCGTTCCGCACGAAACTTACGAAATCGACCTTGGCCTGGGTGCTCCAGGCGTCGCCGTTGTAATTCGACACTACTACGTCGTAGTCGGCGAACTTCGGCTGGAACTTGGACATGTCCGCGCCGTGCGGCGGCGAAGTTGCAACATCGACGGTGAAGCGGCCGGATGCGCCGAGGATGCTTTTCAATACCGGTGTTGTCTCTTGCCAGGCGTGGTTGTTTTGCCCGTCTATGATCAGGGCCCGGATGGGACGGCCGGCCGGACCGGCGGCCAGGAGCGTGCAGCTTAGAAGAAGAGGCAGAAGAGGGCGCATTGGTTTCCTGCGACCATCCTACCGCCGGTTACTGGTCGGGTGGGTTCACCTTGCGCCAGCCGCCACGCTGGCTGTTGTCCGTTTCTTTGGCATCCGCGTCCGCCGCGGGGATCGCCGGATCGCTTAGGGGTAACTCCACGGGTCCGCGCTTGAGTCTTGTCCCTGGCTATTTGGTTGGCTTGGCCGCGCCGGCACGACGCCGAGAATCGCGTCTTCCAGGCCACTCCGCGTACCCCGCTTCCGTTTGTATGGCCGCTCGCGAGTCAGAAGTCCGTAAAGGATGACGCGGAGTGAGTGCACGTCGCTGGCCGTGGTGATGGGGTTCCCAGCGATCTGCTCGGGGCTCGCGTAGTCGGGCGTCAGTGCCCTGCCTCCGATTCGCGTGAGTTCGGTCTCGTCGGCTTCGCCATCCGTCAGAAGCTTCGCAATTCCGAAATCGAGCAGCCGGACGTCCCCCTCGTTCGTGACCAGAATGTTGGCAGGCTTCAAGTCGCGGTGAACGACGAGGTTTGTGTGTACTGCACGGCGCGCCTTCAGGCCCAGACTCTTCTGGTCGCAGTAGCCGGTGATCTTCTCGCCCTCGACATACTCGATGGCCAGGTAAGGCTGACCCCGTTCGCTGGCCCCAGCGTCGTAAAGCCGGGCGATGCCCGGGTGAGTGAGGCGCGCCAGGATGTCGCGCTCCCGAGCGAAGTGTTCGGCCATCCACACCACGGCCATGCCGCCCTGTCCCAATTCGCTCACCAAGCGATACGGGCCGATAAGCGCGCCGGCGGCAAAGGCCGGAAGGATCTGCTCGCCGGCAGTGCGGGTTTTTTCCGCCTGATTCAACCTCGGCAGAGTCACGAGAAAGTCTTCGGCCTCGGCGGTCGCGTGGTTACGCACTAACTGTGGAAGCAATGGCAGCGCGGCGGAATGTTCGGGTCCTGAGAGAGCGACCGCCAGGATTGAGGATCGACTTTTATCGTGTACCGGCACCCTACATTGTCCGTCAAGCCGGGTCTATTTCGTCGCCGGGTGTATAGTAAAACCACTTGGTGGAGAGCGCGCCCGCAGGCGCGCAAACAGGATGCTTCAGACGTCTTACATCGCGCTTCGGTCCCTCTGCGCGAGCGGCGCAGTCGCGGCGATGTGCCTGAGTCTGAATGCGGAAGTTCGAGTAACCGGTAGAGTCTCAAGCGACACCGGTACGCCTGTACCGAACGCCGCAGTTGTGATCCGTGAAGCTTCGTCCCGTGACAGATTCCGGACACTGACCGATCCCACCGGCGCGTTTTCAGCGGCTTTATCCACGCCCGGGAATTATTTCGTGACCGGTGAGGCCAACGGCTACTTCGCGTTAAAGGAACAAGCCATTGCGCTCGCCGCCGGCGACAACGAACTCAACCTCACCATGGCCCCGATCCGCGAGTTCGCCGACGCCATGGATGTCCATGCCACGACGAGCACCGTGGAATTGGACACCACGCACCATCAGGAAATACTCAGCGGAGCGCAATTGCTGAACGTACCCTTCCCTGCCGCGCAAAGCCTGAAAAACGCCATGCGAATCCTGCCTGGAGTGGTACAGGATTCCCGTGCGGGAATCCACGCCGCGGGAGGTTCCGAAGAGCAGGCCCTGTACCTTCTGGATGGGTTCAACGTCGGGGATGCGCTGACCGGCAGGTTCGAATCGCGGCTGGGCATCGAGGCTGTACAGTCCATGGCTATCGAGACCGGTAATTATCCGGCGGAATACGGCAAAGCGGCGGCGGCGGTTTTGTCGCTCGACACCAAGACCGGCGACGATCGCGTTCGCTATTCCGCCACGAATTTTGTCCCGGGCATCGAGAACCGGAAAGGTTGGCGGCTCGGCAGTTGGAACCCGCGATTCAACGTGTCCGGCCCGGTGCGGCGCGGGCGTATCTGGTTCTCCGACAGTTTGACGGGCCAGTACGACCAGACAGTCATTCGCGAGTTACCACCCGGACAAGACACCAGCACCAGCCTGCGATACGAGAATTTCTCGAAGTTCCAGGCTAACCTGACACCTCGGAACATTCTGACCGGAGGCTTTCTCGCTACCACGTGGTGGGCCGAGCTGGCCGGGTTGGGTCCTCTCGATCCTCCGCAAACCACCACCGATCGCCGGAACCGGCAATGGTTCGGTTACGCGAAGGATCAAATCTACTTCAGCGAAGGATCGCTCATCGAGTTCGGCTATGCGGCGAACCGGACCTTTGCCCGCCTGACTCCGCAAGGGGATGGCCTGTATCTGTTCACGCCGGATGGGCGCCAGGGGAATTACTTCGTTCATGGCCGGCAGGATGCGGCGCGCGATCAAATCCTTGCGAACGCGTTTCTTCCCTCATTCCATTTCCTCGGCGCGCATCAGTTGAAGACGGGCATGGATCTGGACCGGTTGGGATACTCACAGGACATACGGCGCACCGGGTACGAATACGTGGGCGCGGGACAGATCCCCGTGCGAAGGGCCGTCTACCAGGGCAACGGTGTTCTCAGCCAAGCCGGGTTCGAGACCAGCGCTTATGTTCAGGACTCGTGGCGAGTCCGGACGGACGTGTTGGTCGACGCCGGTCTCCGTTGGGATTGGGCCAGCCTCCTTCGAAGCTGGAGCGCATCTCCGCGGGCGGGGGTAGCCTGGTCTCCGCCGGGACTGCGCGACACAAAAATCTCCGGCGGCTTCGCGGTCACCCGCGACGCACCCAATCTGATTCTGTTCACGCGGCCCATGGACCAGCACCAGGTGGCGTTTCTGTATCCGCCATACGGACAACCGGACGTACCCCTGACCTCGCTCTTCTACAATCCGGGCCGCAATTTTTCGAGCCCGGAAAATACGAATTGGACAGCGGCCATTGATCGCCGGATCTTGTCCGGTGTCTTTGTGCGGCTCGAAGCGCTGCGGCGCCACGGAAGCGGGGGACTCACGTACTTTCCGTCGCCGGCCTCGTCGCCTGGCCAGACCATTTACGCGCTGGGCAATCGCCGGTCGGATTCTTACGACTCCACCGGTATTACAGTGCGGCAGAATCTGGCGCGCGAGTACGGATGGATGGCCAGTTACACCTGGTCCCGCGCGCGATCCAACACCGTGATCGACGTCACGACCGACGATCCGGCGGTTGTGAACGCCAACATGGGTCCCGTGGCCTGGGACGCGCCCCACCGCTTGCTCGGCTGGGCCTATCTGCCGACGTTCTGGAAGAACTGGGCGATCGCGTCTCTCTCGGAGTACCACACTGGATTTCCATTCTCCGTGCTGAATGAACTTGGAACGGTGATCGGTCCGCCGGATGCGCACCGTTTTCCCAACTTCTTTGAGCTAAACCTCAGCCTGGAGCGGAAGTTTGAGTTCCGGGGACAGCGTTGGGCGGGCCGGGCAGGCTTCATCAACATCACCAATCACCGGAATTACAACGTCGTGAATAATGATATAAACTCACCGAGATTCATGGCCTACGCCGGAGGCCAAAGCCGGGCGTTCAACTTTCGGATACGCTGGCTGGGAAAACTATAAAGAAAGCATGCCTACGACCACAAAGCGAGCCCCGCGGTCACCCAAACCGAAACCATTCCTTCGCTTCTATCACTCGGACAGTCTCCGCGCGAAGACTCTCTCGGTCCTCACCAAGATGGAGAAAGCGAAAGACCCCACGAAACATCGCGATGCGTTGGCCGGAATCGTTGTGGAACTAACCGACGCCGGCATGGACTACTTCTATCTAAGGCCACTGAAGATTGCCAAGGCGGGATTCTTCACCGAGCAATCGGCCAATCTCGGAATGGGAGCTACAACCCGGGTATTGGCTTCCGTGATCCGAAACCTCATCGGGCGGATGGATACGCCTCAGCTTCTCGCTGTGTCTGCCTATATCCGGGGGCTCATGGAGTGATCCGGTCTCTCATCACCCTGCTGTTCAGCGCGGCCTTCGCCGCCCAGGCGTCCGGCCAGCCCAACTCGCTCGATCCGGTATTTGAAAGGAGCCACTTCGATCAGTGGCTCGGCGAACCCGACACGGCACGCATCCGTTGGACAGCGAGCGTCGCCCGGGCAGAGCTCTCGTTTCACCAGCGGCTCATGGCAAAAGTTGAGGTGAAAGTGGATGGCCGAGACCTGGAGGCCCGCCGCGCCGATGGCAGGCTGGTGTTCTTCGTCCAAATTACGGGCCGCGACGGAGCGCGCTATCAGGACCATGGCAGCATCGAACTGGATAAACTAGACGCCCAAATCAGATCCGCGAACCTGGAGTACTCACAGAGTGCGTTCGTCCTGCCGGGAGATTTCCGGCTTGCCGTCGCTATCCTCGATACCGCCACGGGTGAGCACGGCAGCCGTCAGTTGCAGTTTCGCGTAGCGCCGCCGCAACGTGATTTCCTTTCGGACGCGTGGCGCGGGCTGCCGCCTGTTGAATTCATCGCCAGCGAGGAACCTCCCGACGGTTGGTATCTGCCCCAGATTCACGGCCGGTTGCAGTGGGGCGCTTCCGTGCATTCCCCAGCCCGAGTCAACGTCATACTTAACGTGGCCCCGTCTGTACCAGAGCCCGGGTCGCGGCGAACCCATGGCGGTGAGCTGGCGGCTCTGCTTCCTACCCTCAAAGCGATCTCCTCACTCTCAGGGCACATGGAAGTGCTGGACCTCGCGCGCCGGCGGTCGGTCTTCCGGCAAGACGGCAGGCAGGATCTCGATTGGCCCCGCTTGAAGGCAGCTTTGGGAGACGCGAATACGGCATCCATCGACATTCACTCGCTCTCCGAACGGCATCACGACGCCCACTTCTTCGTCTCCCAGGTGCGCGGCATTCTGCGCGCCTCGGAACAATCGTGCGTCCTGATCGTGCTCACCCCGCCGGTGGCCTTCGAGTCCGGCGAGGATCTGGAGCCTGTTTCGCGGGAAGGCTTGCCCGCCTGCCGAGTCATCTATATTCGCTACCGCGCGCCTTTGGAGCCGCCCGTTCGATCTTTGAACCAATCGATGGCAGGACGGCGCCGTGTTCCGCGTACCGGACCGATGATCCGCGGTCTGCCGCCGCAAGAAATCAGCGATCAGTTGGAGGCTACGCTGAAGCCTCTCAGTCCGAAAGTATTCGACGTTGAGACGCCGGAACAAATGTCCCGAGCTCTCGCCGAAATCGAGAAGGCGGTGCGCTAGGGGCCTGTCTCAGCAATTTCGTTAGCATGGCAAAATCCTCCGGCGGACATCAGTGTATTTCCATTTGAAGGGTTTGGCGGTTTTTGAATATGCGCGGATGTAACGCATCAGTTTCCGCGACAGATCGTGGACCGACGTGAAGACGCCACGAGCAATG
>JANXRE010000130.1 GCA_025353165.1 Acidobacteriota bacterium | reverse complement strand
CTCGCCGGCCGAGGTCACATAACCGATGTCCTCAATCACGGTGATGATTCTGCGGTCGGTGAAACGCGCCGAAGCGACCATGGTCGGACTGATAGTGTAGTCATACCCGAAGTCGATCATGCGCTGCTTCATCGGCTTCAGATTCGGATCGATGAGATGCTGGCTGGGGTCGTTGGATGGAATGCGGTAATCCACCGTTTCGATCAGCGTGCCCGGGAGACCCAGAGGGTTCGCAGCGAATCCCTGGTTCTTCGTCACCAAGGTCGGGTCGTCCAGCGTGTAGAAGTATTCTTTCCACACGTCGCCGCCAAAGCTACCTCGCGGCAGGCTGTACTTCATGATGTCGTAGAAGTAGCCGAAGCCGCCGTAAATCCTTTGCTTGCCGTCGCCCTTGGGGTCATAAGCCACGCCGATGCGCGGCGACATCTTCTGCGGCCAGTCGAACACGATGGCCTGCGACGGGATGCCCGTGCTCGTCGAGAAGCTGGGGACGAACTCATGCTCGGTGCGGAGGCCGACGTTGATGGAGAGGCGCTTGTTCACGCGCCAGTTGTCTTGCAGGAAGATCGCCTGGTTGTTGCTGGACGCGCCACCGATGGTGCCCAGCACGCGGTATCGATAGTAGCCGTCGGCGCCGGTGCCCGTGCAACTCGAGGTCTGGCAGTGATAAGTCTTGCCCCAGTAGTATCGGTAATAACCGAAAGGATACGAACTGCTGCGCACATCGTTCGAGAGCTGGTTCATCTGCCAGCCGCCCTTCAGCGTGTGCTGCCCGTGCCAGTTCAGGACGTAAGATGCGTCGGCATTCAGGTTCGTACGGCGATTCTGGTCATAAGAAGTCGCGGCGACCGCTTGGTGGATCCAACCGTTTGGAGCTTGCAGGCCGGGCGGAGGCAGGGTCGTGCTGGCACCCGAGTAATAGATCGCCGTGGTCGATGGAATTCCGTAGAGGTTATTGAAACCGCTGTAGCTGTAGCCGCCACGGAACGACAGTACCAGCCTGCTGGTGGCCAGGTAATCGAACTGTCCGGAGAGGATGTTGTTGGCCGTGAAGTTCCCTTGCTGGCCCCAATTGTTGCTAAACGAATCCGTACCCTGCGCGGACGGCAGAGAGCCGTAGGTCCGTTGGGGATTCCAGACCCAGCTCATGTTCATGCGGATCTTAGAGAACGGCGCATAGTCTACCTTGGTCGTGAGGAACTGCTGCTTGAAGGTATTGTTGTAGGTCGCCGTCTGGCCGGTGGTGAAATTCACGGTCCGGTCGGTGTTGTTGAGCTGCGGCATATAACCGGCAAAGAAGAACAGCTTGTTCCGCACCAGCGGTCCGCCCACATCGAAAACAGGGTTCCAGTTTTGGAATTTGTCTTGAGGAATCTGGAAGTACACGGCGTTGTTGTCGTTGGTCGGATCCAGACCAAGCTGGGGGCGCGGCCGCGCCGTCAGTCCGTCGCCCGTGTAGTAAAAGCCCGCCTGGCCATGGAATTCGTTCTGGCCGCTGCGGATGACCGCGCTCACAACACCGCCCATCGCGCCGCCGTATTGCGCGTCCATGATGCCGTTCTTCACTTGCACCTGCTGGACCATTTCAACCGGGATGTGATTCTGGCCGTCGAGTTGGCCGCCCTGGATGCTTTCCACTTCCATGCCGTCCAGGAAATAGGTGTTCTCCGCGCCGGACGCTCCGTCCACCTGGATACCGCCGGCCTTGCCTTCGTTGCGGGCGCCCGGGGCGATCTGGATCAGGTCGTAGAAGCTGCGTCCTTTCGGGAGCAGATCGAAGAACGATCTATCGATTGTGATGGCGGAAGAGCTGGACTGCGTGTCGACCATAACCGCCTCGGCGGAAACGACCACACTCTCGCTCATCTGGCCGACTTCCAGCTTCATGTCGATGGTGGTCGCCTTGCCGATTTGCACCGCAAGGTCGTTCGCCTTTGCCGTGCGGAAACCGGTTGCCACGACCGTCACGGAGTATCCGGTTCCCGGAGGGATTTGAGTGATACTGGCCAGCCCGTCGACTCCGGTGGTGGCTGTTGAGACGCCCGGCAGTGAGCCGCCGGAGACATCGATTTTAGCGTTGGGAACAGCCGCGCCCGAGGGATCGGTCACGACGACACGAACACTACCGTTGGTCTCCTGGGCGTATGCGGAAGCACAGAGAAGCGTAAGGGCGAGCAGATTCGCCATCCACAGACTTCTTTTAAGCAGCATATGTTTTCCTTTGCAAGGTGTACGGAAGCTTAGTTTCCCCTTCTCGGGGTCGTCAGCACCGGGTAGGAACTGCGAAACCTGCCGGGTTCCGCGCGCGGGCGGACCGCAGTCTGTAGAGAATCCCACCATCAGTGTTGATTGTCCCATAGAGAATATCACGAGCAGCCCAAATCAACAAGGAAAAAACGTTCGTAAGTCATTCCAACTAAGAGAGTTCGAGCGGTTAAAGAGTCTATGGGAAATGGGATCTGGAGTCCTATCAAATGCTTAGCCCGGAATCGGCGATCGATATATGGATTACTGTAGCGGAGAGCCCTTGCGCCCCGCTCTGGCAGGCTATCGACGGCCGGTGGATTCGCAGTGCCAGGCGTTCGTTTCCACCTACAGCGAGGCCAGCTTGTCTTTTAAATAGGTCAGAAGCGAAGCGGGATCGGGTTGCGCCGGGACCGGTAGCCGCAGAACACCCGCGGGCGTGAACTGCGCGCCTTGGGCCGATCGCACCAGTTCCATGAGCCGCGCCGGCTCGATCTTCGATTGCTGGTGGAACTTGATGTTCAGGAATCCCTGCCGGCGGTCCACCGCCTCCACGCCGAGCTTTTGCGCCGCCGACTTGAGCCGCGCGAAATCCACCAGCAGCCGGACGGCGTCGGGCACCGGGCCGTAGCGGTCGGCGAACTCGTCCACCACCTTGCGCGCCTGTTCGTCCGTGTGGGTGTCGGCGATGCGCTTGTAGGCCCGCAGCCGCTGGTGCTCGTCGGCGATATATTCGGCCGGGATGCGGAGGTCCAGGCCGAGGTTGATCGTCGAGTGGACCTCCAGCGGCACTACTTCCCCGCGTAGTTCGGCGACGGTTTCCTCCAGCATGCGCACGTACATCTCGAAGCCGACCGCTTCGATGTGCCCGTGCTGCTCGCCGCCCAGCAGGTTGCCTCCGCCGCGCAGTTCAAGATCGAGGGCGGCGATTTTAAATCCCGCGCCGAGATCGGAGAACTCCTTGAGTGCGGCCAGCCTCTTGCGTGCCACTTCGCTTAGCTCCGTGTCTTGCGGGACCAGCAGATAGGCGTAAGCGCGCCGGTTCGACCGGCCGACACGCCCGCGCAGTTGATACAGCTCGGACAGTCCGTGCCGCTCCGCGTTCTCGATAATCATCGTGTTCGCCAGCGGAATGTCCAGGCCGTTCTCGACGATCGTGGTCGACACGAAGACATCGAATTCGTGGCGTATGAAGCCGAGCAGGACCTTCTCCAGATCCGCCTCGCCCAACTGACCGTGACCGACCCCGATGCGAACCTCGGGCAGCAATTCGCGAATCATGGCGGCCCGCTCGAATATCGTTTCCACGCGGTTGTAAATGTAGTAGACCTGGCCGCCGCGCGACAGCTCCTGTTCGATGGCGGTCTTCACCAGATCCTTATCGAAGCGGGACACCACCGTGTGGATGGAGAGCCGGTCCTTGGGCGGCGTTTCGATGACGCTCATGTCGCGGATGCCCAGCAGCGCCATGTGCAGCGTGCGCGGGATGGGAGTGGCGCTCATGGTCAGAACGTCCACGTTCTGCTTAAGCTGCTTCAGCTTTTCCTTGTGACGAACGCCGAATCTCTGCTCCTCGTCCACCACCAGCAACCCGAGATCGCGGAATTGCACATCCGCGCTCAGCAATCGATGCGTGCCGATCAGGATGTCCACTTTGCCGTCGGCGGTATCCTCGAGGACCGCCTTGATCTCCTTGGCGCTGCGGAATCTCGAGAGCAGTTCGATGCGCACCGGGAATGGCTGAAAACGGCGCCTAAACGTCTCCAGGTGCTGGAAGGCGAGCACAGTGGTGGGGGCCAGCGCGGCCACCTGCTTGCCGTCGCCGAGCGCCTTGAACGCAGCGCGCATCGCCACCTCGGTCTTGCCGAACCCGACATCGCCGCACAGCAGACGGTCCATGGGAGACTCGTCCTCCATGTCGCGTTTGATCTGCTCCACCGCGGTCAACTGATCCTTGGTCGGCACGAATTCGAACGCGTCCTCGAACTCACGCTGCCAGTTGGAATCCTTGCTGAACGCGAAACCGGGGGCCAGCCGCCGTTGCGCATACAGCTTGAGCAGCTCGTCCGCCATGTCGCGCATCTTGGCTTTGACGCGCGATTTGGTCCGGCCCCACGTCGCTCCGCCCAGCCGGTCGAGCTGCGGTTTCACCTCGCCGGCCCCGCGATATTTCTGGATCAGGTCCAGGCGCGTGAGGGGCACGTACAGCTTCGATTCGCTGGCGTATTCCACCAGCATGAAGTCGCCCTGATTCTCGCCTTGCGCGATGGTGCGGAGGCCGTGAAACCTGCCGATCCCGTGAGTGCTGTGAACGACGTAATCGCCGGGCTGAAGGTCCGCGATATCGGCGGCGAACGCGGCGAGGCCGGCCTTGCTCGGCGCTTGTTTCGGGATCGGGGACGAGGTTTCAAACAGGTCCTCGTGCCCGATGAACACCACCTGGGAATCGGGGAAGGCCGTGCCGTGCGCGACATCGCCTTTGATCAGGTACGTCGAGGCGACCGTTCCGTGATAGACCCGCGACGCCAGATATGGATTGTCCACGCCGCCCGGCTCGATGCCCAGTTGGAACGGGATCGAGTACTCCTGCAGAATGTCCGCCAGGCGCTCCAGTTCGCCCAACGAAGGCGCGAAGAACGCCACGCGGTTGCCCTGCTCAATCAGCGACCGCGCCTCCGCCACCGCCACTTGCATGGCGCCGTGAAACGTCATGGACGGCCGAGTGGGAATGTGCAGCGAGGTCTGGTTGAACGCGCCGAGTTCCAGTTCGCGAACGTGCAGTTCGGAGTGCTGTTCGAGCTGGACCGCCAACTCCGGCCAGCGGTAGAAACTCGCGCCGGCGTCCACCGGCGTCTTTCTGTCTGGATTGTCCAGCCGCTTCCAAAGGCGTTCCGACGCGGCGGCGAGACTCTCGGGTTCGTCCAGTACGATGACCGGCTCTTGGAAAAACGACAACAGCGAGTGCGATCGCGGCCGCGCCATCGGCACCACGAATTCCCATCCGGGAAACGGATCGCCCGGGCTGGCGACGTCCTCGTCATTCAATTTCGCCGCGAGTTCGTGAAACAGCGCGCGAGTCTTCGGGTATTCCAGCAGCGGGAGGATGGGAGCTTCCGGCACCTTTAGCACGCTGCGCTGCGTATCCACGTCGAAGCGGCGGATCGAGTCCACTTCATCGCCGAAGAACTCCACGCGAATCGGCCGGCTGGATTCGGCGGGGAAGACGTCGAGGATACCGCCGCGGACCGAATACTCGCCCACCATTTCGACCGGTTCCCGCCGCTCGTAGCCGATCGATTCCAGGTGCGAGATCACGAGTTCGAGCGGCAGCTCCTCGCCCGTTCGAAGGAGGATCGCCATCTGCCTGTAGAACTCGGGGGCTTCCGTGCGGAGCAGCGCGGAGGCGACCGGCGCGATGGTCAGCGGCGCTTTGCCGGTAGCCATGCGCCACAGCGCAAGCGCCCGTTGCGACGCAATGTCTCCGTGCGGCGACAGGTGCTGATGCGGCAGCACGTCGAGCGCGGGCAGCAGTTGCGGTTCCGGCAGATCCGGGCGGTTTACCAGCAGGCCGAAGAACGTACGCGTCAGGTCGCAGAGCGCTTCGGCCTGCTTGTTGCCGTCCACCAGAACGATCAGCGGGCGTTCCGTCGCTTGCCACGCCAGAACCAGGTAGATCGCCTTCGCGGTGGTCGTCAGACCGGAGAGCGAGAGCTGCCTGGTTTCACGCCGGATGAGTTGCGAGACCAGTTCCTGGAACGCGTGATTGCGGCCCAGGGATTGTAAAAGTTCGCGTATGGCCGGGTGAGTCACTGGGATCCGCGCCGCAGAAGTTCGTCAATCAGGCGCGAAGAGGAGTGCCCGGCTTCCAGGGGCAGCGTGAGGACGCGCCCGCCCGCCGCCTCCACCTCCTCGCGCCCGGCGATGAAATGCGACCAGTCCGCGCCTTTCACCAGGATGTCCGGCAGAACCTGGGCGATGAGCTCGCGCGGAGTGTCCTCGTCGAACAAAACGACGGCATCCACCGCGGCCAGGGCAGCCGCGAGTTCGGCGCGCTCCTCCTGAGGAATGATTGGACGCGACGGTCCCTTCATGCGGGCGACGCTCGCGTCGGAGTTCAGCGCGAGAATAAGCACGTCGCCGAGAGACCGCGCCTGCTCCAGCAAACGAATGTGCCCCGGATGCAGAAGATCGTAGCACCCGTTGGTGAACACGACCGTGCGGCTGTCGGCACGCCAAACGGCACGCGCGATCAGCAGTTCAGGAATCGAGTAGAAACGACCCAAACTAATAGTGTAGTGTCCCAGTGTTCGACGTGGGCCTCTTACAACACCAGCTCCCGCCGCGCCGTCACGTGCTTTTCCAGTTCCGTGCGGTTCATGAAGAACGTCGGCTTCGCCCTGGCCTTACTGAACAGCTTCTCCGCCTGATCGTCGAAGTGGCCGGACTCCTGGTGATCGCTCTGGCCCAACGGGAGGATCATGTAGGATTCGGGAATCGGCTTCTTCAGCAGCACGATCTGGGTTGAGGTCTGGCCGCCGGCTCCCACCATCTCCTTCCCCCAAGGCCGGAAAGAGACGGCCCGGGGCGTGGCCATCCCGGCTTGGGGCAGAGTTCCGCCGCCCACCGGGAATGTCCTTCCGCTCCCCTCCCGGCCGACGCGGAAGTAGGTGCCATACGTAGCGTCCGGGGCGAAGTCAGCCCGCATCCGGTCTTCCGCCGAGTGCAGCGCGCCCCGGATTCCCTCCTCGCCCAGGGTCACTGGAGGTTCCACGTCCGAGCTCCCTTTCCCGAGTGCCATCTTGAACAGATAGAACGCCAGAGCGCCGCGCGAATCTGCGTCGCTTCGCCGGTTCCAGCCGGTAATCAGCTTCGCGAAAGCGCCCGACGGATTGGCCTTGCGGACGCGCTCCTGCCAGGCTTCGGCCTTGTAGACCTGGGTGGAAAATGCGATGTGCACCATGTCGTCCAGAGTGACGTTGCGGGCGTTGTCCAGAAGGTCCAGCACCATGGCCGCGCGCTGATGCGGTTGCACCCGTCCGTCGTTATAGAGGTAGGGATGCTCCGCCCATTTCTCAGGCGCCATCGGCGAATCCTTCATCATCGCGAAGGGCGAGATATTGCAGTTCTGCAGGTAGCCTTGCGGAGGGTTCTGAATCTGCACCAGGTCTTCGATCGGATGCACGCCGAGCCACTCGCATTCTCCGGTGCCGGGTTGAGGTTTGGAGGGATCGCAGCCCTTCGGGCGAATGGGCACGCGGCCGTTCCGGATATAGAAAATGTCGCCATCCACCGTGCCCACCATAATGTTCTGCGCCATGTACTGGCGCATCTCCAGGGCTTTCTTCATCTCGCTCAAATTCCTGGCCGTGGTCATGGCCCAGGCTTGTTCCAGCAGCCGGAATTCGGTGGCGTAGAGCGTCGCCATGGAGTACGCCTTGCCGTCCTTGTGCGCCCAGATGGGACCGTGGTGCGTGTACTCGATGGCGACGTCCTTCCACTCCACCCGGTCGCCGGTTTTGACGCCGATCTTTTCGTGGACCACCTTCAGAGGAAGCCACTGGCCCTGGAACTTGTACTGGCCGCCTTGGATCTCTTCCTCAAACGTGTCGCCGGTGTCGGGGCCGCCGGTGGTCATCGCAATGGAGACGTATTTACTGTGCCCCAGCGTCGGAAACGGCAGCCCCAGCCGCGTTCCGCCGGAGTAGCCCAGTTCGCCGCCGTAAACGCGCATCTCGAAATAGCGTGTTTCGCCGTACCAGCTCAAGTGCGGATCGATGATCGCCAGCGGCGCGCCGGACGCGCTCCGGAAGGGAGCGATGAGCATTTCGTTGGAACCGCGATAGGGCAGCGGGTCGGGCTGGATGCCGCCGCGCTCCAGATCGTCCGCGGCGTCGCCCTCGGTCCAGCCCCAGATGGTGAAGCGGCTATAGGCCACCACCTGCCAGGGTTGAATCTGGAAGCCCCACGTTGGAAGCTCGGACGGGTGTTCGTCGATGTAGCGATTGACGCCGGCGCAATAGCTCTCGATGATGGAGCGCACGACGGGGCTGAGCTCCTGGTAATGCTCCTTGGCTACTCGGGCGTGGGCCCAGCGGCGTTGACGGACGTCATGGGCGTACCACTCCTGTCCAAAGGCTTCGGCCATGGTGCCTTCGGACTTGCGGTAGTTGCGCATCAGCTCCTCCAGGCGATCTTCGGCCTGGGCGTAGCCGGACGCAAAGGCCGCGCCGGCGGGTGTGGAGGCGAAGATGTGCGCCACCCAGAAATCGTCGCGGAGGAGTTCCACTTTTTCGGCGGAAACGCAGGATGCCGCAACCAGCACAAAGAAGGCGTAGCGCATTGCGGACCATTATTGCAGGGAACGGACTACTTGGCGCACGCACTCGTGCGTGCCGCGTCGGCACTCCTGCCGACGCTCCGCGGACCGGGATGAAAATCGTGTCGGACGCGCTTACGCTTCGGACCAGTTCGTCCGGTCGATGAACGTTCCAGGCTCGTAGGTGCGGCCGGCCGCGAGCCGCTTCACTTCGCGCTTCACGGTCCACAGCATCAGCGCTCCCACGGCGAGCGATACGGGATTCCGCCGGCCACAGTGCTTGCGAATTTCCGCGCGCAGCTCGTGGACTCGCGCGGCAAATGGCGCGTTGGTGTGCTTCATCTGCTTCTCCATCGCCCACAGCAGTGCGCTGTACATGGTCCCGATGGTCCGGCCGTCATGCTGGAACCGCGCGCGGACTCGGGCATCGGGATGGTCCTTGTGCCGCTTGAACCCTTCGAGCGCCGTGCGGCAGATGCGGTACAGGCTGGGGCCGTTGCGCTCGTAATCGCGCTGGAACGCCCAGTCGAGCATGGTCTTCGATTGGTCTGCCGAGATCGCCGCATGCTTAAAATTGAATTTCCACTGCCCGTGAATGTCGGCGAGGTCCACGTCGAGCAGGCGGCCCTCTTCCTTGATTTGCGCGTAGAGCGGCGTGCCCGGCACCGGGGTGTACAGCATGAACTGGTGGAAATCCGTGTCGTGCGATATGGCGTGCTCGATCTCGCCCTCGATGTTCTGCGGCGTGTGGTGCTCCAGGCCGACGATCGTCGATCCGAGCACCTTGATACCGTGATGCTGCAGTTCCGCCGTCAACTGGCGGGTGTCGGTTCCGTTGAGCTTGGCGTAGCCCGACTTCGGCGATTCAAGCCCCATCCACACCCAGGAAACCCCCAGTTCGACCAACTGTTCCATCGTGTACTGGCGGATGGCATTCGCCGACGAGAACACATTCAGCTCCCAGCTTTTTCCCGCCTCCCGCATCCGGTCCAGCAGCTCCAGCGCGCGCTTCTTATTCAACAGGAAGTTCTCGTCCATCACGAAGAACGACCGGACTTTCTGCGCGGCCTCGATCTTGCACATCACATCGAACAGCTCCTTGCCGGTGTTGAAGAAGTTCGTGAACTTCCCCTTGCCGCCGAAGAAGGAAGAGGTCGTGCAAAAGTTGCATCCCATGGGACAGCCGACCGACGGAATCACCGTCGCCGCCGTCGCGCCCTTGGTCGCGGGAATGTTCAAGCCGAGAATCCGGCGCCCCACTGTCGAGGCGATCTGCGGATGTTCGATCGGCGCATGCGGATCCTCGCCCAGATGCATCCGCATCCAGGAAATGCCCTCTCCCTTGACGTAGTGATCCGCGCCCACCATGCATTCAATGCCGGGAATCGCCGTCACGTGTCCGCCGACGACGATCTCCGATTGCGGCGAGCGCTGGCGCACCAGACGGCACATCTCGGCCACCTTGCGCACGTTGACGATGATGGAGGAGATGCCGACGATATCGTACTTGTTGGCCTCCAACTCGCGAACGAACTTCTCGCGGGTTGGAAAGTCGAGGACCGTGCAGGGAGCGCTGATATTCTGCTGGATCATCATGATCCCCCACGAACGGTGGAACATTCGCAAGGAAAACGGCCCCTGCAGCCGGGTCACTTGATTGTGATACAACTCCATCGGGTTGATGGCGCGCGAGCCGAACTCGTCATCCTGCGAGTAGGGGCCAAATACCGAGCTGAGCAGGACTCGAGCGGTGCGCCCTTTCGGGTGCCGGGGGATTTCATTCGCCACTTGAGATATCCAGAGCCTTTCATCTTCAAACTATCAGGGAAAAGCTCGGATGTTTGTAATATTTGTGTCACGTCCGCCACCCCGTCCAGCCAACTATCGTGGCGCACGCACTCGTGCGTGCCGCGTCGCCACTCATGGCGACGCCATGCGCACTGGCCTGGCGCTCTTTGAAATAGAAAGAACGTCTCCCGCCCAATGGGTTGCATCCAAAAAGGGTAAATGCACCTATTCTCCCCACTAACCATCCGCGACATTACCTTCCGTAATCGCATCGCCGTTTCGCCAATGTGCCAGTATTCCAGCGAAGACGGCTTCGCGAGCGATTGGCATTTAGTCCACCTGGGTAGTCGCGCCGTGGGCGGCGCGGCGCTGGTGATGGCCGAGGCTTCCGCGGTAGAAGCCCGGGGCCGCATCGCTCCCGGCGATCTTGGAATCTGGAAGGACGAACACATCGAGCCACTGGCGCGTATTACGGCGTTCCTTCGAAAACAGGGGGCTGTCGCGGGAATTCAACTTGCCCACGCCGGACGTAAGGCGAGCACAAACGTGCCCTGGGAAAATGGCGGAGCCTTCATCCCAGAGAGTGAAGGCGGATGGCGCACGGTTGCGCCCAGCCCGATCCCCTTTCAAGAGACAGACGAACCGCCCATCGAGCTGAGCAAATCCGATATTCGCGGGATCGTCGACTCCTTCGGCGCCGCGGCGCGGCGCGCTGTGGCCGCGGGCTTTCAGGTAATCGAGATTCACGCCGCTCACGGATACCTGATCAACGAGTTCCTATCGCCTCTGTCGAACCAGCGGCGCGACGAATACGGAGGTTCGTTTGAGAACAGGGTTCGCTTTGCCGTAGAAACGGCGAAAGCAATTCGCGGTGAGTGGCCGGATTCTCTCCCGCTATTCATTCGCATCTCGGCGAGCGATTGGGTGGAGGGCGGTTGGACGATTGACGACTCCGTGAACCTGGCCGGCGTGCTGAAGCCACTCGGAGTAGATTTGGTGGACTGCTCATCCGGTGGCGCGGTTCCGCACGCGAAGATTCCGGTGGGACCCGGATATCAGGTGGGTTTCGCGGAGCGAATCCGCCGCGACACTGGGATCCTGACCGGAGCGGTAGGAATGATCACCGAGCCCGAGCAGGCCGACGGCATTATTCGCGATGGACGCGCCGACATGATTCTGATGGCCCGCCAGTTTCTTCGGGATCCGTACTTCCCACTGCACGCCGCGAAGGCCTTGGGAGTGCAAATCGCATCCCCGGTGCAATACGGGCGGGCGTTTTGAGATGCTGGTGCATTTCCGGATCGGGACCTGCGTTCGCTCGCCCGTTGAAGCCGGTCGATGGAATACCGCAGGCGCTTGCTTGGGCACTCCAACTTCGCAGGACCGAAGTTCGGGACACGAGCGCCGGGCCAAGCGATTAGTCCCGCGATCGCAGGTCGCAAGCCACGCATAGGCGCCAACCCGTCAACTGGTGATCGCCATGGTTCCGATGTCGATGGTGGCTTCGAACTCACCGTAGCGGGCATGGAAGTGGGGTGGTGGGTGATCGTTGAAGAACATCCGAATCAAGATCCCGTAGAACATGGAGGGTCGACTACCGGGCCGGGCTTTGAACATGGTCCACGAATGGGGGATGATACACAGAGAGGAATTACTCGAAGCTTGGCGCTTCTGCCGCGAAAACAGACCGCCAGCGAAGATTGAGCCACTGAGTTGAGCGAGGTATCTTCTGATGTATTGGGATGTCGTTGAAGTGAAGGCGGAGCCGGACTGCTGCCTCTATGTCCAATTCAAAGACGGACTGGCTGGACGTGTGAAGTTGCGCCGGGAAGAACTCACCGGAGCGCTCGCGCCGTTGCGGGATGTACAGTTTTTCGAACGGGTTTTCATTGATTACGGCGCCGTCGCCTGGCCAGGTGAGATCGATCTGGCACCGGATGCTATGTACGCTCAGGTTGCCGGTCAGCGGCATGAGGCGCCCGAAGTTGTCAAGGGTTTTGAGACGCCAGGCGGCATAGTTTATTGAGTTTGTTTGTCTGAACCGGGTGGGGCAGGTTCAGGCTTGGGTGGCGGGTTGATCCAGACCTCGGAGGGCAGCGGTGGTGGCTGCGGAGGTTTCCGGACGAAGCGTTCCGGGTGAGCCGCGAAGGCGGCATCCA